>JBCCVL010000078.1:0-26776 GCA_039195375.1 Actinomycetota bacterium
CACCGCCAACGACGACCGCACCGCCAACGACGACCACGGCCGATCCCACCAGGCTCCCGCCGACAACGGCCGCGCCGACCGCATCACCGACGACCGTGTCGACCTCCTCCCCACCGTCCACCGGACCGGCCCACGCAGCTCCTCCCGGATCGTCGCCGCCGGCGGGGTCACCATCGGCCGGGGCCGGCAGCGGCGCCCATGCCGACGATGAGCTGGCCCCGGGCCCGGTCGATGGCGACGTCGAGCCGGTCGAGCTCGTCGCCGAGCCGGCCGGTCCCGGACCGGACGACGTCGACACCGTCGAGCGACTGCTCGACGACCTGGTGCTCGCCGGCCTCTGACGACCCCGGATCGCGGTCGCTGCGATGGCGAGGATCAGGGCGCGATGCGCTCGAACACCGCGTTGGTGTCCGGCGTGCTCAGCTCGAGGTGGTCGCCGTCGAGGTACAGGTCGGCCGGCCGGCCGCCGGTGAGCAGCTCGAGCAGTGACCGCTCGGTCACGACCTCGTCCCCGGATCCGCCGCCGACCGGGCAGCGCTCGGTACCGCCGGTGAGGGTCTCGGGCCGCCCGGCGATCGTGTCGGGACCGACATCGACCTCGATGCGGAGGTCGTTGCAGCCGAAGTTGCCCTCGACGACACCCGACTCCTCGTCGACGCTGATCGAGAGCTCGGGGATCTCCGCCGTCGTCTGTCCGACCGACACCATGGTGCCGATGTCGACGGTGGTCATGCGCCACACGCCGTTCAGCCCGAGCGGCGCCGGAAGGCCGGTGCCGAGCAGTTCGAACCGCCGACCGGACACCCGGTCGACGATGACGAGCGTGGCCAGATCGGGGTCGACCGCGACCGAGACGAGGTCGGCGCAATCGTCACCGGTGCCTCCGATCCGGGTGCCGACCCGAACCTCGTACGTGCCCGGCTCGGTCCGTTCGACCTCGTCGACGAACGGGCCCTGGTTGCAGGAGGCGACGAGCAGGCGGACCGAGTCCGGTGCGATCCTCGTCGCCTCGAGGACGTCAGCCGAGCCGCGTCCGCCGACGGCCCCACAACCCATCGCCAGCACGACGAGCAACCCGAGAGCGACCGGGACACCCCTCCAGCTCCCCCAACCCATCCCGCCACCCTAGGCGTGCGGTCGAGGGCCGTTGCCGCGCCGCCGTCAGCCGGGAGGATCGACGGATGAGAGCCGCGCCGCAACGTCGGCCAGCATCGCCCATGCCGGGTCGGGGACCGCCTCGACCTCGACGTCGAAGTCGACCGCGAGGATCGCGATCATGCTGACCAGCCAGTCGAGGGCGTCGGAGCCGAGCGTCGCCCGATGGCGGTCACCGCCGAACGACTCGAGCTCCATCTGCGACCCGAACCAGTACTTCGCCACCTCGATCCGATCGGGCGGCCCGTGCACGACGACCGTCGCCTCGTGCCGGACCGACCGCAACCGGAGCCCCGCCTGGACGAAGGCGGCCGCACTGTCCGCCGGGAGCTCGAGCGGCTCGAAGCGGACGCCGGCCAACCGCGGGCCCTCCATCCGGTCGATGCGGAACGTCCGCCAGTCGGATCGACGCACGTCCCAGGCCACCAGGTACCAGCGCTGCCCGACGGACACGAGCTGGTGGGGACGGACCAGCCGGTTCGACGCCTCACCGTTTCGCCCGGTGTAGTCGAAACGCACCTCCTCCCGATCGCGACACCCCTGGGCCAGCACGCCGAGGCTGGCAGACGGCACCGTGGTCCTCGGGGTCCACCGGAGCGTGTCGAGGTTCGAGTTGAGGGCATCGATCCGTCGACGGAGGTGGTCTGGCAGGATCTGTTCGAGCTTGGCCATGACCCGGAGCGTCGTGTCCTCGATCCCATCGACCGACGCCCCGGCGGCGGCCCGGAGACCGACCGCCAGGGCGACCGCCTCGTCGTCGTCGACGACGAGTGGGGGGAGGTGGGCGCCGGCGGCCAGCTGGTAGCCGCCGGCGATGCCGGTGGTGGCCTCGACCGGATAGCCGAGCGTGCGCAATCGATCGACGTCACGGCGGACCGTCCGCTCGCTCACCCCGAGCCGCTCGGCCAGCTCGACCCCAGACCAGTGGCGGTGGGTCTGGAGCAGCGAGAGCAGCGTCAGGGCTCGACCGGTCGGCCCGCTCATGGCGTCACCACCGCCCGCTCAGCCCGATCGGACCCGGCCACGGAGGGCGGCGAGGCACATCGACATGCTGAGGGCGCCGACGGCGACGATGGCGATCACGCCCCAGAGGAGGTCGATCGACCAACCGTCGATCGCCAGCGACCGCAGCCCCTCCAGCAGGTACGTCACGGGGTTGAACGCCGCCACGGTGTCGAGCCAGCCGGACAGCTGCGACCGGGGCACGTACGACGTGGTCAGGAACAGGAACGGGAAGAACAGCAGGAAGATCGACTGCACCGCCGCCGGGTTCCCGGTCTTCAGGGCGACGGCGTAGCCGAAGCCGGCGAAGGCCAGGCTCCACAGGGCGGCCATGGCGAGGAACACGACCATGCCGACGATGCCCGTCGCGAACCCCGACCCGAGCACGAGACCGAGCACCAGGATCGGAACCGCCAGCCCGAGGGCAATGGCCACGTCGGCAACGAGGTGGCCGAGCAGGATCGCCGTCCGACGCATCGGGGTCATCAACAGTCGGTCGAGGTAGCCGTTCTGGACGTCGAGCACGACCGCCGGTGCGCGGGAGACGCCGGTGACGCCGAGCAGGATGGCCGTTGGCATCTGGAAGGCGGTGTAGTCGAAGCCGACGATCGCACCCTCGGTCAACCGCTCCAGCGTGGCGATGTTGACCACGAAGAAGAACGTGGCGATGAGGACCGGCGGGATCACGGCCTCCAGATCGCCGGGCACGGCCCGGAGTGCCCGGCCGGCGATGGTGGTGACGTCGTGGACGAAACCGGTCCGACGGGCCCGGATCGGCGCCGTCGAGGTGGTCGAGGTTGCGTCGACGGCGATCATCGGTCGACCTCCCCGCTCGGCTCGCCGGAGGCGGGGCCGACAGCGAGACGGTTGCCGGTCACCTCGAGGAACACGTCGTCGAGGGTCGGGGTGCGCATGGTCAGGTCGCACAACGCGATGTCGGCCTCGGCCAGGGCGACGGCGACCGGGCCGACGGCGGCAGCGCCGTCGACGGCGCTGACCACGACCTCGACGTCGGTCGTGTCGACCACCCGAACCGCCGGGACCGCGGCCAGGACGGCAGCCGCCGGGGTGGTGTCGCCGTCGATCCGGGCGACGATCAGGTCGTCGGCGACCCGTCGCTTGAGCTCGGTCGGTGTTCCCTCGGCGACCAGCCGGCCGCCGTCGATGATGCCGACCCGGTCGGCGAGCGAGTCGGCCTCCTCCAGGTACTGGGTGGTCAGCAGGATCGTCATCCCGAGTCGCTCGTTCAGCTGGCGCACCTCGTCCCAGACCCGGGTTCGGCTCACCGGGTCGAGCCCGGTCGTCGGCTCGTCGAGGAACAGCACCTCGGGGTTGTGGACGAGCGCGGCGGCGAGGTCGAGTCGCCGTTTCATACCACCTGAGTAGGTGTCAATCGACCGGTCGATCGCGTCGCCGATGTCGATCATCGTCGTCAGGTCGGTGACCCGCCGCTCGACCTCGTGCGGGGTCAGCCCGTACAGCCGACCCTGCAGCCGGAGCAGGTCGAGGCCGGTCTGCCTCGGGTCGAGCCCGGCGTCCTGCAGGGCGGCGCCGATCCGGAGCCGCACGGCGTCCGGGGCGGCGACCACGTCGTGCCCAGCGACGGTTGCGGTGCCGCCGGTCGGCCCGAGCAGCGTGCAGAGCATGCGGACCGTCGTCGACTTGCCGGCGCCGTTCGGCCCGAGCAGGCCGTAGATCTCACCGGCAGGGATCCGGAGGTCGAGACCGGCGACGGCGTTGTTGTCGTCGAAGCGTCGGGCCAGTCCCCAGGTGGCGATGGCGTGGTGCGATCCGTCGGTCGACCTGGTCGGTGTGGCGCTCGATGACGCAACCGACCCTTCGTCGATCGGTCGACGGTGCTTGGTGACGAGCGAGGAGTCGGTCATGGCCGGTCCTCCGCTGATGTGTGATGGCTGTCCATATCCTCCACTCTCGACCATATTGCGGTCAGATCTTGTCCGGAAAGCCGGGCCGTCGGATGTCGGCCCGACGTCTCGCTGGCGGGCCGCTCCACCGGAAGTGGCCGCCGGATCGACCTCGGCGACGGTGGCCGACGACCGCATCACGCCGGCCCGGTGTGCGATGCTGGGACCTCGGGGCCCGACGCCCCCCGGGGCGGGGACGGGCCGGACGACGGCAGCGAGGCAATGGTCGATCAGTACGGTGAGCACGCCAGTCGAAGCCAGCTGCCAGGCGGCTGGACTCGGACCGGGCCGCCATCCGGCTCCGGATTCACCCGATCCGGGGGTGGTGCCTGGGCCGGCGTCGCCTGCGTCGTCGGTCTGCTCGTCTTCGTCGCCGCCTGCAACCTCATCGCCCCCGGCGGGTCGGGCGAACCGAACGCCGGCGAACGATGGGTCGCCGACCTCTCCAAGCGCCGCTGGACCAGTGCCGGTTTCGCACCGTGTGCCGGCGCCGATGTCGCGCCATCCGATCCGGCCGTCGAGCGGCGGATAGCCGATGACTTCGGAGCCGGGATCGATTACTCCTCGATCGACTGGTCGACCGCCCCGGATGGCTCGGCGTCCGGCATCATGACGATCGGCGGGGCCGGCTACCTCGTCACCGTCGAGACGGGCCCGGGTCCGAACGGCTGGCAGGTCTGTGGCTACGAACTCGAGGCGCTCGAGGAGCCATGACCGGCCGGACCGCCGACCGAACGCCGGTCCCCGGGCGCCGGGCCGGCCCGATCGATCCCCACTCACCGTCGGCCGGGCCCTGCTAACGTTCGCCGCCGTCCAAGCGACGCCGGATGGAGCCGACGATGCCAGAGTACGCCTTCCGAGATCCGGCGTTCCGACCGCCGGAGCAGCTGCGAACCGAAGGGTTCGTGATCCGGCCGCTGGTCGTGTCGGACAGCGCGCTCGACCACGAGGCGGTCATGGAGACCCGGGAATTCCTGCGGGCGTGGTCACAGGAGCCGTGGCCACAGGACGACTTCACGGTCGACGACAACCGCAAGGACATGGAGACCGCCGAGAGGTGGTTCGCCGACCGGTACGCCTACCTCTACACCATCATGGATCCGCCCCAGACGACCTGTCTGGGCTGCATCTATCTGTTCCCCCCGGACGCCAGGTGGCTCGGGTCCCCCGAGAAGATCCCGATGACGGAGACGCCGTGGTCGGATGTCGAGGCCGTTGTCACGTTCTGGGTCCGGGCGTCACGCCTCGACGACGGGCTCGACCGGCGGGTCCTCGACGCCATCACGGGCTGGTTCGAGACGGCCTGGCCGTTCGACTTCGTCGTGCTCCACACCAACGAGGACCTCGAGCAGCAGGTGGCGATGGTCGAGGCGGCCGGCCTCCAGCTGGCCTTCCGGCTGACCGAGCCCGATCAGCCCGCGACCAGCCTCGCCTATGCGTGGCCGCCGTCGCCTGCGGCCGCACACGCCTCCGGACCGGACGGCGATCAGCCGGTCTGACCACACGCGAACGGGATCTCGACGACGCGCACCTCGTCGGCCGAGACGGGTGAAACGGGTGAGACGGCCGGACCGCCAACGCCGACCCCGCACCGTCGACGTCGGAGCGGGCGACACCGAGGTCAACGAGCAGGCCGTCGATGTGGAAGTCTTGCCTCGACGACCACCGACCCGGAGGAGACGCCTTGCCAACGGACCCCTTCGCCCGAGAGCTGTGGCGGCGGCTCGAATCGCTGCACGCCGTGACCTACTTCGCGCCCGAGTCGGTCGACGGCGCCGGGCAACTCGGCGTGAACGGGTTCTGGCGGACCTACTTCGGCTTCCGCGCCGCCCCACTCGGCCCCTGCTCCGCCGGTGCGGCAACGGCGGCGTTCTTCGGCTTCGCCCCGGCCATGGTGTCGAGGGCGATCCCGTCGGTCTGGGACGTGGCGCCGCCGGACTCGCTGCTCGAGGCCAGGTCGACCAGCGCGGCGGCTGCGCTCCGGCGCATCGCCGGCGACGAGGTGGAGGCCCTCGCCGGCGACAGCACGACGATCGGCATGCTCGGCGACGCCGTTGGCCGGGGTCACCCGGGGACCCTGCCGCTCTACCTCGCCAACCGCGATCTCCCACCGCCCGATGACCCGGTGGCCGCGCTGTGGCAGCTGGCGACGACGCTGCGAGAGCACCGGGGTGACGGGCACGTGGCGACGTGGACGGCGAGGGGATTCGCTCCGGTCGACGTCGCCGTGCTGTTCGTCGCCGTCGGCGGCACCTCGCGCCAGGCGCTCCAGCCCAACCGCGGTTGGAGCGACGACGAGTGGGCCGCCGCCACCGACCGCAACGTCGAGCGGGGGTTGCTCGCCGCCGACGGTCGTCCGCAGGCGGCCGGGCACGACGCGGTCGCCGAGGTCGAGTTCGCAACCGACCGGCTGGCCGAGGCCCCCTTCACCCCGCTCGACGACGCGGCCCGGTCACGGCTGCTCGACGCATTGACCCCGGCCGCCAGCGCCATCGCCCGCAGCGCCGTCATCCCCGCGGTGAACCCGATGGGGGTCCAACTGCTCGACGGATCACCGCCGGACGGGCCGTGAAGGCGCTCGAACCGGCTGGGCCGAGCCTGCTCAGCGGGCGATGGCGGTTGCTGCGGGTGTCCGCCAGCCGCGAGATCGACGCCTCCCCCGCGGTGGTGTGGAGCATCCTGAGCGATCACACGACCTGGACGTCGTGGCACGAGGACTACGACGAGCACGAGGCGATCACCGAACGGGTGCGGGGCATCGGTGCCCGATTCGAGACCAAGGAATGGGTGTTGCGTTCACGCGCCGAGATCGTCCGCTGGGAGGAGGGGTCGGTCCTCGGACTGACGATCGTCGAGGCAAGGGGGCTGCGCTGGCTGATCCGCAGCTACTACACCGAGCTCGCGGTCGAGCCGGTCGGCGGACGGCCCGGATCGTGCCGCGTCCGCTACCGCACGGCGTTCCGGGGGACCGTCGTCTTCTGGCTGCTGTCGGCCTACACGATCGGTCACGCACTCGGGAGCATCTACGTCGACGCGCGGAGTTCGCTGCGCCGGCTCCAACACCAGATCGAGACGGGCGGGACGACGAGCCCGTAGCCGGGTCGACGCTCGACCAGGGGACCCGGTGCTGGCATGCTGCTCCGATGTCCGGCTCGCCCCTGACCATCGTCGACCACGATCCGAGCTGGCCCGAGCGATTCGTGCTGGCGGGGGCGTCGCTGCGGGCGGTCGTCGGCGACGACTCCGGGCGCGTCGACCACATCGGGTCGACGTCGGTGCCCGGTCTGGCGGCCAAGGACGTGATCGACATCCAGATCACCGTCGCCGAGCTCGACGTCGCCGATGCCTGGCCGGACGAGCTCCTGCCCGGGCTCGTCCGCCGGAGCGACATCGTGACCGACCACGTCCCGGCCGGGTCCGCTGGCGACCCCGCCGACTGGGCCAAGCGGTACTGGTCGAACGGTGCGGACCTCCACGTCCACGTCCGCGCCGCCGGGCGAGCGAACCAGCGCTATCCGTTGTTGTTCCGCGACTACCTCCGGGCCGACCGTCTGGCCGCCGACTCCTACGCGGCGATCAAACGGGCGCTCACCTCAGCGGCGCCGGGCGACTGGGACACCTACTACGACGTCAAGGACCCGGCATGCGACCTGATCATTGCCGGAGCCGAGCACTGGGCGGCCCGGGTCGGCTGGACCCAGCCGGCCAGCGACGCCTGACGCCGCGACCCCCGATCGACGGGGCGCCGGTCGCAGCGCGGCGGCCCCGACCGCGACCTCAGGGTCTCTCGGGGTCGGATCGGGGTCCTGCCCGATACCAGCGACCCGTCGCCTGGTTCACGATGTAGCCATGGCATCGACGACCCCCGTTCCCGCCCGCAGACTGACCCGAACCGACGACGGCCTCACCGGCGTCAGCGGTGGCATCGCCGAGTACGTCGGCATCGACCCGGTCTGGGTCCGCGTCGGCATCATCGCCGGGTCGCTGCTGACGTTCCCGCTGCTCCCGCTGATGTACGGGGCCGCCTGGCTGATCATCCCGAAGAAGGACGCCACTCCCCCGCCCCCGCCTCCGCCGCCCCGCGCCGCCGACGCCAGGACCGCGAGCGACGCCCAGGACGCCATGGTGGCCATGGCCCAGGCCCGAGCCGAGGTCGAGGCGATCGACCGGATGCCACCGGGCGGGCCGATGCCTCGCTGATCGGCCGGCTCGGACACCGGTTCGGCGAACCCGTCGGTCGTCGCCCGGTCGGCGCAGACCGGTCAACCCGTCCCGTCGAGGAGGTCGGTGAAACCCGCGGGTGCGTACGGCCCGATGACGATCTGTTCCAGGGCACCGATACCCGTGCGGCCGGCGTCGTCGGCGGCGATCACGACCTGCTGGACATGGACGTTCTCCGGCTGGAGCGGATCGAGCTCGAGCGGATCGAAGCTCTCACCACCGACCTCCAGCTCGCCCTTCCACATCCCCTGGCCCCACGTCGGGTGGCCGTAGCCGAGACCCTTGAACTGGAAGCGCAGCTTCGGTTCCAGCGTGATGGTGCGGACGGCGCCATCTACGGCGATGAGGTCGAGCTCCGCCCGCTTCGCCCAGCGCGTGCCCCGGTGGTACTCGACCCGGTGGATGGCGGTCGCCATGTGGTCGGCGACGTCGTCCAGCTCATCGGGGATGGCGTCTTCCGACGGGAACATCGGCGAGGTCAGGCCCTCCCGGACGATGGCCCGACCGTCCTGGCCGTCGAAGAACACCGCATGGGTGACGTGGTCGTCCCACTGGAGCGGCGCCCAGAGGAAGAAGAAGGAGCCGAACGGCTGTGGTGCGCCGATCGGCACGCGCTCGCCGACGCGCCGGATGCCCCATGAGCGGTCCTTGGTGCCACGCCACGTCGTCTCGTCGACCTCGATCTCCCCGTCCGGGTGGCGGATCGTGCCACGCCAGCGACCGAACTGGGCGAACCGGGTGGCGTCCATCGTCCGGCGTTGCCCGTTCAACAGGATCTGCCGAGCCTCCTGGATGGCGGAGGTGCGGGCCGAGAACGTCAGGTCGGCGGCGATCCCGGTGTCGTTGTCGTCGATGACGATGCGGGCCCGTCGGAGCGGCTCGATGATCTCGAGCCGGATCGGCCCGACCGACAGGTCGGTGCGCTCCTGCGGGGCCCGCCGGGAGGCGTAGACGCAACGCTGCAGGCCGCCGGCCTCGACGCAGCTGAAGTGGGCGTCGAGGATCTGGCGGTGGGGGTACACCGCCATGCCGAAGCCGAAGTAGCGGCTGGCGTCGTCGCTGTAGGCGTTGAACCACGTCCGGTCGTAGACGTTCGGGTCAGACGACGCCGGGTGGGCGATCGGCTCGGCGGTCTGGTGGATCGGATAGTCGTCGAATCGGTTCAGCACGGAAGCACCGCTCCTTCCCAGACCCCGGCTCCGGGGTCGACGTATGGCCCGGAATACTAGGCTCCCCGACCATGCGGTGCATCGGCCAGACGCGGGTGATCGGATCGAGATGAGGGTGGCGATCGCCGGCGCCGGCATCGGCGGCATGACCCTCGCTGCGCTGCTCGATCGAAGCGGTCACGACGTGGTGCTCGTCGAGCAATCGGCGGGGTTCGCCGAGGTCGGCGCCGGTATCCAGATCAGCCCGAACGGCACGCGGGTGCTCGGCTCGATCGGGCTGGCCGACGACCTCGCCAGGATCGGGACGACTCCGAAGCGGATCGTGCTGCGTCGCTGGGAGGACGATTCGGAACTGCTGGTGCAACCGCTCGGCGACCGCCCGGTCGAGCGCTACGGCCACCCGTACTACAACGTCTACCGACCGGACCTCGTCGACGCACTGACCGGCGCACTGGCCGGGGTCGAGATCAGGTTCGGCGTCGCCGTCGCCGGGGCCAGCACCATCGACGCCGGCGCCGCCCTCGATCTCACCGATGGAACGAGGATCACCGCCGACGTCGTCGTCGGCGCCGACGGCATCCACTCGTCGGTCCGCAGGAGCCTGTTCGGCGACCGCCCGAGCCGGTTCAGCCGATCGGTGGCCTACCGGGCGCTCGTCCCTCGCGTGGCGGTCCCCGATCAACCGATCGAGGTCACGAACCGGATGGGCCCCGACCGGCACCTGGTCAGCTACCTCGTCGGCGAGGGCCAGCGGTACCTCAATCTGGTCTGTGTCTTCCCCGAGGCCACATGGGAGGCCGAGGGATGGAACGAGCTCGGCTCGACCGACGAGCTACGCCGGCAGTTCGTCGGCTGGTCATCGGCCCTGCAGGCGATCCTCGGCCACGTCACCGACCCGGTGTACCGCTGGGCGCTGCACGACCGGACGCCGCTGGAGCGGTGGACGAGCGGTCGCGTGACCCTGCTCGGCGACGCCTGCCACCCGATGCTCCCCTTCATGGCCCAGGGTGCGTGCCAGGCGATCGAGGACGCAGCGATCCTCGCCCGATTGCTCACCGCGTCGGGCCCCGGAGAGGTCGACCACGCCATCGAGCGCTACGAGACGATCCGGCGACCGAGGGCCGCGGAGCTGCAGCACCGGTCGTTCCGCAACGCCACGACCTATCACCTCGCCGATGGGGCCGAGCAACGGACGAGGGACGAACTCCTCGCATCGGTGTCGCACGCCGACGGCGAGGCCGCGTTCGACTGGCTGTACGGCTACGACCCGCTGACCGCTCCGCTCGACTGAGCCGAACCCGCAGCCGGTCGACCGGCCCGACGGGCTCCCGCGGGGCGGCGCTGTCGTTCGCACCATCGGTGCGGGATCACCCGAGCCGCAGCTGCGGGCGACGGGGGCTCAGCGGATCTGCACGAAGAACTGCACGATGCCGGCCACGAGGATGGCCAGCAACAGGAGACCGAGCGTGATGACGACGGATGGCCGCATGGACAGGCCAGGGTAGCGAACGCCAGCTGCGCTGACCCCGGTCGGCTAGCCGTCGGCGCCCGGCTCGCCGACCGGGCGGTCGAGCGACGGCTTGATGCTCAACGTGACCGGTGAGACGTTCGACGCCCGCCCCTCGATCGGCCGCAACGTCAGCTCGTCGCCCTCGCTCAGACCGAGCTCCTCGGCCGCCGAGCTCCGGTCGACGGCCAGGGCGAGCAGGCCGTAGGAGTCGACGAGCAGTCCGAAGCCGCCGGCCGGGATGTCGGCGAAGGCCCGGACCCGGGTGGCGTTGCGGCTGACCCGGCCGCCCGAGACCTCGACGATCTCCGGCCAGTCACCGAGGTCGTCGGGGCCGAGGTTGAGCTGGGCGTTGCCGAAGCGGTCGATCCACAGGATCTCGGCGGCGAACGAACCGTCGGGCTGCCGCTCACCGACCGGCAACAGCCCGGGCAGGAGCTGGGCCGGATCGATCGGCGTGCCCAGCTGGTGGAGCGGCACGCCGAGGCAGAGGTGGGCGGCCGCCGGTGCGAACACGTCCCGGCCGTCGAAGGTCGGGCCGAGGATCTCCAGCTGGTAGTCGGGGTTGTCGAGCACGACTGCGCCGGTGGCGCCGCCGACCAGCGCAACGGCCGGGGCGAGCAGCCCGTTGTCCGGACCGACCAGGTAGGCGCCACCGTCGGCCACCTCGATGGCCACCGCCCGCCTGGCGGTGCCGACGCCGGGATCGACGACGGCGAGGGCGACCCCGGGCGCCATGTACGGCGCCGAGCGGGCCAGGGCCAGACCGCCGGCGCGCACGTCGTGCGGGGCGACCTCGTGGGTGATGTCGATCACCCGGACCTCGGGGGCAATCGATCGGATGACCGAGTGGACGAGGCCGACGAACTCATCGCCGTGGCCGTAGTCGGACAGGAAGGAGATCGTCGAGAACCGGAGCTCGTCCCGCATGCTGGTCAGCCCCTGCCGAGCTCGATGGAGCGCTCGGTCGCGGCCCGGACGGCCGCGGCCACGGTGGCCCGCAGCCCGCCGTGCTCGAGGGCGGCGAGCCCGGCTGCGGTGGTCCCGGCCGGCGTGGTCACCCCGGCCCGGAGATCGACCGGATCGGCGCCGTCGGCCACCAGCATCCGGCCGGCGCCGGCGATCGTCTGGGTGGCCAGGCGACCGGCGACCGCCCGGGTCAGGCCCATGGCCACCCCGGCGTCGGTCAACGCCTCGGCCAGCAGGAACACGTAGGCCGGTCCCGAGCCGGACAGCCCGGTGACCGCGTCGAGGAGCGGCTCACCAACCACCTCGGCGACGCCGACCGAGCCGAGGATGCCCGAGGCCCAGGCCACGTCGTCGTCACCGGCGGACGAGCCGGGGGCGAGCCCGGCGGCTCCGGTTCCGACGAGGGCGGGCGTGTTCGGCATCGCCCGGATCACCGGCGTGCCGCCCGGCAGGACGGCCTCCATCGACCCGATCGTGATGCCCGCCGCAACCGACAGCACCCGTCGAGGGGCGTCGAGCGAGGCACAGACGTCGAGCACCAGGTGGGGCTTGACGGCGACGAGGGTGTCGGTGCTGGCGAGTGGCTCCCCGAGCACCTGCGCGCCCGGATGGGTCGAGGCGAGGGCCGCCCGCTGCTCGGCCACGACCTCGACGACGGCGAGATCGGCCGGCTCGGCCCAGTGGGCGTCGATCAACCCCTGGAGGAGGGCCTGGCCCATCCGCCCGCCTCCGATCAGCTGCAGCGTGGTCATGGCCAGAGCGTAGCGGCGACCCGGTCGACGTCCCGGGGCCGGGCCAGGACCTGATGTGATGTCGGCGGGCTGGCGACGACGTGCGGGATCGACGCAACACGAGGCCGGGCTAAGGTCGCTGACCATGGCCGAGGAGATCGTGGACCGCTGGTACGCCGAGGCCAGGCGGTCGCCCCGCACCATCGTCCTGGCCGATGGGGCCGACGAGCGGGCGCAGGAGGCGGCCGACCGGCTCGAGGCTGACCGACTGGTCGACGCGGTACTGCTCGACGACCCGGCCCGGTTCGTCGACGACGAGCTGCGGGCCAGGGCCGCCAAGCTGTCGAAACCGGTCGATCTCGACGACCCACTCGCCGTCGCCGTGCTCCTGGTCGCCGCCGGACGGGCCGACGGCTGCGTCGCCGGCGCCAGCCGCCCGACGGCCGACGTGATCCGGGCCGGGCTACGGATCCTCGGCGTGGCCACCGACCCGAGCGGTGCCACCGCCGCGGTGGTCTCGAGCTGCTTCGTGATGGTGCTCGGCGACGGCCGGCCGGTGGTCTTCGGCGACTGCGGCGTGCTGCCCGACCCCGACGCCGAGCAGCTGGCCGCCGTCGCCCGGTCCTGTGCCGCCACCCACCGCCAGCTCTGCCGGACCGACGGCGAGCCCGATCCCCTGGTGGCGATGCTGTCGTTCAGCACACGTGGCAGCGCCGACCACCCTCGGGTCGACAAGGTGCGGGCCGCCACCGAGCTCGTGCGGTCGGCGGAGCCCGATCTTGCCGTCGACGGCGAGCTGCAGTTCGACGCCGCGGTCGTCGACTCGGTCGCCCGATCGAAGGCGCCCGACTCGCCGGTCGCCGGGCGGGCCAACGTGTTCGTCTTCCCCGACCTCGACAGCGGCAACATCGCCTACAAGATCACCGAGCGGCTGGCCGGAGCCTGGGCGTTCGGTCCGCTCCTGCAGGGGCTCGACGGGGTGTTGCACGATCTGTCCCGGGGCTGCTCGGCCGACGACATCGTCAACGTCGCCGTCATCGCCGCGCTCCAGGCCGGCCCGTCTCCGTCACCTCCGGCCGATCGGGAATGACCGATCGCGACGGCGACCCGGCGACGGGGTCGGGGTTGGCTCCGGTCGAGCGGATCGGGCTCGCCGCCCTTCCCCTCGTCGCCCTCGCCGCCGTGATGCCCTTCGGCTGGGACCGCTCGGGACCGATCCGCTGGCTGGCCCTCCCGGCGATCGGCTTCGCCCTCCTGGCTGCGGCGACCGACCGCGTCGGGTCCGCCGGCCGGCCGGTGGCCCGAACCGGCGGTGACGGTCCCACCGGCGGGGCGCAACCGAGGCTGGCCGGGCTGGCCATCGTCGCCTGGGCCGGGCTGTTGGCCTGGGGGCTGGTGGCCACCGTCCTGGCGGTCGATCCGCTGCATGCCTGGATCGGCACCCCCGATCGTCGCTTCGGTTGGCTGACCTGGCTGCTCTGCGGGGCGCTGTTCGTCGTCGGCCTCGAACGGGGAGCGACCGCCAGACCGCTCGTGGTGCGGGCAACCGCGGTCGGCGCTGCGCTGCTCGGTCTCCATACGATCGGCCAGTGGTTCGACGTGTTCGACGACGGCGGCTTCGCCGGCGGGCGCCTCGGCGGACCGCTCGCACAGCCCGCCTACCTCGGGGCGGCGGCGGCGCTGGCCACCCCGATCGCGGCCGGGCTGGCGCTCGACCGCGGCACCGACCCGGGGTGGCGGGTCGCCGGGGCGGTCGGCGCAACCAGCGGCGGGGCGGCGCTGCTGTTGTCGCAGTCGCGGGCAGCCTGGCTCGGATCGATCGTCGCCGTCGCCCTCGTCGCCTTGGCCGCCGTGCGGGACCGCGGCCGAGGACCGGCCGCCGACGACCCCGACCGGCTCGACCGGCTCCACCGGCTGGCGGTGGCCGCTGCGGTCGGGGTTCCGGTTGCGCTGGTGGCCGCGGTACCGGCGCTCCGCCGGCGGGTCACGGGCGCCGCCGACTCGGGCGGCGTGATCGACGGACGGCTCGACGAGTGGCGGGTCGGTCTTCGGGCGCTCGGCGACGCACCGCTGACCGGCCACGGACCCGAGGGCTACCGCACGGTGTTCGGGGCCAACGTCGACGAGGCCTATGTCGTGCAGTGGGGCCGCGACGTCCTCACCGACCGGGCCCACAACGGGCTGCTCGACATCGGCCTGGCCTTCGGTGCGCCGGGCCTGGTCCTCGCCGCGGCCGCCCTCGGGGTGGTGGTCGTCGGCGCCGTGCGGACCGCCCTCGTCGGCGACCCGACGATCGTCGGGCTGGCGGTCGGCGTCGTCGCCTACGCCGTCGGGCAGCAGTTCCTGTTCCCGTTGAGCGAGCTCGACCCACTGTTCTGGCTCCTGGCCGGCCTCGTCGTTGCGTCGGCGGCCTCGCCGGGACGCAACAGGACGGCCGAACGGCGCCGACCGGCCACCGGGATCGGTCCGCTGCCCCCTACGGCTCGGACCGCCGTCACCGGTGTCGCCGTCGGTCTCGCCGTGCTCACCGCCGTCGCCGGGTTGGCCGACCTCGTCGGGGACGCCGAGGTGGCCGGTGCCATCGACGGCCGCCGAACGGACACCACCGTCGGGTCGATCGCCGAGACCGATCCGGGTGCTCCGGCCGAGGAGCTCGACCGGGCGACGGCCCTGCGACCCGACTCGATCCGCTACCGCTTCATCGCCTCCCGGCTCGCCTCCGGACGGGGCGACCTCGATGCGGCGCTGCGGGAGGTCCGGGCCGGGCTGGCCCGCTCCGCCGCGGACCCGGCACTCCGTGGCGAGGAGGCGGCACTGCTGCTGACGCTGGCCCGCGGCGAGACCGATCCGGCCGCACGGGAACCGGCGATCGACCGCGCGATCGAGGTGCTCGACCGCCTCGTCGCCGACGATCCGCTCCACCCCCGCCACCTCCAACGGCTCGGGGTCGCCCTCGCACTCGCCGGCCGCTTCGACGAGGGTGAGGTCCACCTCCTCCTGGCCGTGGAGCTGGCGCCAGACGACCCCGAGGCCAGGACCAACCTCGAGATCCTGCGCACCCTGGCCGACGAACAGGGCCGGGAACCAGACGACGAGGGGGTCGGGGGCTGACCGCCACCGGCCGCCGCATCGACGCGAAGAAATCTGGCGGACCAGCGAACCAAACCGATCGCCGAGACGTCTCACGAGCAATGGAACACCGACACGACCACGTTCCGGCCCCGGTGCTCCTGGGGACGGGGGACCACGAGCCGGCCGATCCGCACCTCCTCGGGAGCGGTGCCGCCTCGGCCAACGATGCGATCTTCATCGCCTCGTTCGCCGAGTTCTACCGGATCCACCACGGCAAGATCGCCAGCGCCCTCGCCCTCACCTTCGGTGACGCCGAGCTCGGCCGGGAGGCGACCGACGAGGCGATGACCAGGGCCTTCGACCGGTGGGGCACCGTCTCCGGCCACAGCAACCCGGCCGGCTGGGTCTACCGCGTCGGCCTCAACTGGGGCCGGTCCTGGTTCCGGCGGGCCGCCCGTCGCCTTCCGTGGATCGAGGCCAACTCGACCGAGTTGCCCGACACCGCCGATCCGGCGCTGCGGGCCGCGCTGCTCGACCTCGATCACAAGTACCGGGCGGTCGTGGTCTGCCGCTACTTCCTCGACTGGTCGACCGAGCGCACCTCGGCCGCCCTCGACATCCCGACCGGGACCGTCAAGAGCCGCCTCCATCACGCCCTGGCCGAGCTCCGCAGCGAACTCGAGCCGACCGACGCCGCAACGACCGAACCGAACACCGCACCGCAGAGGACCGACCGATGAACATCGAGCAACGACTCACCGACCACATGGCCGAACAGTCCGAACGACTGAGCTTCCCGGCCGGCGACCCATCGGAGATCACCCACCGGCCACCGAGCGGGCAGAGCCGGGCTGCGGTGCTCGTGGTGGCGGCGCTCGTCGTCGTCGCCGGCGGATTCGGATTCCTCGCCCTGTCCGGTGGAGACGACGCCACCGAGATCGCCGCTGGCCAGAACGACACGGACGACGACTCGACCGACGACGGCGCAACCGACGGCGACTCGACCGATGGCGACTCGACCGACGATGCCGGTTCGTCGACCGACGAGGGGAGCGGTCTCGGTGGCCCATTCGTCGGGCTCGACGTGGTCGACGTGACCAGCGAGTCCAGTCCCGGCGCCGGCCAGGTCGTCGCCGACGGCGGCGTCTACTACGTGCTGGCCACCGCGCCGGGCCGGGTCCGGCTCGACGAGGTCAGCGAGGCGGACTGGGAGCGCGTCTTCCGGGCGAACACCTTCTACTCGCTTGCCGACGGCCAGTGGCAGGCCAACGAGGTCGAGGACCGCTTCATCTCCGAGTTCCAGATCGACGACGGCGTGATCTACGTGCTCAGCACCGGCACCGTGTCCGGCGGCCAGACGCTGTCCTACGGCACCTCGTCCGATCGGGGGCAGAGCTGGAGCTGGCAGGAGCTCGGCGGTGTCCCGCCGACGACGTCGGTGGCCATGTTGCGCCAGGACGACGGCCTCGTCGCTGTCGCCAGCCGGGCCGGCTATCCCGACTACAACCAGGTGCTGAGCCTCGCCAGGGGTGCCGGCGTCGACGTCACCGAGATGACGCTGCGCAACTTCGACCACGACGGCTTCAGCTACATCCCGGCCGACCCGGACAACCCGTGTGCCGCCGTGTTCGCCAACTACGGCCTCGCCGACTACGCCGAGTGGCTGCGGACCGCCCCCGAGGACGAGCGGGAGCGGGCCCGGGAGGACCTGACGATGATGCTTGGCGAGCTCAGCGCCGAGTTCGAGGAGGCCGGTTGCCCGATCGACGTCGAGTCGATCGACTCGATCCCGGTTCCCGAGGTCGCCAACGTCCAATGGGCCGACATCGGGGTGGCCGTGCCCGAGGCATGGACCCCGTGGAACGGGGTGTTCCGACTCCAGGGTGATCAGCTGACCGAGCTGCCGAACCCGTTCCAGCCGGGTGAGCAGATCGGGTTCCTCAGCTCGACCGGTGATCAGCTGGTGGTCGACGTCTACCCGACCGAGGCCATGCCGGACGGCACCGAGAGCCGGCTGACCACCTCGGACGGCGTCAACTGGGACCGGGGCCCGGTCAACTACGAGGACGACTGGTACTTCTACGGACCCGCCCAGCAGGCCCCCCGGATCGGCGACACGACATTCCGGGTCCACTGGATGGAGCCGACCGACGAGGAGATACAGGCCTACGAGGAACAGGCCGCCGCCTTCGACCGGGGTGAGATCGAGGCGATCGACGAGGCGATGTTCGCCGCCTACGAGACGCCACTGCTGCAGCGCTCGGTCGCCGGCGGCCCATGGGAGGACCTCGATCCGAGCGAGTTCCTCGGGATCGACGTCGGCGACCGGAACGTCCAGCAGGTGGTCGGCACCGACTACGGCGTGTTCCTCCTCTTCATCAACGGCGGCCTCGACGGCCCGCCGGAGCCCGGCGTCCTGGTGGTCTACAGCAACAACGGCACCGACTGGGGCAGCTTCCAGACCAGCGGCGACTGGGTCAGCCTGTTCGGTGCCGACGACTCGGTCCTGGCGTTCGACAACCGGTGGATCCAGACCGAGACCGGGGGTCGGGAGGAGTCGACGGCCCTCCTGCTCACCCCCACCGGGTAGCCACCGCGACCTCGGTCGGCGGCCGGGAATCGTCACCCCCGGCTGCCGACCGCCCTCCCCTCGCCGACTACGCTCGGCCGGGTGAGCGCCGAGACGACCGGGCGGGCGGACCGACCCGAGGCGACGACGCCCGATGCCGGGGACGCCGATGCCGGCGTCGGGCCGGCCGCGTCAGCACCACGGCTCGACACCGTCGACGTCGACGGGGCCGGGCTGACAGTGGCCCGATGGGGTGACGGCCCGGCGGAGATCGTGCTCCTCCACGACGGCCTCGGCTCGATCGGGCAGTGGCGGACCATCCCCGGCCGGATCCGGGCCGAGACCGGACGAACCGTGCTCGCCTACGACCGGCCGGGCCACGGCCGATCGACCCCCGTCCCGACCGGGGCCTGGCCGGCCGATTGGCTCCACCGGGAAGCCGATCGGTTCGGTCGCCTGCTCGACGTCGTCGGTCGCGGCGTCGCCGATCGGCCCCTCCTCGTCGGCCACTCCGACGGCGGCTCGATCGCCCTGCTCCACGCCAGGGACACCGCAGGCTCGCCCGGTGGGCTGCGTGGGCTGGTGACGTTGGCCGCCCACTCCTGGGTCGAGCAGCGCTGCATCGACGGGATCGTCGGGATGGTCGCCAATCGGGACACCGCCGTTGCCGGCCTGGCTCGCAGCCACGAGTACCCGGCGGCGGTGTTCGACGCCTGGAGCGGGGTCTGGTTGAGCGACGGCTTCCGGCCGTGGGACGTCCGCCAGACGCTCGCCCCGATCGCCTGCCCGACCCTGGTCGCGCAGGGTCGCGACGACGAGTACGCCACTGCGGCCCACGCCACCGACACCGCAGCCGCCATCGGCGACAACGCCGAGGCCCGCCTGCTGGACGGCGTCGGCCACCTGCTCCATCATCAGGACCCGGAGCTGGTGGTCCGGGTGGTGGCCCGGGCCTGGCACGAGTTCGGCTGAGGCCGGCCGGGCCAGCGAACGGCGACAAGGGGAGGCCAATCGATGCCCGAGGAGTTCCATCAACCGTTCAACGCCTCGACCTGGCTGGTCGACCGCCACGTCGAGGGCGGCGACGGTGACCGGCTCGCCGTGATCAGCGGGGATCGCACCTGGACCTACGCCGAGGTGGCCGACGAGGTGGCCGCCGCTGCGGCAGCGCTCCGGGCTCTCGGCGTCGAACCCGAGCAGCGAATCGCCATGGCGGTGCTCGACTCGATCGAGTTCGTGGCCGGCTTCCTCGGGGCGATGCGGATCGGTGCCGTGCCGGTGGCGATGAACCCGCTGCTCCCCGGTCGTGACCTTGGCGTGATCACGGCCGACGCCAGGGCCCGGGTTGCGATCGTCTCGGCGCCGATGGCCGACCGGGTGCCCGGCCTCTGCGCCGCCGCCCCCGAGGTGGCCACCGTCGTCAGCACCGGGTCGGCCGATCAGGTCGACACGGGCCCGTCGGCGGCCAGGGTCGTCGGCTGGTCCGACTTCGTTGCCGACGGCCAGCCGGGTGATGCGTCGCCGTATCCGACCTGGGCCGAGTCGCCGGGGTTCTGGCTCTGCACCTCGGGCTCGACCGGTCAGCCGAAGCTGGCGGTGCATCGCCACGGCGACATCCGGGTCACGTGTGAGACCTATGCCGACCAGGTGCTCGCACTCACCGCTGATGACCGCTGCTTCTCCGTCGGGCCGATGTTCCACGCCTACGGACTCGGGAACTCACTGACGTTCCCGTTCGCGGCGGGCGCTTCGACGGTGCTCGAGCCGACGCGCCCGCCGACGCCGGCACTGGTGGCCGACCTGGTCACCTCACACCGGCCGACGCTGTTCTTCTGCATTCCGACCTTCTATGCCGCGCTGAACGGCTCGGACCTGGCCGACGACACCTTCGCCTCGGTCCGGCTGGCGGCCTCGGCCGCCGAGCCGCTCCCGGCCGAGACCTACCAGCGGTTCAACGACCGCTTCGGCGTCACGATCCTCGACGGGATCGGCTCGACCGAGCTGCTCCACATCTACCTGTCGAACACCCCGAGCGCGCTGCGTCCCGGCACCAGCGGTGTCCCCGTGCCCGGCTACGAGGTACGGGTGGTCGACGACGAGGGCAACGACCAGCCTCGGGGCGAGCCGGGTCAGCTCCTGGTGAAGGGCGATTCGATGACGACCGGGTACTGGTGCCGCACCTCGACCAACCGGGCGACGTTCGACGGGCCGTGGATGCGGACCGGTGACCTCTACGTCGCCGACGCCGACGGTTTCCACACCTACCTCGGGCGGGTCGACGACATGCTGCGGGTCGGCGGCGAATGGGTGTCGCCGGCCGAGGTCGAGGGCACCCTGATCGAGCACGAGCGGGTGCTGGAGGCGGCCGTCGTCGGCGAGCGCGACGGTGCCGGCATCCTGCGCCCGATCGCCTACGTGATCCCGGCGGACGGGTTCGACGAGCAGACCGACGGCGCTGCGTTGACCGAGGAGCTGACCGGGTTGTGCCGGGAGCGACTGGCCGGGTTCAAGCGCCCTCGCCGCTATGAGCTGGTGGCCGACCTGCCGAAGACCGCGACCGGCAAGATCCAGCGGTTCAAGCTGCGGTCCTGAGCGCTCGCCACCGGCGGGGGTCGGGCCAACCTTGCCGGAACCGATCATATCGATTATCATCGATGATTGATGAATACGAGCGACACCTCGAACACCGACGACATCCACGAGGACGTGAGGTCCTACTACCGGGCCGCCGCCGACCGGGCCACGGGTGCAACCGATGAGGCGGCCGACGGCACCACCGACCGACCGGCCGTCGCCTCGGCGGACACCACCGAGACCGACGACGTCTGGGGGGCCGGACTCTACGACGACGAGACGCTGGCCGAAGGCTCCGATGCTGCGGCCGGCCTGTCGATGGGCTGCGGCAACCCGTTTGCCGTCGCCGACCTTCGACCCGGCGAGACGGTACTCGACCTCGGCTCCGGTGGCGGGCTCGACGTCATCGTGTCGGCCAGGCGGGTGGCACCGGACGGCAAGGCCTACGGCGTCGACTTCCTGCCCGAGATGCTGGAGCTCGCGAGGAAGAACGCAGCCGAGGCCGGCGTCGACAACGTCGAGTTCCTCGAGGGGATGATCGAGGACGTCCCGCTGCCGGACGGCTCGATCGACGTGATCATCTCCAACTGCGTGATCAACCTCGCGCCGGACAAACATCCGGTGCTCGGAGAGATGGCCCGTCTGCTCAAGCCGGGCGGTCGGGTCGCGGTGTCCGACGTCGTGGCCGAGGACGGTTTCGTCCCGCCGACCGGCGGCGACGAGTGGGCCGAGTGCGGCGCCGGCGGGCTCGAACGGACGCGCTACCTCGACCTGCTCCGAGAGGTCGGGCTGGTGGACGCCTCGATCGAGCTGACCCACGAGACGACACCGGGGCTGCACGCTGCGATCGTGCGGGCCACCAAGCCGGCCGGCGGCTGAACCGCCGACCGACCGGTGCGCTCACCCGGTCAACGCCCGCCGGTAGCGGTCGGCGTCGAGCCGGAGCGTCGGGCGGGCCCGGCGATGGAGCTCCTCGGCCGGGTCGATGGCGTGCTCACACCGGGCGGTGTAGCAGAGCCCGTACAGTGCGGCCGCCAGCGCCGCCCGGCGATCCGCCACCGACAGCACCGCCGGGTACCGTTCGAACCAGTCCTCGATCTCGTCGAGGTCGGGTGCGGCCGGCTCGCCGGCGACGCCGAGCGCCCGCCAGGTCGACGCAGCGAGGCCGAGAGCCGACGGGAGGCTGACCGCAGCCAGGCTGTCGAGGTCGTACACGGCACAGACGCCGTCGGCCCGGAGGCGCACGTTGCGAGCCGTCCAGTCGGTGTGGGCGGTGACCATCGGCGTGTCGCGCCGATGTGACCGGGCGACACGGGCCAGGTCGTCGATCCACCCGGCGCCATCGGCGGTCGCCTCGAAGTCGAAGAGCGGGCTGTGTGGCGGCGGGTACAGGCCCGGGTGGGGTCGGCGAAGCGGGTGATCGGCCAGTCGGTCGTCGCGACCGGCGAGGCCGACGACGCGGGCCAGCCCCTCGGCCGACGCCGAACGCTCCCGCTCACCGAAGGCGTCCGGCTGGCCGGGGTCGGCGAGGTTGGTCTCGACGGTGGCGAACCCTCGACCGCAGCGGACCGGTCCGCCGACCGGCGTTGCGCACGGGATCCCGCCGTCCGCCAGCCTGGCCTGGACCTCGACGACCGCCCGCAGGAACGAGCACCGCCAGGCCGGCTGGTAGGCCTTGACGACCAGGTCATCGCCGTCGGCGAGGACCACCCCGGTGACGGAGCCGACCGAGGCGACGTGGAACCGGCAGGCGACGACCGGCGACCGGCGACCGACGGCAACCAGCACGTCGTCGATCTGGTCGGCGATCAACGTCGGGTCGGTGGTGCCATGGATGACGGCGACGACGTCGTCCGGTCGCTCGACCCGTTGGGCGGCGGCAACGACGTCGCCGACCGGGCAGACGGGCCGACCGTGACCGGGACCTCGCCGAGGCGGTGGCCCGGTCCCGCCGTCCCGATCGGTCACGGTCCGCCGGCGGCGAGGGCGGCGGCGAACCGCTCCCGGGCGACGGCCATCGTCGCGGTGCCGGCAGGCGACGGCTCGACCGGCGACGCCCGGGTGACGGTCTCGGCCGGATCGATCTCGACCCCGAGCGAGGCCCACGCCAGCAGACCGGCGCCCCGGACGGATGCGTCGGCGGCATCGTGGGCGACCAGGGGGATCTCGAGTGCGTCGGCCAGCAACTGCCGCCACCACGGCGCCAGCGAACCCCCGCCGGCCAGCAGCGCCTCGTCGATGTGGTGGCCGGCCGCCTCGAGCGCATCGAGCCCGTCGCGCAGGGCCAGGGCGACGCCGTGGAACACCGAGCGGATCAGTGCGCTGCGGGTGGTGCCGGGCCGGAGGCCGGTCCACCGCCCGGCCAGCGTCGGATCGAGATGCGGGGTCCGCTCACCGGTGAGGTAGGGCAGGAACACGATGGCATCGTCGATGGCGTCGTCGCCGGGACCACCGTCGCCGGGACCACCGCCGGCGGTATCGGACCGGCGCGTGGTCATGGCCGCCTCGATCTCGGCGTCGTCGGCTCCGAGGAGGCGCTTCACCCACTCGACGGCGATGCCGGCGTTCTGGATGGCGGCCATGGCGTACCAGCTGCGGCCGGCGTCCCGGTAGAGGTGGGTCCGCCCACTCGGATCGGTCGACGGCGCGGCCAGCCGCTTGGCGAGCTGGCCCCCGGTGCCCGTCGACAGCTGCGTCTCCCCCATCGCCACCCCCGCCCCGAGCAACGCCGCTGCGGTGTCGGCGGCACCGATCGCCACCGGCACCCCGGGGACCACCCCGAGCGCGTCGGCCCCGGCCGGCAGCAGTTCACCGGCGACGTCGGTCGCGGCCAGCACCGGGGGGAGCCAGTGACGATCGACGGCGAAGGCGGCGGCCGCCGCCTCCGACCAGCGATCACCGGTCACGTCCCACAGCAGCGTGGCCGAGGCGTCCGACGGGTCGGTGGCGGCCACGCCGGTCAGGCGGGCCCGGATCCAGTCCTTCGGTTGGAGCACGGTCTCGATCCGCTCGACCGTCGACGGCTCGAGACGGGCAAGGGCCGCCAGGGTCGGACCGGCCATCCCGGCAACCAGTGGATTACCGAGCTGGGACCGCACCTCGGGGGTGAGACAGCGGGCCAGCGCCGCCAGGTCCGGTTCGGAGCGACGATCCGACCACAGCACCGCTGGCCGCAGCGGCTCGGCGCCGGGGCCGCAGGCAACGACCCCGTGCATCTGGCCGGACAGGCCGACGCCGACGACCCGGATCGAGGCGTCGGCCGACGCCGCCAGTGCCACGGAGGCGGCTCGGCCGGCGGCGGCGAGCCAGCGCTCCGGGTCGGCCTCGCTCCAGCCGGGTCGGGGCTCGGCCGGCGGGTGGGCCGAGCGACCGACGGCCAGGAGCCGACCGGCGGCGTCGATCAGCCCGGCCTTGGTCGACCCGGTCCCGACGTCAAGCCCGAGGGTGACGTCCACGGTCCGGCTCAGAGACCCGCCAGCAGCTGTTGGGCCCGCGAGCGGAACTCCGCCACGTTGGCCTCCTTGATGTCCTCGTAGCCCCGGATCACGTCGGGCAGCTCGGCCAGCTCGACCACCCGGCCGTAGCTCGTCTGGTCGAGCGAGGCCATGGCCCGGTCGAGCAGGCCCTCGTAGTCGCCGATCAGCTCCCGCTCGAGGCGCCGGTGCTTCGAGCGACCGAACGGGTCGAAGAACGTGCCCCGGAGCCGCTTCATCCGCACCAGGGTCGAGAAGGCGAACTCGCCGCTCCGGCGCATGCCGATCTTCGACTCGTAGCCCATGCGCCGCATCGTCGGCGGGTGCAGCTTGTAGGTGATCTGGGCCCCCGGGCCGAACTGCTCGGCCAACGCGTCGTGGAACGCGTCCGACCGGTGCAGCCGGGCGACCTCGTACTCGTCCTTGTAGGCCATGAGCTTGAACAGGTACCGGGCGACGGCCTCGGACAGCCTGGTCTCCGACGTCACCGACGTCTCCCTGGCCCGGACCTCGGCCACCTTGTCGACGTAGCGGGAGGCGTAGGAGCGGTCCTGGTAGTCGATCAGCTCCGGCACCCGGATCTCGAGCAGCCGGGTCAGCTCGGGCGACGGCGCCGCCACCTTGGCGACGAGCTCGGCCACGGCGGCCGAGCGACGGGCCTCCGCCCTGGTCTGGGTGACCTCGCCCGGCCGCTGCAGGCCGAGCCCGTCGAGCCACTGCGGCTCGGCGGCGATCCGGCGCCCGATACGGAACGCCTGGGTGTTCGACTCGACCGACACCCCGTTCAGCTCGATCGCCCGCTCGATCGCCTCGGCCGAGATCGGGATGACACCACGCTGGTAGGCGGCGCCGAGCACGATCACGTTGGCCGGCATGTGCGACCGGAACAGGTTCTCCGACACGTTGCCGGCGTCGAAGTAGACGTTGCGATCGGCCCGGGTGGCGGAGTCGATGGTGGCCCGGATGGCGGCGAACTCGGGGAACTGGGCTGCGGTGTCGCGGACCATGGCCCCGGTCGGCACCTTGGCGGACGAGACGACCGCAACCGTTCGGTCGGGATCGGCCTTGTCGAGGTTGGCCTCGTTGACCCCGGTCAACACGTCGAACACCAGGTAGGCGTTCGCCGTGCCCGACTCGACCTTGTTGGCCAGACCCGTCCGGCCGTCGCCGATCCGGCGGATGCGGAGGTTCGAGATGACCGAACCACCCTTCTGCGAGAGTCCGGTCTGGTCGAGGCCGTCGGCCTGTTTGCCGTCGAGCAGTGCTGCGGTGGCCAGCAACTGGTTGACGGTCACCACGCCGGTGCCGCCGATGCCCATCATCAGGATGTCGCCCTCGTCGATCCTGCTCGGCTCGGTCAGGTCGGCTTCGCCGATCGGCTCGAACGGCACGGTCGCCCGGGAGGCGCCGGCGTCGGGGGCGGGGATCACCTCGACGAAGGCCGGGCAGTCACCCTCCAGGCACGTGTAGTCCTTGTTGCACGACGGCTGGTGGATCTGGGTCTTGCGGCCGAACTCGGTCTCGACCGGCTGGACCGACAGGCAGGACGACTTCACGCCGCAGTCACCGCAGCCCTCACACACCGCCTCGTTGATGAAGATCCGCATCGCCGGGTCCGGGGCCTTGCCCCGCTTGCGGTCCCGACGCAGCTCGGCGGCGCAGGCCTGGTCGTAGATCAGCACCGTGCAGCCGGGGGTGTCGCGCAGCAGCCGCTGGGCCTCGTCGAGGCGGGACCGGTGCCACACGTCGACCCCGGGGGCGAAGCCGGCGCCGCGCCCATACTTGTCCGTGTCGTCGGTGACGACGAGCGTCCTGGCAACGCCCTCGGCCTCGATCGAGCGGGTCAGCGCCGGCACCGACATCTGGCCGTCGACGTCCTGACCCCCGGTCATGGCCACGGCGCCGTTGTAGAGGATCTTGTAGGTGATGTTGGCGCCGGACGCCACGGCCTGGCGCAGCGCCAGGCTGCCGGAGTGGTGGTACGTGCCGTCGCCGATGTTCTGGAACCGGTGCTCCATCGTCACGAAGGGGGCGGCCCCGATCCAGGCCAAGCCCTCGCCGCCCATCTGGGAGGTGCCCTTGGTGTTGCGGTCCGGGCGCATGCCGGCCATGCCGTGGCAGCCGATGCCGCCGCCGGCCTCGGACCCTTCGGGCACAACGGTCGACGTGTTGTGGGGGCAGCCCGAGCAGAACCCGGCGAGGCGGGAGGCACCGTCGGGGTCGGCTGCAGCCAGCGGGATCAGTGTCTTCTCCCGCGGCCCGGCGGCCACGGCGTCGACCCCGAACCGCTCGACCAGGTACGGCCGGAGCAGGCGGGTGATCGCATCGACGTCCATCTCCCCGTGGCCGGGGAACCAGGGCGACCCGTCGGCCTTGCGCTTGCCGAGGATCCGGGGCGAGCCCGTCATC
>JBCCVL010000079.1:0-26758 GCA_039195375.1 Actinomycetota bacterium
CGGACGGGAGGGACCTCTGATGACGGCCGGCAGCGTACCGACCACAAACGGGAACCGCCCCTACGAGGGGATCAGGGTCGTCGACCTCTCGAGTCTCGCCGGCGCCTACGGGGCCAGGCTGTTCGCGGCGACGGGCGCCGACGTGATCAAGGTCGAGCCGCCGGGCGGCAACGCCATGCGCGGGCTCGCCCCGTTCGTCGACGACGCTCCCGAGCCCGAGGGCTCGCTGTGGTGGGCCTACCTGGCGATGGGCTGTCGCAGCGTCGTGATCGACGTCGAGACCGACGACGGGCACCGCAAGCTCCTCGACCTGCTGGCCACGGCCGACGTGGTGCTCGACGACCACGGCCCCGACGTGCTCGATGACCGTGGGCTCGGCTACACCGCCACCGCCGAGGCCAATCCCGCCGTGGTCTGGGTGTCGATCACACCGTTCGGGCTGACCGGCCCGAAGCGGGGCTGGGCATCGTCTAACCTGGTCACGCTCGCCGCCTCGGGGATCCTGTACACCGTCGGCTTCGAGGACCAGCCGCCGGTTTGCCCCGGCGGGCCGGCCCAGGTGGCGATGCACGCCACCGCGCTCAACGCGGCGATGGGTGCCGCGCTCGGGCTTCGGGGCCGGCGGCTCACCGGTGCGGGCCAACTGGTCGATCTGTCGATGGCCGAGGTGGCGCTCAGCATGGCTCCCGAGACCGGCGTGCCGGTGTTCCTGGATGATCGCGTCCATCGGGCCCGCTCCGGGAACCGGCGCGGCCTGAGCCGTCCGTTCGGCCTGTACCCGTGCGCCGACGGCTACGTGTCGATCCTGGTGCTGATGCCGCGGCACTGGGAGCACATCGCCGCCTGGGTGCACGAGGTGTGTGACAACGAGTCGATCATCGATCCCGTGTTCGCCGACATGGCGGTGCGGAGCGAGACGATGGAGCTGGTCGACTCGTGGGTCGAGGAGTTGACGACGTCGATGACGGTTCTCGACTTCTTCACCGAGGCCCAGCGCCGGGGGATCCCGGTGTCGCCCGTCAACACCGTCGAGAGCCTGCGGACCGATCCCCACCTCGACGCCGTCGGGTTCTGGGGCTCGGCCGAACTGCCGGCCGGGGGCGAGACGACGATCCCCGGACCGCCGTTCCGCGACAACGCCGGCTGGTGGCACCTCGGTCGGGCGCCGCGCCTCGGCGAGCACACCGGCGAGGTCCTCGACACCGGCACGTCGTGACCGCGGCCGGCACCGTCACCGGCGGTCTGCTCGGGCCCGAGCTGCGACCCCTGACCGTGTCGCTGATGTCGTCGATCACGCTGGTGGCCTACAACAACCTGGCCGTCACCGCCGCGCTGCCCGACATCGGCAACGACCTCGGGTCGGTCGACCTCCTCCCGTCGGTGGTGACGGTCGAGCTGTTGGCCTCGGCCATCGCCGTGCTGGCCATCGGCCCGCTCGTCGACTCGATCGGTGTTCGGGTGGTCTACCGGGTGTCGATGGTCGGCTTCGTCGCCGCCTCGATCCTGTGTGCGGTTGCGCCGGCGATGCTGGTCCTGGTCGGGGCCAGGGTGGCGCAGGGCCTGGCCGCCGGTGGGGTGATCGGCAGCACGCTGTCGAGCATCGGCCTCGCCTTCGAACCGGCCATGCGGCCCCGGATGTACGCCGCCATCTCGGCGGTCTGGGGCGTCCTCGGCGTCGCCGGACCGGCGGTCGCCGCCGTGCTGATCAGCGTGCTCGGGTGGCGCTGGGTCTTCCTCGTCATCGTGCCGATCGGGATCCCGGCGATGCTGATCGGCTGGAGCCGGCTCCCCGGGCGTCGCACGACGGCGGGCGCAGCCGACCCCGCCGAGACCGTCACCTCCCGGTTCGACGGTGTCGGGCTGGCCGTCGTCACCGTCGTCACCGTCTGCCTGCTGATCGGTGCCTCGACCCCGTCGCTGGTGGCCATCGCCTACCTGGCGGCTGGCGCCATCGGGTTCGTGGCCTACCTGGCCCACGCCAGGCGGGTCGCCGATCCCGTCGTCCGTCTCGAACACCTGACCGGCGCCCGCTGGCGCAACATCCACCTGACGTCGACCCTCGCCGTCGGTGGCGGAACCGGGGCCAGCGCCTTCCTGCCCGTCTACCTCACGGGGGCCAGGGGGTTCTCGACCGGGGCGGCCGCCTTCTCGGTGCTCTACATGGTGATCGGCTGGTCGTTGGCCGCGGCCGTGGCCAGCCGCCTGCTCGACCATCGCCAACCACCGCCGGTGATCACCCTCGGTACGACGCTGTTGGCCGCCGGCTGCGTCGGGGCCACCCTCGCCGCCGGCGCCGAGACCCCGACCGCCGTGCTCTTCGCCTGCTTCGTGGTGCTGGGTGCTGGCATCGGGCTCGTCACCACCGCGGGACTGGCACTCCTCCAGTCCCGGGCCAGGGCCGAGGAGATGGGCAGGGCCTCGTCGGCCCACCAGTTCCTTCGCTCGCTCGGCTTCGCCTACGGGGCGGCGCTGGCCGGTCTGGTCCTGTTCTGGGTCATCGGTCGGCGAATCGACGACGTCGAGGCGATCCGGGGCCTGCTCGGCGACGACGGCGCCGCCGCCCTGTCGACCGAGGCGAGGGACGCCCTGCAGGCCGGCTACGTGGCCGCGCTCGGGGTGATGGCGGTCGTCGCCTCTGGCACGGTCGTGTCGGCCTGGCGGCTGCGCCGGGAGCGGCCGGTCGATCCGGATCCGACGTCGAACCCGACCCCGGACCCCGATCCGACACCCGATCCCACGCCGACGCCAGGCGGTTGATCAGCGCTCGACCAGGAGGAGTCCACCTGCGTCGAACGGCGGCGGCGCGACCCCGTAGGCGCCGGTGACCCCGGGCGGCACGGAGATGTCACCGAGGTAGAGCTCACCGACGGCTGCGGCGTGCCGGAGCCCGATCTTCGGCAGGGCCAGGGTCACGGTGGCGTCGGCCGCAACCGAGCGCCCGGGGGCGTCGCCGGTCGTCACGTCGAGCCCGCTCGGCGTATCGAGCGACACCACGATCGGGGAGCCGACGGTGGCCTCGATCAGGTCGGCGCTCCGACCGCGGGGCGCACCCCGGAGCGAGTAGCCGATCACCGCGTCGACGACCAGGTCGACGCTGGGACCGGCCGGTGGCTCGTCACGCCGTTCCACGCCCATCCGCTCGAGGATGTCGAGCTGGTGGGCCGGAACGGGGGCCATGTCGACCCGGTCGCGGGTGGTGACCACGACCACCTCGATCCCGGCGTTGGCCAGGTGCCTGGCGGCGACGAGACCGCCACCGCCGTTGCCACCCGAACCGGCGAGGACGACCACGGTCGACGGGGTCGCACCCTCCCGGACGACCCGGGCCAGATGGCGACCGGCGTGCTCCATCATCTGGATCAGCTCGATGTGGAGCTCGTCGATCATGACCCGATCGACCTCGACCATGTCACGCTCGGTGATCCAGGCAAGCCGATCGGCGGCCACCGCTGGGACGGCGACGGCCCGCCAGGGCTCCGGCTCGGATCTCGATTCGGGCACGGTCGGACCCTAGCGGCGCCGACCACCCCGGTCCGGGCGTCTGGCGGTATCGACAGGTGTCGTCAGGCGTTGATGGTCAGCAGTTCCTCGGCCGACTCGTTCATCCGCCCCATGACAACCGACTGCTCCTCGATGGCGGCGGCCACCGTGCTTGCCTCGGCCGACACCTCGGTCACCGAGTCGGTGATCGCCTGGATCATCTGGACGACGGCGGTGATCTCGCCCTGGATGGCCTCGATGCTGTTGCGGATGTCGCCGGCGGCCTCGCTGGTCTGGGTGGCCAGCAGCTTGACCTCGTTGGCGACCACGGCGAAGCCCTGACCGGCCTCGCCGGCCCTGGCCGCCTCGATGGTGGCGTTGAGGGCCAGCAGGTTCGTCTGCTCGGACAGCCCCTGGATGAGGTCGATGACACGACCGATGGCGAGGCTGGCGGCGTCGAGCTCACCGACCTTGGCCGATGCGGTCGAGGCCCCGTCCTCGGCGGTGTGGGCCAGCGCCGCCGTCCGGCTGACGGTCTGGGAGATCTCGTTGATCGCCTCGGTCATCTCGCTGACGCTCGTCGCGATCGAGTTCCCGACCCGGCCGGCGTTGTGCTTGCTGTTGACCTGCTCGGTGATGTCGGCGACGCCCTTCACGATGCGGACGACGTCACCGGACGGACCGAAGACCGGGTTGTAGGCCCCCTGGAGCCACAGCTCTCGCCCGTGGCGGTCGACCCGCCGGAACTCGCCCTGCTTGAACTCGCCCCGGGCCAGCTCGGGCCAGAAGGCGGCGTACTCGGAGGTGTCGGCCTCACCGGGGGGCATGAAGATCCGATGGTGCTTGCCGCGGATCTCCTCGAGCGAGTACCCGACGGTCTGGAGGAAGAGGTTGTTCGCCTCGATGATCGTCCCGTCCGGGAGGAACTCGATGACGGCCTGGGTCCGGTTCTGGATCTCCCGTTGGGCCATCCGCTGGGCGGTGACGTCGCTGGCGAACTTGATGACCTTGATGACCTCGCCGTCCTCGTCGAACACCGGGTTGTAGGTGGCCTGGATCCAGATCTCCTTGCCGCCCTTGCCGAACCGGCGGTACTCGGCGACCTGGAACTCGCCTCGACGGAGGGCGTCCCAGAAGTCGGTGTAGGACTCCGAGGCGGCCTCGGTCGGGTCGACGAAGATCCGATGATGCTGGCCGGTGATCTCGTCGAGCGAATAGCCCATGGCGCCGCAGAAGTTGGGGTTGGCGGCGATGATCGTACCGTCCGGCTCGAACTCGATCACGGCCTGGGAGCGGTGCAACGAGTCCATGATCCGGTCGTTGTCGCTCGGCTCGGGTTCGGTTGGTTCGAGGTCATCGGCCTCGGGCGAGGGGTCCTCGATCACCTCGGCTGTCGCCGGTCCACGTTTCCTACCGTTCCACATGATGAGTTCTCGGGTCCCCTGGTGCGTCGAGTTCGGATTCGCTTAGCAATCGGCAACCCCAGGCGGTACTTGAGTGCTGAACCAGTGGTCGCGGAGCCGTTCGGCCCGAACGCACTCAGGCCAGCTGGGAACGCTCCGAGGCGATCGCCTACCGTGAGTGCCGTGTCGGGGGTCGACGTGCTGGTGGCCGGTGGCGGTAACGCGGCGCTCTGCGCCGCCATCCAGGCCGCCCGCGACGGGGCCAGGGTCCTCGTCGTCGAGTCCGCTCCCGAGCACGAGCGGGGCGGGAACACCCGCCACACACGCAACATGCGCCTGGCCCACGACGCCGGCAACGGCATCCTGACCGGGCCTTACCCGGTCGAGGAGTTCCTCGGCGACCTCCTCGGCGTCACCAAGGGTGACACCGATCCCGAGCTGTCCAGACTGCTGCTCGAGGAGTCGACCGAGATGTGGGACTGGATGACCGGCAACGGGGTCGCGTTCGCCAAGTCACTCGAGGGCTCGCTGAGCCTCGGTCGGACCAACGCCTTCTTCCTCGGCGGCGGCCGGGCCATGCTCAACGCGCTGTACCGGACCGCCCGCGGCCTCGGGGTCGAGGTGATCTACGACACCGAGGTGGTCGACGTCTCACTCGACGAGACGAGCGGCCGGTTCACGTCGGCGACCGTCGTCGACGGCGACGGCATCCGCCGTGAGATCGGGGCCGGTGCGTTCGTCGCTGCCTCGGGTGGCTTCCAGGGCAACGCCGAGTGGATGGAGCGGGCGTGGGGTCCCGAGGCCAGGAACTTCGTCATCCGCGGGACCGCCAACAACCGGGGGGTCGTCCTGCAGGCGCTCGATCGGGCCGGGGTGGAGCTGGTCGGCGACCCCACCCAGTGCCATGCGGTGGCGGTCGACGGGCGAGCCCCGGCCTACGACGGCGGCATCGTCACCCGCCTCGACTGTGTGCCCTTCGGGATCGTCGTCAACGCCGAAGGCGACCGGTTCCACGACGAGGGTGAGGACTTCTGGCCAAAGCGCTACGCCATCTGGGGTCGGCTGGTGGCGGCCCAACCCGGTCAGACCGGCTACGTGCTGATCGACTCGACCTCGATCGACGAGTTCATGCCGTCGGTGTTCCCGCCGGTCGTCGCCGACACGGTCGGCGAGCTGGCGGAGGCCATGGGCCTCGACCGGGCGACGGTCGAGGCCACCGTCGAGGAGTTCAACGCCCACTGCCGGCCCGGACGGTTCGAGCCGACCGAGCTCGACGACTGCGCCACCGTCGGCCTCCACCCACCAAAGTCGCACTGGGCCCGCCCGTTGCTCTTGCCGCCCTTCTACGGCTACACGTTGCGCTGTGGCGTGACCTTCACCTACCTCGGCGTCCGCATCGACCGGACGGCAGCGGTGCGCATGCGCAGCGGGACGACGTCGCCGAACGTGTTCGCCGCCGGAGAGATCATGGCCGGCAACGTGCTCGGGCAGGGGTACCTGGCCGGCATCGGCATGACAATCGGCTCGGTGTTCGGTCGACTGGCCGGGGCCGGCGCCGCCCGGTCCGTCACCACGGCCGGGACGCCGCTCGCCGTCGCCGCCACGCCGGCGGATCGACCCGGTGGCTGAGGTCGCCGGGGCCGGAGCGGGCCGAGGACAACCGGTGGTGCTCGGCCGACCGGCCGTCAGTGGCGACGGACATCGTTCGGCGCTCACTACCGAGGCCGACCGGTTGTTCACGATCTGCAACGCCTGTCGTTACTGCGAGGGCCTGTGCGCGGTGTACCCGGCGATGGAGCGGCGGCGGCTGTTCACCGACGCCGACGTCGACTTCCTGGCCAACCTGTGCCACAACTGCGGCGCCTGCCTGTTCGACTGCCAGTACGCGCCGCCTCACGCGTTCCACGTCGTCGTGCCCGAGACGCTGGCCAAGCTCCGTCGCAACACGTGGGAGCGTTACGCCTGGCCGGCGCCCCTCGGCCGCCTGTTCCGGGCCAATGCGGTTGCGGTGAGCATCGCCGTCGTCGTCGCCCTCATCGGGTTCCTGGCCGTCGTCGGTGCCGTCAACGGGACCCTGGTCGAGCGCCACACCGGCGCCGGCGCCTTCTACCGGGTCGTACCCCACGCCACGATCGTCTCGCTCTACCTGGCGGCGTCCGGCTTCGCCGTCGTGGCCATGGCCGTGTCGATCCGGCGCTACTGGCTGGCGATCGACGGCGGCCGGCCCGCCTGGAGCGACCTGCGGCGAGCGGGGCGATCGGCTGGCACGCTCGAGTACCTCGACGGTGGCGGGCCCGGTTGTGTCAACCACGACGACACGCCGGACGACACCCGGAAGCGCTACCACCACCTCACCTTCTACGGGTTCGCCCTCTGCCTGGCCGCCACCACCCTGGCCGCCGTCCTGGAGGGGGCGTTCCACCAGGTGGCGCCGTATCCGCTGTGGCACCCGGTCGTCGTGCTCGGCACGGTCGGCGGGATCGGGCTGGTCGTCGGCCCGATCGGGCTCCTGGCGGCCAAGCGGGAACGGGCCGAGGGCCTGACCGACCCCGATTCCCGGTCGATGGAGCTGGCCTTCCTCGGGCTCCTGGTGGCGGTGAGCGTCACCGGTCTCGCCACCCTCGTGCTGCGGGCAACGGCCGTGATGCCGCTCCTGCTGGTCGTGCACCTGGCCATGGTGTTCGCCTTCTTCGTGACCGCGCCGTACACGAAGATGGTGCACGGCGCCTACCGGTACGCCGCCCTGGTCAACGACGCCGGTGAGCGCCGACGCCGCGAGCTGTCGTCGTCGAGGCCCGACTCCTAGGCTCGCCCCGATGGAGACCCTCACCGTCACCGGCGCAGACGACCTCGACCTGGTCGTCGACCGGACCGGACCGGCCGGCGGGCCCGGTGCACTGCTCCTCCACGGCGGCGGCCAGAACCGCCACGCCTGGAAGGGCACGACCGCGGCACTCGGCCGGGCCGGGCACCGGGTCGTCGCCGCCGACGCCCGTGGCCACGGCGACAGCCAGTGGTCGCCGGACGCGGCCTACGAGATGACCGACATGGCCGCCGACGTGGATCGGTTGCTCGAGCTGTTCGACGAACCGCCGGTGGTGATCGGCGCCTCCATGGGCGGGATGGCGGCCCTCATGGCCCAGGGAGCGGCCGACCGCCAGCTGTACCGGGCGGTGGTGCTCGTCGACGTCACCCCCCGCATGGAGACGGCCGGGGTCGAGCGGATCGTGCGGTTCATGTCGGCCCGACCGGACGGCTTCGAGTCGCTCGACGAGGCAGCGGCCGTCATCGCCGCCTACAACCCCGACCGGGAGCAGCCGACCAGCACCGCCGGCCTCGAACGAGTCCTGCGGGAGCGGGACGGACGATGGGTCTGGCGCTGGGACCCGCAGTTCATCCTGTCGAAGGCGGCCGACATGCTGGAGAGCGGCCGGACGGCCGAGCGGATGGACCTGCTGGCCGGGGCGCTGCATGCGGCCGCAGCCAGGCTCACCGTCCCGACGCTGCTCGTCCGCGGGCAACAGTCGGACCTGGTCAGCGAGGAGACCGTGAAGGAGTTCATCGACGTCGTGCCCCACGCCCGCTACGTCGACGTGACCGGCGCCGGGCACATGGTGGCCGGCGACGACAACGACGCCTTCACCGCCGCCGTGCTGGAGTTCCTCGCCGACCGGTGATCGGCGACCGGGCCGGCGATCCGGGCGGCCCGGAGGGACAGGGCCCTCGGCCGGCTACCGACCGGCCTCGACCCCGGCGACGACGGCGGCAGCGTCGGCGTGGGCGCGGAACCGCTCCGGGATGTCGAGACGGAAGATCCTGGCCGAGTTGAGGCCGAGGATCTTCGCCCGCTCGGCGTCGGTCAATCCGCCCATCGTCCGTTCGATTGCCTGGGCCGAGTACGGCCACGAGCCCTCGTGGTGGGGGAAGTCGTTGGCCCACAGGAAGTTGTCGACGAGGTCGTGCTCCGCAGCCAGATCGAGGCCCGACTTGTCCTCCTGGAACGAGGCGAAACCCTGGCGCCGGAAGTACGTCGACGGCAGCTCCTCCAGCTTCGGCCGGACCCACATGTGGTGCTTGAGATAGGCCTCGTCCATCGCCTCGAGCATCCACGGCACCCACCCGATCCCGGCCTCGATGGCCCCGAACCGGAGCGTCGGATGCCGCTCGGCCACCCCGGAGGCGCAGATGTTGACCAGCGGCTCCATCGTCGGGGCGAGCGAGTGGATCGTGTAGTTGATGACCGCCCCGCCCTGGCTGCGTGCCGTGCGCGGATCGCGCCCGGTCGACACGTGGAAGGTGATGGGGAGGTCGACGTCGGTGATGCAGTCCCAGAGCGGCTCGAACTCCTTCAGGTTGTAGTTCAGGTCGTCGACGTCCGGCGGGCCGAACACCGGCTTGCACGGCAGGGACAGGCCCTTGAAGCCGAGAGCGGCGCAGCGCTGGATCTCGGCGATCGTCTCGTCGAGGGCGGCCGGGGCGACGCAGGCCATCGGGATCAGCCGGTCGTTGTACTCGGCGAAGGTCTCCCACGCCCACTCGTTGTAGGCCCGGCACATGGCGTGGCTGAACTGGGCGTCCGGCGTGGCCCAGACGGTGAGGCCCTTGTTGGGGAACAGGATCTCGGCGTCACAGCCGTCGATGCCGAGGTCGGCGATCCGGTCATCGGGTGTCCGGCCCGACTCGTTGCGGAGCTTCTCGTGGCCCTCCAACGGCTGCACCCAGTTGAGCTTGGCCGCCCGGAAGCCCTCGGTCTTCTGGTGTTGCTCACCCTTCTGGTCGACCGAGATCCCGGGCAGACGATGGTGGTACTGCTCGGGGATGCGGTCGTGCAGGAATGTCTTGGGCTCCTGCACGTGGCCGTCGGCCGACACCATGAAGAACTTGTCGTCTGCGTCGGGCCTGGCCGATCGCAGCCATCCGTCGTTGCCGGGGGTCTCGGTCCGCCAGGCGTTGTTGGCGTCTGGCTCGGGGATGATGGTCGTGGCCATGGATCACTGCTCCTGGGATGCCTTCGTGCTCGCGATCCTAGGAGAGGTCCGTTTCGCCGGACCAGGTGGGTCAGCGGCGGGTCGGCTCCGCAGCGGCCTCGGTGGCGGGCCCGACGCTCGACCGGGCGGCGGCCGCCGGTCCGGTGGCCAGGCGATGCCGGCGGCCGGCCCGATGGTCGGCGAAGACCTGGCTGACCGCCTGCAGGACCAGGCCCATCGTGGCCGCGTACACGAGTGTGCCGATGCCGACGGCGCCGCCGAGCGCGAGTCCGGCGCCGAGGACACCGAGATCGAGTCCGTAGCGGGCCACGACCCAGCTGATCCCCCGATCCTCGGCCGCCGCCATCAGCAGCTCGAAGGGGCCGCCCGTCGTCCCCGAGTAGAGGACGAGGTTGATCCCACCGGCCATGACCACGGTGCTGACCAGGAGGAAGCCGACCCGGCCGGCCAGCGTCTCGGGCTGGTTCAGCAGGTTGGCCACCGCATCGATGGCCAGGCCGATGCCGAGCATGTAGGCAACGCCCCACGGGCTCGGCTGGCGACCGAGCACGGTGGCGGCGATGAACAGGAAGGCGGCCACGAGCCATGCGCCCTGCCCGAGGGTCAGGCCGAGGTTGGCGGCCAGCCCGGAGGCCAGGACGTCATAGGGTGGCAGGCCGAGGTCGGCCTCGACCAGCATCGCCACCGACGTCCCGATCAGCGTCGCCCCGCAGGCAAGCGAGACGGCCCTGGCGACAAACGAGCGCGACGCCGGGCCGAGCCGGCGCCGCAGCTCGGGCAACGCCGAGTGGCGGCTGAGCAGGAATCCGGGGTCGAGGCGCCGCCAGTAGGCGACCAGGTGGCCGTACACCGATCCAGTATCGGGCCACCCGGCCGGAAGCTGACTGTGTCCGTTGTCTCCCCGGGGCCCCGCCAGGGAGACGACCGGGACGGGCCCCTAGTGCGAGACCTCGCCGAGAACCAGGCTCGGCTGGACGTTGGTGTAGTTGGGGACGTCACCCATGATGTCGGCGCCCTTGGCCGCCATGGCCGAGTCGAAGGCCTCCTTGCTCTCGACGTGGCACCAGCCGATGGCCTCCCAGTCGCCGGCCATCACCTTCGTCGCGCCCCAGCCCGTGCAGGCGTCACCGAGCGCGTCGGCCAGCATCGGCATGTGGGTGCTGACGTAGTAGTCCATGTCGAATGTCGAGTCGTCGGTCTTCGGGTACATGATGTGGACGGAAAGCATGGCGTCAGTCTGGCATGGCCATCGGGCCGGTGCCCGTCCGCTCCGGGCCTGGCCGCGGCCTGCGCTCAGCCTCGCCGCTCGCCGTTGATCGTGGTCCGACGGTCGACGGCGTGCGACCGCTCGATGGCGTCGAGCACGAAGCACATCCGCTCCGCCCGGTCGATGATCGAGGCCAGGTCGTCCGGATCGACGTCGGGGGCGGTGATCGACAGGTCGGTCTCGAGACCGTCGAGCCGGTGCTCGGCCGTACCGGCGAGCACCGACCCCGACATCGTGAACGACGGGGTGACGGTGAGCTCGACGGTGTCGAACTCGATCTTGCTGGCCTCGCCGACACGGGCGAGCTGGGTCAGCAGTCAGAAGGCCAGTGCGGAGGCGAAGTAGGCCAGGGGCGGCGGGGCCGAGTCGTCGCCGCCGAGGACGGCGCCCTCGTCACAGGGGATCTCGAAGTGGTCGAAGCGGGCCAGCTTGCGTTGCCGCTCGGTCGGCTGGGCGGTGACGTCGAACGTGAAGCGAACGCCATCATCGGTGCGCTCGATCCGGAACGGGGACTCGGGGTCGGCCATCGAACGAGCCTAGGTTCGGCCCGCCCCGGCCGGCCACCGTCACCCGGACCCGGGGCGCTCGCCGGCCGGCCGGCGCCGTTCGACGACCGAACCGGTCCCGGCTACAAACGGGGCATGAGCGATGCGAGCATCACGGCACGGGCCCTGCGATCGACGGTCACCGACGGCGGTGAGGTCGTCCTGACCATCGACGAGGTCGAGATCGGCCAACCCGGCCCGAACGAGGTGGTGCTGCGGGTCGAGGCGTCGCCGATCAACCCGTCCGACCTCGGCATGCTGCTGGCCGGCGGCGACGTCACCACCGCAACCGCGGCCGACGGCGCCACCCGACTCCGGCTGCCGGACGGAGCGACGACGGCGCTGGCCGGCCGGCTCGGTCAGCCGATGCCGGTCGGCAACGAGGGGGCCGGCGAGGTGGTGGCCGCCGGCGAGTCCGACGAGGCGCAGGCGCTGCTCGGCCGTGTCGTCGCCGCGGTGCCGGGTGGGATGTACGCCACCCACCGGGTGGCGTCGCTCGACCAGTGCCTCGTGGTCCCGGACGGCACCGACCCTCGGGACGCCGCCTCGTGCTTCGTCAACCCGCTCACCGCCCTCGGCATGACCGAGACGATGCGACGCGAGGGCCACACCGCCCTGGTCCACACGGCCGCAGCTTCCAACCTCGGCCAGATGCTGGTCAAGATCTGCGCGGACGACGGCATCGAACTGGTCAACATCGTCCGTCGGCCGGCCCAGGCCGAGCTGTTGCGGTCCCTCGGCGCCACCCACGTCGTCGACTCGTCGTCAGACGACTTCCGCGACGCATTGACCGAGGCCATCCGGACGACCGGCGCAACCATTGCGTTCGACGCCACCGGCGGCGGCGACCTGGCGTCGAGCATCCTCAGTGCGATGGAGGCGGCGCAGGGCGGGGCCGGTGTCTACAGCCGCTACGGCTCGACGACCCACAAGCAGGTCTACATCTATGGTGGGCTCGACCGCTCGCCGACCGTGCTCCACCGCTCGTACGGGATGGCGTGGTCGATCGGCGGTTGGCTGCTGACGCCGTTCCTCGTCGCCGTCGGGCGCGAGCGGGGGGCCGAGCTCCGGCAGCGGGTGGCCGACGAGCTCGACACCACGTTCGCCAGCTCGTACGCCGAGACCCTCTCGCTCGACCAGGTCGTCGACCCCGAGCACATGGCCACCTACGCCAGGATGGCTACGGGCGCCAAGGCGCTGGTCGCTCCCCAGGGCGCCTGATCCGCCGACCCCGGTCGGGCGTCGACGGCCCGGTCCGGCCGCGGCCCGGCCGACGATCGTCACCGGTCGACTGCACCCCACCCGACCGCGGTTCGGGGCGCTCGGACGAGCGCCGTCGCCGATCGGCCTCGGCTCGATCCCGAGCGATCTGCTCGTCGATCTCCCTGGCCAGCGCATGGATCGCTCGACCACGGGGCAACAGCCCGAACCGGGCCCGGGCGAGGTCGGACGTCCGACCGTGGTCACCGGCCCTCGACAAGACGGGTCCACCGATGGCCCGCAGCTCCAGCAGGAAGCCGGGGCTGCGATGGAGACGGCCGTCGACGTCCCAGCGGACCGAGTCGGTACGCGTTCGGACGACGAGCGAGCGGATCTCGGCAGCAGCGATCCTGGACATCGACGGGAACCGGCCTCCGGACCGGCAGGTGGTGGGGTTTCGACCCCCGATGGACCTGCTGGACCCGCCGATCCCTCGCCGCCGGGGGCGACGAAGGGGATCCCAGCTCGACCGGTGGGCGTCCGATCGACAACACAACAATCCTACGACCCGGCGCTCGGGTCGGGCAACGACCCCGCCCGGTCGACCCGTTGCGGTCGACCCGTTGCGTTGCGGTCGACCCGTTGCGATCGACCCGTTGCGTCGGCTCAGCGCCTCCGGATGACCGCGGCACCGGCCGCCACTAGGGTCGACGGCCATGAGCGGAGGTGCCTTCCGAGCCGAGCACGTCGGCAGCCTGCTCCGCCCGGCGGCGGTTGCCGAAGCCAGGGCGGCCCGGCTGCCACCCGGCCAGCTCCACAGCGGACCCGAGCTGCGGGAGATCGAGGACCGGGCCATCGCCGATGCGGTGGCCATGCAGGAGGCGGTCGGGCTGCCGGTGGTGACCGACGGTGAGCTGCGGCGCTCGTTCTGGCACTACGACTTCCTCGACGGCCTCGACGGTCTCGACGTGGTCCACCGGCCCGAGCAGCGGGGCGTGACGTTCACCGGCTCGGTCTCGATCAAGCCGTTCCATCCGACGATCACGGACCGCATCACCTTCCCGACCGACCATCCGATGCTCGACCACTTCCGCCACCTCGCCTCGGTGACGACGGCGGTACCGAAGATCTCGATCCCCGGTCCGAGCGCCTGCCACTTCCGGACTGCGGCCGACGACATCGCCCCGGTGGACTATCGCGACCTCGACGTGTTGTTCGCCGACATCGCCGCCGCCTACGCCGACGCCCTGGCCGCCTTCCACGCCGCCGGATGCCGCTACCTCCAGCTCGACGACATCTTCTTCGCCTACCTGTGCGACGAGGCCCAGCGAGAGGCCAAGCGGGCCGACGGCCTCGATCCGGACGAGCTGATCGTCGCCTACGCCGACATGTTGGAACGGGCCATCGCCCACCGACCGGACGACCTGACGATCGCCATGCACCTGTGCCGCGGAAACTTCCGCTCGACCCACGTGGCCTCGGGTGGCTACGACCCTGCGGTCGACGCGATCTTCAACCGGACCAGCGTCGATGTGTACTTCATGGAGTGGGACACCGAGCGGGCCGGCGGGCTCGAGCCGCTGTCGCTGCTGCCGGCCGGCGACAAGCGGGTGATGCTCGGCTTCGTGACCACCAAGACGCCCGAGTTGGAGTCGCTCGACGAGCTCCGCCGCCAGGTCGACGTCGCCGCCACCTACGCCGATCCAGACCAGCTCGGCCTGGCCCCGCAGTGCGGGTTCGCCTCGACCGAGGAGGGCAACGCACTCACGGCGGACCAGCAGCGGGCCAAGCTGGACCTGGTGGTCTCGGCCGCCGATGCGATCTGGGGCTCGTAGGCGAGGACGTCAGGAGCCCGATGCCCCGACGACGGCCGCCGGTCGGGTCGGGCCGACGAGGATGTCGGTCTCGCGGTCGGTCTCGAAGCCGACGCCGAGGTACAGATCGGCGGCCGGGGCGCCCAGCTCGTAGCAGATCTTGATCCGCTCGGCCCCGGCTCGGGCCAGCCGGTTGACGCCGGCGGTCAGGACGTGGCGGGCGAGGCCTCGCCGTTGGTGGGCCTCCTCGGTCCGCATCGGCTCGACGAGGCCGGTCCCGCTGACCGGATCGTGCCAGAACAGACCGTAGGCCGCGGTCTCCCCAACGCCGTCGTCGGCCAGAACCACCAGGTCGAGGTCGGACCGGTAGAGCGAGCTCTGCCGGAAGCGGGGCTCGGGGTCTCGGTGGCCCCGCTGCTCGGAGATCATGTGATGGGGCCGGTCTGCGGTGTCGGCCCGGGTCAGGAGCCGGTAGCCATCGGCCAGCTCGCTGATCGCCGGCAGGCGGTCGGCGTCGAGCCACGCCTCGCCGAGGCCCGCCTCCTTGGTGGTGAAGCCGTGGTCGGCCAGGAGGGCCAGGAGCGCCTCGTCACCCCGGTCGGCCTCCAGTTCGACGGAGTCGAAGCCCAGCTCGGCCGCGTGGGCCAGGCCCCGCTCGACGACCTCGGCCACCCGCTCGGCCGGTGCGCCGGGCAGGACATGGGGGTCGAGGGCGATGCCGTCGCCCCAGTCGGTGGCGATGACGGCGGCCTCGGGGCGACCGTCTGCGTCGAACCAGAACAACTGGGGGAGCTCGTCGGTCGATCGCTCGGTCCGCCACCACCACTGCAGGTCGGCGGCCTCGTACAGCCCGACCGTCGGGTGGTCGCTGCGGATCCGCTGCAACAGCGCAGTGATCGCCTCCAGGTAGTCGAGCCCGACTCGGGTCGCCTCCCCCGGCCGGTCTCCTGTCGTCGACATGGACCGCACTCTACGTGCCCGACGGCACGGCCCTCGGTGAATTCCTCAGGACCGCAGGGTGATCATCGACAACCCGTCGCCGATCGGGAGCAGGGCAACGTCGACCCTGGCGTCACCCATCACCTGGTCGTTGAAGGCCCGGAGGGCGACGGTGTCGGCCCGTTGATCGTCCTCATCAGCGATCCGCCCGCCCCACAGGACGTTGTCGACGAGGATCACACCACGCTCGGACAGCAGCGGCAGGAGCGCCTCGAAGTAGGTGAGGTAGCCGGTCTTGTCTGCGTCGATGAACGCCAGGTCGACCTGGGTGTCGGCCGGCAGGGCGGCCAGGGTCTCGGCCGCCGGGCCGATCCGAAGCTCGATCCGGTCGTCGATCCCGGCCTCGGCCCAGTAGCGGCGGGCCACCGAGGTCCACTCCTCCGACACGTCACAGGCCAGGAGCCGGGCTCCGGGGTCGAGGGCCTGGCCGACGACCAGCGACGAGTACCCGGTGAACGTCCCGATCTCGACCGCCAGCCGCGGCCGGAGGAGCCGGGTCAGCTGGGCCATGAACCGGGCCTGAGGATGGCCGATCTGCATGCCGGCGGCCGCCAGCCGGCCGGTCTCGTCGATCAGCTGCTGCTCGAGGGGGCTTGGCCCGGTCGTGTGGGCGGCCAGGTAGCCGGCCACCGACGGGTCGAGAAATGGATGCGATCTGCTCACACATTCGTTCTAGCAAGCGATGGTGACGCTGTGACCTCGATGGAAACCAGGCCTGGCGACGCAAGCGCCGAGAATCGGGTACGTTGCTCCCCAGTGCACGACGTGTCCGAGCGCGGGGGCGAGACCAGCCCGGACGGCACCGAGCGGGGCGGACTGGGCGACTACCAGCCCCTGCTCCTGGTGGCGGCGATCGTCGTCGCGCTCCTCCTCCGGAGCCGGGTCGCCTGGTTCGACGACGGCGAGGTCCGCCTGTGGGCGACGTTGTTCGTGTCGGTCTGCATCCAGGCCCTGCCGTTCCTGGTGCTCGGCGTCGTGGTCAGTGGCCTGATCGCCACCTTCGTCTCCCCCGACCTGGTCCACCGGATCCTGCCCCGGAGCCCGGTCCTAGCGGTGCCGACCGCCGGCGTCGCCGGCCTGGCCCTTCCCGGTTGTGAGTGCGGTTCGGTCCCGATCGCCGGGCGGCTGGTCCGCTCGGGCACCCCGCCGGCGGCAGCGCTGACGTTTCTCCTGGCCGCACCCGCCATCAACCCGGTGGTGCTGGTGTCGACGGCGGTGGCGTTCCCCGGCGACGGTCGGCTGGTGCTGGCCCGCTTCCTCGCCTCGTTCTTCGCCGCGATCATCGTCGGCTGGTGGTGGGCCAACCGCAACGACGACTCGCTGCTGAAGGTCGATCCCCACGACCACGACCACGGCTCCAGCCATTGGGCCCGGTTCGTCGACGTCGCCTCCCGCGACTTCGTGCACGCCGGCGGCTACCTGGTGGTCGGGGCGATGGCCGCAGCCACACTGCAGCTCGTCGTGCCCCGGACCGTGCTGGCCACCGTGGCCGACAACGAGCTGTTGTCGGTGCTGATGTTCGCCGGGCTGGCCGTGGTGCTGTCGATCTGCTCCGAGGCCGACGCCTTCGTCGCCGCCGGCCTCCCGCAGTTCTCGCTCACGTCCCGGCTCGTCTTCCTGGTCGTCGGCCCGGTGATCGACCTCAAGCTGGTGGCCATGCACACCGGCGTCTTCGGGCGTCGGTTCGCCATGGTCTTCGCCCCCGTCACCCTGACCGTCGCCGTCGTCTCGGCCGTCATCGTCGGGCAGGTGCTGTTGTGAGTCGATTCGGACGGGCCGGGATCCTGATCTTCATCGGCGTGCTGATCGGTCGGCTCGTGCTCGACGGCGGGTTCGGCTGGTTCGTGCAGCAGCACATGCGGATCCCGCTCGCGGCGGCGACGGTGCTCCTGCTGGTGTTCGGCGGATACGAGCTGGTGTCGTCGAGCCGGCAGTCGGGCGAGGGGGCCCGCTCGGCCGGGCCCGGTGTCGGGTGGCTGCTCGCTCTGCCCCTGCTGGTGCTGGTGTCGGTGGCCCCGACCGCCCTCGGTGCGGTGGCGGCCGATCGGGTCGACGCTTTCGTACCGACCGAGCCGACCGAGCGGTTCGTCGACCTGCCCGACACCTCCGAGCCGATCGAGATGCGGGTGATCGAGTTCCTCGACCGGGCAGCCTGGGACGAGGGCCGCAGCCTCGAGGACCGGGTGATCCGGCTCGAGGGTCTGGTGGTCAACGACCCCGAGATCGCCAACGGCTTCAAGCTGACCCGCTTCCTCGTCAGCTGCTGCGCCGCCGATGGGATCCCGCTGCAGGTGACCCTGCACGGCACCGGCCGAGCGCTCGACGACGACACCTGGGTCGTTGCCGACGTGATCTGGCGCCCGCCCGAGGTCCCCTACCAGGAGGCCGAGGGCATCTGGATCATCGAGGCCGACGCCCTCGGTATCTCACCGGTCGTCGGCATCCCAAAGGATCCCTACGAGTCGCCCTACTAGTGCCCGCTCCGGTCCCGGGTCGATGCGGCCGAGACGATCTCGGCAACCACGAGGATGCAGGCCGCGAGCCCGAGCCCGGCACAGGCGACCAGCCCGACCGGCCCTGCATCGGCCAGCAGCGCAGCGCCAGCGATGACGAGCATCGCCCCGGACGCGATCATGAGTGACCAGCCGAGAACGCTCGGCCGGACCGCACCCCGCGGCCGGGGCAACCGGTTGCGCCGACCGAGCCTCGCCGTGCGACGCCCACCGCACCAGCCGGCCGACCGGGTCGGTCCGCGCTCGACGGAGTGCGCGCTCGGCCGACGCTCGACCGCACGGGCGCCGAGGACGATGATGTCCCGCCGTGACCCCGATCGGCGGCGCCGATCTGGACGTGTTCCACTCATGATGCGGCCCTTTCCGTAGCGTCGAAGAACGTGATGCACAGGCGACCGTGACCGAGAGGTGCCGGAGCCTGGTGGATCTGGCTCTTGGCCAACCGTGCGTCGAGGTCGGCGATGCGCTCGACGACGTCCGCCAGCTCGGTCGGCGTGTGAGCGGCGACGGTGAGCACGGCCCACTCGGCGGTCGTCCCTCGAAGCGAGACGGGCGTCAAGCCCAGGAGCGGCGCCGCCAGCACCGGGCGGAGTCCGCCGGCGCCGTTGTACCGGTTCCGGGAGAGCAGCCCGGTGAAGCGCAGGCGCCGCGGGTCGGCGTCGTTGAACAGCACCGGCCAGCGTCGCCGGAACCGGCACGCCATCGCCCACAACCAGATGACCCGTCCGACGCCTGGTCCCTGCTGCCTCGACCAGGCGATTGCGACGGCATCGAGGAGCACCGCAACGGCGATGGTGGCCAACGCCGGTGCGCCGAGGCGCCACGCCGAGACGGCGGCCAGGAGCCCAACCGGGTGGCCAGCGGCGATCCAGAGGATGGACCGGACCGCAACGAGCACAAAGGCCAGCCTCGGACGGCCGTCCAACACCGCCCGTGCGGCGGCGATCATGGCGAGACCCGGTCCGGTCGGGACGATCGGCGATCGACCGGGCCGGAGGTTGGTGATGGCTGACGGGTGGTCATCTCTCGATTCAGCCATGGTTCGATGTCGCGGTTCCAGACCAATCGGGCATTGATTGAGACTGTTTTTGATCCCGATGACATGTGCCAATCGTCATCAACTCCGAACAGATCAATGATGAATGATGCAGAGATTTATATTGCTACTTCTCCGAAAATCAACAAGAGTTGAGCATTGGCGGCGCACAGTAGGAGAAACGCCGTGGAGTTCCTTCGCATCAAGTACCTCGGACGAAACATGGATCTTCCAGCCGAAGCCTTCTCGGCCGAGCACCGGCGACGCGGCCACCGCATCGACCTGGCCGGGTCGGTCGACGAGGTCTCGATGCGTCCACCACCGGACGCCGTCGCTCACGCACCGCTCGAGAAGTCGTCAACCGACCTCATCAGCTGCTGTGCCCTCGCCCAGCTGGTGCCACCGTCGACACTGCTCTTCTCGATCTTCCAGCAGGTCGGGCCGTCACATGCGATGTTCGTTCGCCACGCACTGCGGGGCAACTGCCACCCCCGGATGCTGCTGCACGTTCCGGGCGAGCACGCAACGGCCGGCGCAGTCATCGACAAGCTGGAGGCGGCCGTCGAGGGCCCGGACGGCGTGCGGACGACGGCCGTGTTCCCGCCTGAGCTCATGACCGGCTGCGATCCCGACCTCGGCGAGATCATGCAGGACAAGACCCGCTTCGCCGAACTGCTGTACACGGCGGCCACCAACCGGTGGGGCAGCTGGGGCGACCTGACCCGCCTGCTGTCGGTCGGCGACGGCGTGGTCAAGAACACCAACGCCGAGCTCGGCCGGGTGTTGCAGGCCAGCGGGATCGAGCGGGCCGACGAGAAGTGGACGGCCCAGCACTTCGCCCGCTTCGTCACCGAGTACCGCAGCTTCATCGTCGCCTACGGCCAGGGCCACCTCGGCCTGCCGGCACCGGCCGAGCCGTTCTGGATGCACCATGCCAGCGCCTCGATCTGACCGCTCGATGGGCACCGACGACCGCAACGACGCCGACGAGGCCGACGAGCCGGCATCTCCCTGGGCCGCCCTTCGCCGGGTCCACTTCTACGTCAGCGACCTCTTCTTCCGGCAGGCGGCCAGGATCGACATCGACTTCGCCAACCGCCGGGTCCTCGACTACCTCGACTTCGCCCGCGACCGTGGTGCGCTCGACGGCCTGACCGTGCGGGACCTGTGTGAGCTGATCCCGCCCCGGATGCGGACCCAGCAGGTGGTCGCCACGATCGACCGGCTGCGGGACCGTGGCTTCGTCGAGCCGGGCGACGAGCGGACCACCGGACTGCGCCGGGGCCGACTCTGGCGCCTGACCGAGGCCGGCCAGGCGGCCAGGACCGCCTACAAGACGCTGATGGAGGAGATCCTGCAGGACGTCTACCGCGACGGCACCGACGACAACATCGATGCGCTCGGCGAGCACTGGGTCCGGGCCGGCGACTACGTCGATCGCTCGCGGGAGCGGATCCTGCAGGCCGTGGTGCCCTCGGTCCGCCGCCCACCGATCCAACAGGGGCAATGGCCAACGCTCCGCCAGGCCCACTTCCAGACCAACGACCAGTTCTTCGCCGCGATGCAGGCGGCCGGCGTCACGCCGGAGAACCGGCGCGTCCTCGACGCCCTCGACCTCGCTCGCACCCGAGGTGTCGAGGCGCCGACCGTTGCCACGTTGGCCAAGCTGATCGAGCTCACGCCGCCACCGGCCACGGTGACGGCGGAGCTGCTGCGGATGCAGTCCCGCAAGTGGGTCGAGCCGGCTGGCCCGGCCACCTCGAAGCCGGCCACCCCGTGGCGGCTGACCGACGAGGGGCTCGATCTCCGCGTCCACTGCACGCGGGTCACGGAAGGCATCCTCCGAGGCGCCTACGAGGGCGAACCGCCGATGGGGCTCCGCGAGCTCGCGGGGACCGCCGACCGACATCGAGCCAGGCGGCTCGAACCCATCGTGTCCCTCACCCTCGGGCCGGCCACACCGACCCACTGATCTGTCCCTCGACGTCAATCCAACCGAAGAACGCATCGAAACACGCGCGCTCACCGGAGGCCAAGCCATGACGACATCCGACGACCGCACCACCTCTGCCTGGGCACCGCTACGGCGGACCCACTTCTACGTCCACGACCTCTTCCACCGGGAGGCGGCCAGGATCGACATCGGGATCACCAGCCGCCGGATCCTCGACTACATCGACTTCGCCGACGACAAAGGCGTCAGTGATGGCGTCACCATCCAGGAGCTCTGTGACCTGATCCCACCCCGTACCCGGACCCAACGAGTGGCCAAGACGCTCGACCGGATGCAACAGCGCGGGTGGGTCCGCCACGACGCCGAGCGACGAACCGGGCCTCGGCGGGGCCGGTTGTGGCACCTGACCGACGAGGGGCAGCTGGTCCGCGGCTTCTACAAGCGGGTGGCCGAGCAGATCCTCCAGGACGTCTACCGCGAAGCCAGCGAGCCCACCACGCACTCCCTGCTCCACCTCGGCGAGCGGGCCACCCGCCACCGCGACCGGACGCTCGGCGTCGTCCTGCTTGCGGCCAACCCGACGGTGGCCGGGGAGCCGCCTCGTAGCCCCGACTGGGCGGCACTTCGCGGGGCGCACTTCTATATCAACGACCTCTTCTTCGAGCGGGCGGAGCCGATGGGGGTCGACCCGACCGAGCGTCGGGTCCTCGATGCACTCGGCCTCGCCGATGCCCGCGGCGTCGAGCGGGGCCTCACCGTCACGACCCAGTGCAAGCTGATCGAGACGCCCATCGCGCCCCAGACGGTCGGGTCGATCCTCGAGCGCAAGGCCACCCAGGGGTGGGTCGAATCGGTCGCGCCGACCTGCGGCAGCCGGGCTGCGACCTGGCGGTTGACCGCTCTCGGACGCGAGATCCGCACGACCTACAAGGACATCGCCGAGTCGATCATGCGTGACGTCTATCAGGACGGCAGCGACGAGGAGCGGGCCGAGCTGCTCGAACTGGCCAAGACCTCCGAGACCTACCGGAACCTACGGCTGGAGCCCATCGTCGAGCTGGCGCTCCGCAGCCGGGACCTCGACTGACGAGAGCAGCCGAGGCCGCCAAACCGGTACCAGCTCAGACGGCGTCTGGCTCGGGCTCGGGGAGCAGGGGGGCACCGACCTGGGTCAGGAGCCCGCCGTCGACCGGGAGCACCGCGCCGGTGATGTACGACGCATCGTCGGAGGCGAGAAAGAGGGCGGCCTTGGCCACCTCATTGGCCTGGCCCATCCGACCGAGCGGCACCCGCCGGACGCGTTCGGCCCGAATGTCCTCCCGGGGAAGGCCGGTGAGGCGGTGACAGCCTTCGATGGCCATCGGCGTGTCGATCAGGCCGAGGAGCAGCACGTTGCAGCGCACGCCGCGACGGGCGTTCTCGAAGGCCAGCGCACGGGTGAACTCGGACAGTGCCGCCTTCGAGACCTTGTAGGCCAGATACGGAACCGATGCCGTCGCCGCGATCGAGCCGACGTGGGTGATCGCCCCGGAGCCCTGCTCGTGCATCGGTCCCAGCGCATGTTTGCTGAGCAGCATCGCCCCGGTGAGGTTCACGTCGATGATGTGCCGCCAGGCGACGACGTCCATCGAGACCGTCGGCTGATCGTCGAGCCCGATGCCGACGTTGTTGTGGACCACGTCGATGCGTCCGAAGCGGTCGGTGGCGGTCTCCACGATTCGGCGGCAGTCGGCCTCTCGGGTGATGTCGGCGATGACCGGGTGGGCCTTGTGACCGCGCTCGTCGAGCAGCCGCAGCGTCGACTCGAGCGATTCCTCGCTGCGGTTCGCCAGCACCAGGGAGGCCCCCGCATCGGCAAAGGCCAGCGCGGTTGCTCGGCCGTTTCCAACACCCAGCTCGGCGGGCTCGCTCTGGCCGGCACCAGCCACTACCACGACGCGATCCTTGAACTTCAAGACGGCCAGACTAGCGTTGTACGAGGTCCACATCGTGGAAACGGCGCCCGATCGCCCGTAGGCAATCGCCCTCGCATGGCCGCAGCCTTCCTCGGTGCGGCCGCCCGCCCCTGGTTGGTAGACACGAGGGGTGGAGCAGATGAATCTCGATGGACAGGTTGCGGTCGTGACCGGGGCCGGGAGTGGGATCGGGCTCGGGGCGGCCGCCGCGTTCCGGGCCAGGGGTGCGACCGTGCTGGCCGCCGACCTCGACCCGACGGCGGCAGAGGCGCTCGACGGCGTGGTCGGGATCGAGGCCGATGTCCGCTCCGACGCCGACATGGCCAGGGTGGCGGAGGCTGCGGCCGAGCTCGGCCCGGTCGGCGTGGTCATGGCCAACGCCGGCATCGCCGCCGGCGGCCGGGTCGAGAACGTGCCGATCGAGGAATGGCACCGCCTGCTCGACCTCAACGTGCTCGGCGTCGTCCGGACGATCCAGCCCCACCTCCCGGCGATGCGGGACCGGGGCGACGGCTACCTGGTCGTGACCGGCTCGTCTGCCGGTCTGTTCACCGATCCGACCGGCGGCAACGCCCCCTACGCCACCACGAAGGCCGCCCTGCTCGGCCTGGCCCGCAACCTGGCGAAGCAGGTCGACGGCGACGGTCTCGCCGTTCACTACCTCGCTCCCCGCCTGACCGACACCCCGTTCCCGGTCTCGGCCGTCGCCTGGGGCCGATCCGGTGCCAGGACGATGTCCGATCGGCCGGTCGAGGGTGCCGACACCGTCGACCAGGTGATCGACGCCCTGCTCGACGGGATGGCGCAACGCCGGTTCCTGATCTCCCTGACCCCCGACACCGAGGAGCAACTCACCGCCTTCGCCCGCTCGGAGGAGCCCTGACGACACCGACCGAACGGGGGCCGGCCGGGTGACGAACTTCTCAACCCGGGGTGCTGCGATCGTGCCCCGTCGTGCAGAGAAACAGCCATGACCTTCGCCACGGCCACCCGCGCGCTGCTGGACCCGCCCCTGCGGATGATCGGTGCACTCGGGATCGGGACCGGCGTGGTGTTCGCGGGCCTCGCCGCGGGCGAGGGAGGCGACCGGGCTGCGGGTGACGTCGCCGGACGGTGCGACGATCCGGCTCGAGCCAACCGACGCCGGCGAGAACTTCCTGCGCTTCGTGACCTACGGCGCGATCGAGGTCGTCGCCGCCGGTGAGCTGCGCTTCGACAGCGACCGGGAGACCGAGATCTTCCTGACCGAGCCCCTCAGCTCGTCGGAGCCGTTCGAACGCTTCGTGGCCTGGGTCCTGGCCTCCGTCGTTGCCGGGGGCCTCGGCGTCGTCCTCCTGGCCATGGGCTTGCGTCGACCGCCGTCCGGCCCGGGCGACCAGCCGGGTCCGGCCAGCTGACCGGCCGTCGCCCTCAGCCGCCAACGGGGCCACCGTCGGCCTGGCGGTGTGGGATGGCGGCCACCACCCGCTCGAACAGCTCGACCCGGGGAACCGCGATCCGCACCGCGTCGGGGTAGCCGAAGCTGACCCCCGAGCGGACGAGCACCCCACCGGCGGCCATGGCGTCACGCAGGCCGGACGCGTCCGGCAGCCACAGGTAGTTGGCGGTCGCCGGATCCGGCCGCCAGCCCCGGTCGACGAGCACCGCCGACAGCTCGTCACGCAACTCGCCGATCTCGCGCCGCCACCGGGGGAGATCGGCCGAGGCCAGGAGATCGGGAACGGCGGCTCCCGCCAACCCGCTGAGCGCCCAACGGGGCTGGGCTGCGGCGAGGTCGGCGATGAGCCGGTCGTCCGGGGCGATGACGTAGCCGATCCGCACCCCAGGACAGGCGAACACCTTGGTCAGCGAGCCGACGACGATCGTCCCGGCGTCGCCACGGGTCCAGGAGCCGGTGGCCAGCGGGTAGAACGCCTCGTCGCGAACAGCTGCCGACTCCGCCGGCGCCGCCAGTCGACCGGTCGGGTTGTTCGGGTCGGACAGCCAGCGCCCGGCCGCCGGGTCGACGGTCAGATGGCGGCGATACAGCGAGAACTCGGGCTCGACGATCCAGCCGGCGCCGACGTTGGCTGCGACCAGGGCGATCGCCTCCGCCCCACCGTTGGTCAGCAGCACCCGTTCGCGCTCGACCCCGACGACCTCGGCCAGCGCCGCCGCAGCCCGGTCGGCGTTCGGGTAGCGATGGACGGCGTCGAGGTGGCGGCGGAACAGTGGGACCGGATCGGGGGCCACCGGGTTGAGGCTGGCCGACAGCTCGACGTCGAAGCCGTGCAGGTGGGCGTCGCCGCCGTGCTCACCGGGCTCCGGGGCGGCGGTCATCGCCGGTCCCCCGTCTTCGCCGACGAGACGACCCGCAGGAACCGACCGCCGACGATGGCCGCCAGTCCGGCCAGCCCGAGCGCGACCAGGCTGCGGTCGACCAGCCGGTTGGCCGACCGGACGGTGGCTGCGTCCGGCCTCGGCCCGGTTCCGAGCCGGGGTCGGTGTTCGACCCGGTCGCCGTAGCGGAGGGACCCGCCGAGCTCGACGCCGAGCGCACCGGCGACCGCCGCCTCGGCGACCCCGGCGTTCGGGGACGGGTGGGCGGGGGCGTCGAACCGGATCGCCCGGGCGATCGCCGATCGCCGACTCGGGGCGGCGGCAACGACAGCGGCGGCGAAGACGCGAGCGGGCACCCAGTTGGCCACGTCGTCGAGCCGAGCGCTGGCCCAGCCGAAGCGCGCATAGCGGGGGTTGCGATGACCAACCATGGCGTCCATCGTGTTGACCGCCCGGTAGCCGAGCGCGCCGGGTGCCCCGGCGACGAGGGTCCACACGATCGGGGCAACGGTGGCGTCGACGGTGTTCTCGCCGACCGACTCGACCACGGCGGCGGCGATCCCACCTGCGTCGAGTTCGCTCGGGTCGCGTCCGACCAGCGACGGGAGCGCTCGGCGGGCGCCCACGAGATCGTCGTCGGCCACGAGGGCGCCGATCGCCGCCGCGGTCGACCGCAGGCTGCCGGCACCGAGCGCGATCGACAGGGCGACGGTCGGCGACCGCACCAGCCGACCGCCGGCCACGCCGAGCCCGAACCCGATGGCCGCATACAGCACGCCGGGCGGGCGCCCGTCGTGCCAGAGGCGACGCTCCACGGCGAGCATCGTCGTACCGAACCAGGCGACGGGGTGCCACCGGTTCGGCGGCTCCGGCGTGAAACGATCGATGAGCACGGCGGCGACGACGGCGACGAGCCGACGCTCCAGGACGCCGCTCATCGGCCGACCGCCCCCACCAGCGGCATGGCCGCCGCCACGGCGTCACGGGTCGCTCGGGCCAGCGCAGCGCCAAACGGCGCACCGGGGCCGCAGAATCGGACCGGCGGCTCGGCGGTCGGGCGCCACACGATCGTGACCGTGTCCGTCGCCGTCCCCGTGCCGGGGATGCCCCGCTCGATGAAGGCCTGCGTCTTGGCCTCGATGGACGTGGCGATGGCAGCGACGTGGGCCTCGACGTCGGTCCTGGCAGAGCCCCGCTCGACCTGCACGTTGAGGATCCATCCGGGGCGCGACCAGCCTCCCCCGACGACAGCCGACGAGACACCGACCGCATCGGCGGGCAACCG
>JBCCVL010000080.1:0-26170 GCA_039195375.1 Actinomycetota bacterium
CGGCCACGTGGCCGATCGTCCGCACCGTCGTCTAGCGTCGTCCCGTGGGAGCAGCACCGGATGCGGAAGGTCGGACCGGGCCGCTCGACGGGGTCCGGGTCCTCGACCTGACCTCCGTGATCATGGGCCCGGTCGCCACCCAGACCCTCGGCGACCTCGGGGCCGACGTCGTCAGCATCGAGGGCCGGCGGGGCGACACCAACCGCTCGATGGGTCCCGGCCCCGAACCCGGCCTGTCGGGCACCTCGATGAACCTGATGCGCAACAAGCGCAGTGTCGGCCTGGACCTCAAGGCCGCCGAGGGCCGGGCTGCGTTCCTGCGGCTGGCGGCCGTCAGTGACGTCGTCGTCACCAACCTCCGGCCAGGGCCTGTCGGCCGGCTCGGTCTCGCCTACGACGACGTCCGGGCGGTCCGACCCGACGTCGTGTTCTGCCAGGCCCACGGCTACCCGTCCGACCACGAGCAGGGCGACGATCCGGCCTACGACGACATCATCCAGTCGGCCAGCGCGGTCGGCGAACTGTTCGCCCGCCAGGGCCACGCCCCGGCCCTGCTGCCGACGCTGGTCGCGGACAAGGTCTGTGGGCTCACCATCGCCTCGGCCATCCTGGCCGCTCTCTACCACCGGGCCCAGACCGGCGAGGGGCAGCGGATCGAGGTCCCGATGATCGACGTCATGCGGGCCTTCGTCCTGGTCGAGCACGGCTCCGCCGCCATCGCCGAGCCGCCACAGGGCGCCCCGGGCTACCAGCGGATCCTGACCCCTGAGCGTCGACCACAGCGCACGGCCGACGGGTGGATCAACGTGCTGCCCTACACCGACGACCACTACCACCACCTGTTCCGAGCGGGCGAGCGCGAGGACCTGCTCGACGATCCCCGGATCGCCACCAGGGCATCCCGCATCGCCAACAGCGACTCGCTGTACCGGGAGGTGGCCGCCATCCTCGCCACCAGGACAACGGCCGACTGGCTCACCTTCTGCCGTGACCACGGGATCCCGGCCACCGCATCGGCGGCCCTCCAGGACCTGGTCGACGAGCTGCCGCTGTCCGAGCACCCGACGGCCGGCGCGTATCGCCAGATCCCGCCGCCGGTGCGCTACTCGGCCACGCCGGCGTCGATCCGGCGTCACGCCCCCCACACGGGCGCCGACGGCCGCCAGGTCCTCGGTGAGCTCGGCTACGGCGATGACGAGTTGGACGAGCTCGAGCGGGCCGGCGTCCTCCACCGCATCGACCCGAGCGGCTGAGCGACCCGCCGCCCCCGCGGTGGCGATCACCGAGCGGCACCGCTCCTCAGGTGAGCGCAGCGAGTGCCGTCGACGCTGCGCCGACCAACAGGAGCGCAAGCACCGCCAGTCGGAAGCCGTTGGCCGGCACCCTCGGCCGGATGAGCAGCCCGACCCGCCAGCCGACGAGCTGGGCCGGGACCGCCAACGCAACGGCTCGGGGGACGTCGCCGTCGAGGCGACCATCGAGCGCGAACAACAGCACGCCGACGACGGCCGACGCACCGAGCACCACGCCGACCGTCGCCCGGAACGCCGGCGGCGACACCCCACGACCCTGGAGGGCGAGGACCGTCGGGGGGCCGTTGGCGGTCAGGCTGGTGGTGAGCGCACCGGTCAGCACGCCGGCCGCCAGGAGCGTCGGGGTCCCTCGGCCGAGCGACGGGCGACCGGTGACCACGATGACCACGGTCATGACGACGGCAACCGCCAACGCCAACCGGAGCGCATCCGGCGACGCAGCCCGGATGGCGAGCATGCCGACGGGGAGCCCGATGGCGGCACCGGCCAGGAGCCGGGAGGCGGCGGTGCGGTCGAGGCAGCGGCCCTCGCCGAGCACCAGGAGGGCGTTGGACGGGATCAACAGCACGAGGGCCACGGCAACGGCGTCGGCCGGGCGCAAGACCAGGGTCGCCGGGGGGACCAGCAGCAGGGCCAGCCCGAAACCGGTCACGGTCTGGGCGGTCGACGCCAGTAGCGCAGCGGCCACGATCAGGCCGGCGCCGGCTGCGCCGTCGAGCTCCATGGGCACCAGATGGTAGGGCGCATTCGGTCCCGGTCGGGGGTGCCGACTACCGTCGACCCAAGCGGGGCCGACCGGGGCCCCGCCGGCAACACCGCAACCCGGCAACACCGCAGCACGCAACACCAGCAGGGGGGCAGGCATGCCGGCCATCCGCATCGACCAGACGACCGGTCAGAAGCGTTTCGACACCCGGGCCGCTCGGGCCTCGGTCGACATCAGCGGCCAGGGCTACGGGGTGCAGGAGGACGCCGCACTCAAGACCCTGCCCGAGCAGCCGCCGGGGGCGTCGTTCGACGCCGCTGAGCAGGCCCGCTATCGCCAGTACAAGGAGGAGCGGCGAGGCGCCGCCGACTACATGGCGATGGAGGGTGAGTTCGCCCGCTACCTCGAGGACTGCTATTCGGAGCCGCCGGTCGAGCGGGACGCCCTCGACGACGAGTGTGACATCCTCGTGGTCGGCGCCGGCTTCGCCGGGCTGCTGCTGTGGCACAAGCTGAGCCAGGCTGGCTTCACCGACGTCCGGTTCTGCGAGAAGGGCGGCGACGTCGGCGGCACCTGGTACTGGAACCGGTATCCCGGCATCGCCTGCGACGTCGAGTCCTACTCCTATCTGCCGTTGCTCGAGGAGATGGACTACATCCCCACGATGCGCTTCGCCTCCGGGTTCGAGATCTACGAGTACTGCCAGGCGATGGCCACGAAGTTCGGCTTCTACGACCACTGTCTGTTCCACACCACCGTGGAACGGACCGACTGGGACGAGACGACCGGTCGCTGGACCGTGCGCACCGATCGCGGCGACGCCATGCGGGCCCGCTACGTCATCCTGGCCAACGGCATCCTGACGACCCCGAAGCTGGCCCGCATCTCGGGCATGGAGCGCTTCGCCGGCGAGTCGTTCCACACGTCCCGCTGGCGTTACGACATCGACCTCAGCGGCCGCCGGGTGGGGATCATCGGCACCGGCGCCACCGCCGTCCAGGCCATCCCTGAGCTGGCCAAGGTGGCCGGCCAGCTCCACGTGTTCCAGCGGACGCCGTCGACGATCGACATCCGCGATCAGCGGGCCACCCGCCAGGACGAGGTCGAGCAGTGGCGGCAGGAGCCGGGCTGGGCCAGGGCGAGGCGCAAGCGGTTCGCCCGCATCTCCACCGGCCGCACCGCGCTGCAGGCCAACGAGGACTACCTGGCCGGCAAGGTCGACGACTACCGGGAGCGCAAGCAACACGCCACCCGCATCTCCCAGGAGGAGTTCGTCCAGCGCCAGCTCAACACCAACTTCCGGATCATGGAGCAGATCCGGGCCAGGGTCGACGAGATCGTGCACGACCCGGCGACGGCGGCCGCGCTCAAGCCCTACTACCCGTACGGTTGCAAGCGCCCGACGTTCCACGACGAGTACCTGCCGACGTTCAACCTGCCGCACGTCCACCTCGTCGACACCGCGCCACGAGGGGTGAGCGAGATCAACGAGCGCGGCGTCGTCCACGACGGCGTCGAGTACCCGCTCGACGTGCTGATCTACGCCACCGGCTTCCAGTGGATGGCGACCGGGACGTTCAACATGATTCGGGGCCGCGAGGGTCGCACCCTCAGCGACAAGTGGCAGGACGAGGGGACGAAGACCTTCCTCGGGATCCACAGCAACGGCTTCCCCAACCTCTTCATCGTGACGGGACCCCAGGGCGGCGGTGGCAGCTTCAACTTCACCGACGCCATCGATTCCCATGCCGACTACATCGTCTGGCTCCTCGAGACGATGCGGGAGGCCGGCCACGCCGTCGTCGACATCGAGTCCGGGCCCGAGGAGGACTACGCCGAGCACTGCCGGGCCGCCGACATCGCCACCGCGCCGCTGCGGGACTGCCTGTCCTATTACAACGGGCACGGCGAGGCCGAGCCTGGCAGCCTCGCCTACTACGGCGGGGGCCGCTGGCACCGGTATCGGCTCAACGCCCAGGAGACCCTCGACCCCTACGTGTTCAGCGGCGCGCCGAGCGCCTGAGGGGCCGATCCAGCTGGCGGCCGTCGCCGCCGGCCGGATCTGGTGAGCGGTACCCAAAGCCGCGTCGGCGGTCCGGGTGGCCGCTACGGTCGCGGCGATGTCGACCGACGCCGCCCTCACCCTCGCGGTCCTGGTGGCGATGTTCGGGCTCCTCATCCGGGACCGCTTCCCGCCATCCGGCGTGCTGCTTGCCGGCCTGACCGCCCTCGTCCTGGTCGACGCGGTGGCCGCCGAGGCGGCGTTCGCCGGCTTCGCCAATCCTGCTCCGCTGACCGTCGCCGCCCTCTACGTCGTCGCCGGTGGCGCCCGCCGGACCGGCCTGCTGGCCGGCACGTCGGCCAAGCTGCTCGACGGCGACGGCGGTCGCAGCTCGTTGGCCCGGCTGTGCCTGCCCGTCGCCGGCCTGTCTGGCCTGTTCAACAACACGCCGCTGGTGGCCATGCTGCTGCCCGAGGTCACCGCCTGGGCCAGACGGAACCGCCTACCCGTGTCGCGGTTCCTGATGCCGCTGTCGTTCGCCGCCATCCTCGGCGGCACGGTCACCGTGATCGGCACCTCGACGAGCCTGGTCGTGTCCGGCGTCCTCCAACAGCAGGGCGACGAGCCGCTCGGCCTCTTCGAGCAGAGCCCGGTTGCGTTGCCGGCCGCGGCCCTCGGTCTGGTCGTGCTGATCGGTCCCGTGTTCCGTTGGCTCCCGACCCGGTCTGACCTCGGCGTCGACGCCATCGAGGCCCTCCGGGAGTTCGCCGTTCACCTGGTCGTCGAGACCGACGGCCCGCTCGTCGGCCGCTCGGTGGCCGACGCCGGTCTGCGGAACCTCTCGGGTGTGTTCCTGGCCGACGTCGTTCGGGGCGACCGTCACATCGGGCCCGTTTCACCGGACGAGGTGCTGGAGGCCGACGACCTGCTGATCTTCGTCGGCGACGTCACCGACGTGATCGACCTGCGGTCCCGGCCCGGTCTGCGCCCGGCCATCGACGAGGGCGACGTGCTCGACCAGGCCCGCGAGCCCCGGTACTTCGAGGCGGTCGTCGGGCGGGAGTCACCGCTGGTGTCACGCACCCTGCGGGAGGTCGGCGGCCGCTCCGGGTACCGGGCCACGGCCGTCGCCATCCACCGGGCCGGCGTCCCCCTGACCGGCAAGCTAGGGGAGGTCGAGCTGCACGCCGGCGACACGCTGATCCTGCTGGCCGGGAGCGACCTGCGGCGGGCCAGGGGCGCCATGCAGGACTTCCTCGTGCTCGCCCCGATCAACGACGCGGTCGCCGTCGTCGGCAAGCGGGCCCGGTGGGTCGCGCTGGCCCTGGCGGCCTTCGTTGCCCTGGCCGGGCTGGGGATCCTGTCGACGTTCGAGGCATCGCTGGTTGCGGCGGCCATCGTGGTCGGCACCAAGGTGCTGAGCTTCGCCGAGGCCAAGGGCTCGGTGAACCTCGACATCGTGGTGATGATCGCCGCCGCCCTCGGCATCGGCGCGGCCGTCGAGGGCAGTGGTCTCGCGGCCGACCTGGCCGGCTGGACCACCGGCGCACTCGACCCCTTCGGCCGGGTCGGTGTCGTGGTCGGCGTGCTCGTCGCCACCGTCGTCCTGACCGAGCTCGTCACCAACTCGGCCGCCGCTGCGGTGGTCGTGCCGATCGCTCTGCGAGCGGCGGAGTCGGTCGACCTCGACCCCCGGGTGATGGCGGTCGGCATCGCGGTGATGGCTTCGTCGTCGTTCCTCACCCCGATCGGCTACCAGACGAACGCCATGGTCTACGGGCCGGGCGGCTACCGCTTCATCGACTTCGCCAGGGTCGGTGCGCCGGTCAGCCTGGTGGTGCTCGCCGTCACCGCCACGCTGGTCTCCCTGCTCGGCTGAGGGCCGGGCCGCTCGGATCCGCCGGCGGCCACGCCGTGGCGCGAGCCGGGATGGGTCATCTTCCTGGGATGGCCGGAACTCGGCATCGTTGGCGCGAGGTCGCCGGTCGGCCCCACGTAGACTTGGCCGCCATGCGAGGCGACCCCCCGGCCACCGGGCTCGATTGGCTGGCGTTTGATGCCGTCCTGTTCGATCTCGACGGCGTGATCACCCCGACGGCTGCGGTCCACGAGCGGGCGTGGGCCGAGCTCTTCGCCGGCCACGACTACAGCGACGGCGACTACCTGAGCCACATCGACGGCAAGCCCCGCTATGACGGCGTCGCCGCCTTCCTCGCCTCGAGGGGGATCGAGCTTCCGTTTGGTGACCCCGACGACGGTCCGGACGCCGAGACCGTGTGCGGCCTCGGCAACCGCAAGAACCGGCTCTTCAACGAGATCCTCGACCGCGAGCCGCTCGCCCCCTACGCGGGGACCGTGGCCGTGCTCGACCTGCTCGACGTCGAGGGCGTGGCCCAGGCCATCGTGTCGTCGTCCCGCAACGCCCACCGGGTGTTGGCCGCCGCCGGCATGGCCACCCGGTTCCCGGTGATCGTCGACGGCGCCAGGGCGGCAGACGAGGGCCTGCGGGGCAAGCCGGACCCTCACATGTTCGAGCGGGCGGCCGACCTGCTCGAGGTGGACCGTGATCGAGCGATCGTCGTCGAGGACGCCGTCGCCGGGGTGCAGGCCGGCGTGGCCGGCGCCTTCGGCTTCGTGCTCGGCGTCGACCGGGGAGGCAACCGGTCGGCGCTCACCGAGGCCGGTGCCACCCTGGTGGTCGACGACCTCGCCGACACGCTGCCGGCGGTCCGTCGCTGATGCGCTACGCCGAGATTCCAGGCACGCTGCCCCAGCATCGGTTCCCGGCCGACCCGTGGCGGCTCGTCGAGACCGAGTTCGACCTGACCGATCTCGGTCTGACCGAGACGCTGTTCGCCCTCGGCAACGGCTACATCGGCATGCGGGCCAACCCGACCGAAGGTCGCGATGCCTTCGCCCACGGCACCTACCTCAACGGGTTCCACGAGACCTGGCCGATTCACCACGCCGAGGCGGCCCACGCCTTCGCCAAGACGGGCCAGACGATCGTCAACGTCCCGGACGCCAAGCTGCTGAAGCTGTACGTCGACGACGAGCCGCTGCTGATGGGCGAGGCCGATCTCGACAGCTACGAGCGGGCCGTCGACTTCGCCGAGGGCTACTCGTGGCGTGAGGTGGTGTGGCGCACCCCGGCCGGCAAGCGGATCCGGGTCCGCTCGACCAGGATGGTCAGCCTCGTCCACCGGCACCTCGCCGTGCTGACCCTCGAGCTCGAACTGCTCGACGACTCGGCCCCGCTGATGGTGTCGTCGCAGCTGCTGAACCGCCAGGACGGCGAAGACGAGTACCACGTGCGCTCCGCCGCCCTCGGCGAGGGACTCGACCCCCGCCGGGCCAGCCGCTTCAACCGACGGGTGCTCGAGCCGCGGCTGCAGCTCGCCGACCACGACGGCGCCGGGGCGACGCTCGGCTACCGCGCCGCCAGCAGCGGCATGACCCTGGCCTGCGCCTACCAGCACGAGATCGAGACGTCGTGTGAACACGAGATCGTCACGACCGTCGAGCCCGACCTGGCCAAGACCGTGCTGACCTTCGACGGCGTGGCCGGCGCACCCATCCGGATAACGAAGTACGTGACCTACCACTCGTCGCGCGGTGTCCCAGCCGAGGAGCTGGCCGATCGTTGTGCCTGGACGCTCCGACGGGCGTCGGCTGCCGGCGTCGATGCGCTGCGCCGTGAGCAGCGGGCCTGGCTCGATCGGTTCTGGGCCGACAGTGACATCGAGATCATCGGGCCGAACGCCGGCGACAACGGTACGGAGGACACGACGACCGAGGGCGGCAACGTCGTCGGTCAGGGGAACGCAGCCGCCGATCAGCAGGCGTTGCGGTGGAACCTGTTCCAACTGGCCCAGGCATCGGCCTGCACCAACGAGCAGGGGATCGCGGCCAAGGGGGTGACCGCCGGCGGCTACGACGGTCACTACTTCTGGGACACCGAGATCTACGTGATCCCGTTCCTCGCCTATACGAACCCCGAAGCGGCGAGGAAGCTGCTCCGGTTCCGATGGCACATGCTCGGCGACGCCAGGCGGCGGGCCGAGGAGCTGTCCCAGGTCGGCGCCCTCTACCCGTGGCGCACGATCAACGGCGAGGAGGCGTCGGCCTACTACGCCGCGGGCACCGCCCAGTACCACATCAACGCCGCGGTGGCCCAGGCCATCGAACGCTACGTCACGGCGAGCGGCGACTTCGACTTCCTGGCCGGCGAGGGCTCCGAGATCCTCGTCGAGACGGCCCGGCTGTGGGAGGACCTCGGGTTCTGGGCCAACAACGGGGCCAGGGTGTTCCGGATCCACCGGGTCACCGGGCCGGACGAGTACACGACGGTGGTCAACGACAACCTCTACACGAACGTGATGGCCCGATTCAACATGCGCTACGGGGCCAGGGTGGTCCGGTGGCTCGAGAGCGCCAGGCCGGCCAAGTTCGAGACGCTGTGCCGGCGGACGGCGTTGTCGGACGACGAGATCTCGGCGTGGGAGGCTGCGGCCGAGGCGATGTACCTCCCCTATGACGGGGAGCAGCGCATCAACCCCCAGGACGACGCGTTCCTGCAGCTCGAGCCGTGGGACTTCGCCGGGACGCCAGGCGACAAGTATCCGCTGCTGTTGAACTTCCACCCGCTGGTGATCTACCGCCACCAGGTGCTGAAGCAGGCGGACGTCGTGTTGGCCATGTTCCTCCAGAGCGACGAGTTCAGCCTCGATCAGAAGCGCCGCAATTTCGAGTACTACGACCCGATCACCACCGGCGACTCGTCGCTGTCTGCGTGTGTGCAGGCGATCGTGGCCGCCGAGGTCGGGCACCGTGAGCCGGCCTGGCGCTACTTCCTGCACTCGCTCTACCTCGATCTGCGCGACACGCACGGCAACACCGTCGACGGCGTCCACATCGCCAACGCCGGCGGGGCCTGGGCGGCCGTCGTCTACGGATTCGCCGGTATGCGAGACTCCGAGCGTGGACTCCGGTTCCGTCCGCATCTCCCCGACGCCTGGTCGTCGGCCAGGATCCGCCTCGTGAGACGGGGAGCCCGGATCGAGCTCGACCTCACCAGGAGCGGTCTCGTCGTCCGGGTGCTCGAAGGCGGCACGGTGCCGGTCGTGCTCGGTGACGACGTCGCCGTGCTCGGACCCGGCGAGGAGTTGTCGATCCCGGCCGTGACCGACGAGGCGACGCCGACGGTTCCCGATCCGGCCTGAGCGCAACACGTCGGCCCGCATGTCCCGAGCCGACGTCGCCGACGTGGCACGCTGGCTTGTCGGTCCGCGGACGCTCGACTAGACGAGTAGGCACCGTCGATGACCGGCCCGACGATCGGGCGCTGCATCGACACGTCGACGTGAATCGGAGGACACGATATGGGCCATCTCGACGGACGAGTGGTGCTGGTGACCGGAGCCGGCCGAGGGGTCGGGCGTGAGCATGCGCTGCTGATGGCGGCCGAGGGGGCGAGCGTCGTGGTCAACGACCTCGGCGGCGAGCAGGACGGGACCGGGGCCGACGTCGGACCGGCCCAGCAGGTCGTCGACGAGATCGTTGCCGCCGGCGGCAAGGCGGTGGCCAACGGCGACTCCGTCGCCGACTGGGAGGGCTCGCAGCGGATGATCAACTCGGCGATCGAGACCTTCGGGGACCTGCATGCGGTCGTCAACAATGCCGGCATTCTCCGGGACAGGATGCTCGTGAATATGACCGAAGACGAGTTCGACCTGGTCATCGCCGTCCACCTCAAGGGCACGTTCCTCACGATGCGTCATGCGGGCGCCTACTGGCGGGAGAAGACCAAAGCAGGGGAGGAGGTGAAGGCATCGATCGTCAACACCTCGTCGACGTCCGGCCTGCACTCCAACCCCGGTCAGACCAACTACGGCGCCGCCAAGTCGGGCATCGCCACGATGTCGATCATCGCCGCCCAGGAGCTGTCTCGCTACGGCGTCCGAGTGAACGCCATCGCACCGTCGGCGAGGACCAGGATGACGCTCGCCACCCCCGGTCTCGGCGAGCGGATCGCTGCGCCATCAGACGGCAGCTTCGACAAGTGGGATCCGGCCCACATCTCGCCGCTCGTCGCCTGGCTCTGCACCGAGTCCTGCGAGGCGACGGCCCAGGTCTACTGGACCGGAGGCAATCAGGTGGCCCGGTACCTCGAATGGGCCAGGGTCGACATCGCCACGACGGATGGACGCTGGGAGATCGACGATCTCGACGAGATCGTCGGCGGTTGGGAGACCGGTCACGTGCCGAGTCGTTCGGTCCGGGTCACCGGGACCGAGGAGGTTCCGAGGGGCTGACCCGGCCGACCGAAGGCACCAAAAGGTCCGAATGTGACCACCTTTCGCGGTCCTGAACGACGACCGACGGGAACGCCTTCGATTGCTTTACAATGACGGGAGCGCGGGATAGGGTCCGGCACCATGTACTGGGTCCGCAACGGGATCCATGCCCGGTCCTTATCGGATCTTTGTGATGGATCTCGGGCGATTCATCACCATAAAAGTCCTATGACCTGCTCGCTCGTCCACCACCCTTCCTGCCGCACGTTGTCGTTCGATCTCCGCTCATCGGAGTCGTCGAGTCGCGCCGCCGTGCAGGTCGGGACGGCGACGGCCGCCGCCAACTCGATCTGAGGGATTGACGCCTTGTCTGCTGACGATGACCTGCACACGGGCGACTCCGAGACCGATGACCACCATCAGGAACTGGCGCGCCTGAACGCGTTGCACGACGATCTCGTCGAGGCGGTCCAGACGGCGATCAACCCGACCGTTCGCGCCGACCTGGCAGCCGAGCTCCGCTCAGTCAGGGAGCGCATCGCCGAACTGTCGATCGCAGATGGAGGCGCCTCGCGGCCGCCTCCCGAGCCGGGCCGGACCGTCCACAGCTACGAGGTGCCGCCGGTTGCCCCCGAGCAGAACGGGTCGGGGACCTACCCGGAGGCCGGTGGCGCCTACGGCAGCACCGACGGAGCCTACGGCAACACCGACGGAGCCTACGGCAACACCGACGGAGCCTACGGCAACACCGACGGAGCCTATGGCAGTACCGACGGGGCCTACGGCACTGCCGCCGGCCCCTACGGCAACGCCGCCGGGTACGACGGAGCGGAACCGGCGCGCCACGAGGACGATCGCTACGCGGCCGGGCCCGGCCCGAACACCGGTGAGTTCGATCGCGCCCCGACGTACGGCTACCAGCAGCCCGGACCGGCCCAGGCCCAGGGGCAGGGTCCAGCGTACGGTGCGCCGGGCTACGGCTCTGATCCCATGTGGAACCGCGGCCAGCCCGGGATGGCCGACCCGCGCCTGCAGGGCTCGGTCGGTGTGCCGGCCCGGCCTCAGCAGCGCTCCTCCTTCTGGTCGAGTCGCCCGTGGCTCCCACTCGTGCTGGCGATCCTCGGCGGGCTCGCCCTCGCGGCCATCGTCGGCTTCGGCGGCGTGTTGGGCGGTGGCGACGACGAGGCCGAGACCGTGGCCTCCGAGGATGTCGCCGAGGACCCCGCCGGTGCCAGCTCGGCCGCTGCGGTCGTCGGGGATGTCCGCAACATGCTCGACGGGATGGGGTACGGCGCCGTTGGCGTCGACGAGCTGAACGGCTCGGTTGCGCTCAGCGGCTCCGTGCCGTCCGACGCCGATCGCCAGGCCGTCATCGGGGCCGCATCAGCGCTGGTCGGCTCGCTCCCGTTCGACTCGTCCGGCCTGACCGTCGCCGGCGCGGCGCCGGCCGAGTCGGAGCCTCCCCCGCCCGGCCCCGGCGATCCTGCGTCGGTGATGCAGCGGGAGCTGGAGCGCATCCTCGCCGGAACCCCGATCCGGTTCGACCAGGGCCAGGTGGCCGTCACCGAGCGGCACCAGGCGATCTTGAACAACGTCGTCGCCACGATGGCGGCCTACCCCGAGCAGCGGATCATCGTGGTCGGCTACACCGACGACCAGGGCACGCCAGAGGCGAACGAGCAGCTGTCGCTGGCCCGGGCCCAGAACGTCAAGGACTACCTGGTCAGCCAGGGCGTGACCGGGGATCGGCTCGACATCCGGGCCGTCGGCGAGGCCGAGGCCACCGGCGTCGCCGGGCTGGCGAACCTGGAGCGGCGGGTCGAGTTCGAGGTCGTCGGCGTCGCTGCAGCCGGGGCCGGTGGTCTGCGGATCGGCGTCGTGGCGCCGAGCGCGAGCAACGACCTCGCCTTCTCCCAGAGCATGGTCGACGCCGTCAACCTGCTCGCCCAGGAGCGCGGTCTCGACGTCTCGGTCACCGACAGCACGTTCGTCGAGAGTGACGCCGCAGCTGCGCTGCGGGGCTACGCCGAGCAGGGCTACGACCTCGTGATCGGACACGGCTCGCAGTTCGGTCCCTCGATCCAGGAGTTGGCCGGCCAGTTCCCGGGCATCGCCTTTGCGTGGGGGACCGCCAGCGACAACTTCGGCTTGACCAACGTCTATGCCTACGACGCCAAGGCCCAGGAGGGCGGCTACGTGCTCGGCGCGTTGGCCGGGATCCTCAGTGGGAGCAATGCGATCGGTATCGTCGGCCCGCTCGAGGTCGGTGATGCGGCGCTGTACGTCAACGGGTTCCAGGCCGGCGCTCAGGCCGAGCGGCCCGGGATCCGGGTCGACGTCGACTACATCGAGTCGTTCTCCGACATCGGGCTGGCTGCGCAGGCTGCCAACGTCCACATCGACAACGGAGCCGACGTGCTCTCCGGCTCCGCCCAGATGGTCGTCGGCGCCGTCGACGTTGCCGCTCAGCGGGGCGCGCTGTGGTTCGGGACCCAGTCCAACCAGGCGTCGCTCGCTCCGGAGATCGTGGTCGCCTCGCAGGTCTACCGGTGGGACGTGTTGCTTCGGCCGATCCTCGACGACGTCGCAGCCGGGCGGTCGGCCGGTTCGACCAGCAGCCTGACGCTGGCGAACGGCGGTCTCGTCATCGAGTACAACGAGGGCTACGCCCTGCCAGCCGAGGCCCGTCAGCGGGCCGACCAGCTGGTCGCCGACATCGCCTCCGGGGCGATCATCCCGCCCGGCTGATCCCGCCCGGGTCCCGCCGGCAAGCGGCTCGGCCTGGCGCCGGATCCGGGTCTCAGACCTCGGCGTTGGCGACGACGCCGGCCAGTGTCTCGCCGATGGTGGCCGCAGCGTCGTCATCGACGAACCGGCCGAAGTGGCGCTGGATGCTGCGGAGGTGGGTGGCCCCGGCCCGACGGCCGAGGGCCCGGCCGTCTGACGTGAGGGACACGTTCACGATGCGGGCATCGCCGTCGTCGCGGTGACGCTCGACGAGTCCGGCCTCGGCCATGCGGTCGATACGGCGGCTGCAGCGCGACGCCCCGACGAGCAGCCGGTCACCCAGTTGGCCCATCGTGAGGCTGGTGCCGGCCTGGCGGAGTTGGTAGAGCACGTCGTACCAGTCGAGCGACAGGCCGTGCGTCTCCTGCAAGTCGGCGTCGAGCAGTGGCAGGAGCCGGCCACGGGCGAGCAGGACGGCATGCCAGGCGTCGACGGCGGCCGGTGACGGACGGTCGGAACGGGCCATGAGGCATGCTACCGGCTCCCGGTGGAGCGATCCTTGCGGATGCAAGGAAAGTATTTCCGAGCGGAAATATATCGCCGTCGACCGTGGTTGGAGAGGGTGAAGGCACACACCGACCCACGAGAGGACGTCCCGTGAACGCCACCGTCGACCTGCGACCCGCCGCCGACCGCTACGTGACCAAGATGAGCTGGCTCGACAGCCGCCACAGCTTCAGCTTCGGACCGCACCACGACCCCGACAACACCGGCCACGGCCTCCTCATCGTCTCGAACGACGACCGGGTCGCGCCCGGGGGTGGCTTCGGCACCCACGGTCACCGCGACATGGAGATCGTGACCTGGGTGCTCGACGGCGCCCTGGAGCATCGCGATTCGGCCGGCAACGAGGGGCTCATCACCCCCGGACAGGCCCAGCGCATGAGCGCCGGGCGTGGCATCATGCACTCCGAGCAGAACCACGCCGACGACGCACCGGTCCACTTCGTGCAGATGTGGGTCGTCCCCGACCGGACGGGTATCGAGCCCGGCTACGAGCAACTCGACGTGTCCGATCGGCTCGCCACCGGCGACCTCGTTCCCGTCGCCTCTGGCCGCGGCCACGACGGTGCGGTCACGATCCACCAAGCCGGCGCCGTCATGTGGGCGGCCCGCCCGCCGGCCGGACGCTCCCTGGAGCTGCCCGATGCGCCGTTCGTCCACGTGTTCGTTGCCCGCGGCGCCATCGAGCTCGACGGTCGCACCCTGGACGCCGGCGATGCCGTCCGGCTGACCGCTGCCGGCCCGGTGTCGGTCACCGCGGTCGCCGACGCTGAGCTGATCGTCTGGGAGAGCGACCGGGCGGTCCGACGCTGAACGGAGACCTCCGACACTCGGGGACCCGCCGCTCGGCGGGTCCCCTGGACGGCGCCGTCAGTCCCAGCCCAGCTCGTGCAGGCGGTCGTCATCGATGCCGAAGTGGTGTGCCACCTCGTGGACGACGGTGACCAGGATCTCCTCGGTCAGGTGATCGGGGTCCTCGGCATAGTCGCAGAGCGCCAGGCGGTAGAGGGTGATGCGATCCGGCAGCACAAGATCGCCGTAGTCGCCCCGCTCGGTCAGCGGGATGCCCTCGTACAGGCCGAGGAGGTCCTCTTCCGGGTGCTCGTCCTCGACGAGGATCACGACGTTGTCGAGCAAGCGGCCGAGCTCCTCGGGCAGTTGGTCGAGGGCGGCGCCGACATGGCGCTCGAAGGTCGCTTCGTCGATGGGCTCCACCGGCCATCACCGTAGCTCGCCCGGTCGTCCGCCCCGCTCAGCGACCGAGGAACCGGTCGATGACGTTGGCCGTCACCCGTCGGATCTGCTCGTCGCCGTCGAGGCCGTAGGCCCAGTCGGTCGATCCGGCATTGAACACCGTGCCGTCGCCCCGTCCGAACACGCCGATCACGGCATGGCCGGCCCCGAGCTCGGCGAGCTGGGCCGGGGTCGGCTCGGCCGTGCCGTGCAGGACCATGGCGATGCCCTCCAGGTCGCCGGGCGGCTCGATGCTGGCCCACAGGGCGACCGGTGCCTCGCAACGATCGTCGGTGATGGAGATCAGTCGGGCCGGCGCCGTCGCCAGGATCTCGAGCGAGGCCGGTGCGCCGTCGACACCCGTCGGCACCGGGCGGGGACGTCCATCGTCCTCGTCGGACCGCATCGTCAGCGCACAGCCGTCGACCTCGTAGCCGACGACGTACGAGCCGGAGCCGAGCAGATCGCCGGCCCCCAATCCGGTCCCGGCGAACGCCCAGTGCTCGGGACGGTGCACGGTGTAGGCCCCGGCGCCGCCGGCGACGGCGTGGCCGATCCGGTGATACCCGCCGCGACTGAACGTCAGGCCGATCGTCGCCGTCTCCGGGCGGCCGATCAACGGGTCGCTCCACATCGAGGTCAGGCGCGATGGATCGGACCGGCGGGCCGGGTCGTCGAACCGGGCCCGGCCCTTGTGGGCGACCATCGTGCGGCCATCGTCGGCGTAGCGGACCTGCCAGAAGCACGTGTTGCCGGAGAAGATCGCATGGTTGCCGCCGGCCGAAACCCAGCGGTCGAGCGTGTCCCGCATGCCCCAGGTCCAGTACTCGTCGTGTCCGACCGACACGACCAGCCCGTACCGGTCGAGCAGGTCGGGATCATCCTCGAGGTCGCGGTTGGTGGCCACGTCGACCCGGTAGCCGGCGTTCTCGGCCCAGCGGACGAAGCGTCGCTCCCAGTTGTGCCAGCCGCTCGACGCCGTCCACAGCGGCCACCGGCCGGCCGACTGGTAGGCGAGCAGGCGGCGGTGCTCGGGGTCGGGCGGGTCGTCGATGTCGGTGATCCGGCCGTCATAGGGGACCTCGTCGGGAGCCGATGGGCGCCGCAGGTAGCCCCGTTCAAGGGGCCGGGCGAACGAGACCCGGTCGGCGCCGCTGTAGAGGCAGCGCCCACCCCACTGGTTGTAGGCGTTCCAGGTGTTGGTCGAGAGCACGAGGAGCAGGTCGCCCGGCTCGGCGTTCGTGGCCGGGCGGACGGCGACGAACGCCTCCGATCGGTCCCGGCCTCCTTGCCGGTCATCGGCCGGGCCATCGGCCGCCCGCTCACCCAGGAACGAGATCTCGTAGAACCCCGACGGCCAGTCGGCCCCGGTCGGCACCGTGACGGCCGCCGGCCAGTCGCACCCGTCGGCCCACGCTCGGTCGGGCACCGGGTGTTCAGCGACCGCAAGCCCGGTCACCGACCAGGACACGGTGCGGTCGGCGCCGATCCGCGTCACCTCGACGCCGACCGGACCGCCCCGGTTGGACGCCCGCAGCACCACCTCCTCGCCGGACGCGATGCTCTGGCGGTCCGCGTATCCCTCGACGATCGGCCACCGGGTGAAGTGGGCGTGCCGGACCGGGCCGTCGAGCTCGTCTCCGCTCACCTCGACTCAGCGATCGAGGTCGGCGGTGAAGCTGCGGAAGGCGTCGTTGGCCTCGGCGAACTCGCCGACGACCCGCACCTTGTCGTCACCGCCCCGGAGCACGGCCAGCGGGTCCTGCTGGTCGCCGACGTAGCCGAGGGCGAACGCACCCTGTTGGTAGCCCATCATCCGCAACAGGTCGTCGTCGAGGGTCCTGGCGACCTCGGGCGGGCAGGCCAGGAACTGGTTCTCCTCCTGGCGGACCCAGCCGACGGCATAGGTGATGTTGACGCCTCGGCGCACGCCGTCTGAGCGATTGGCCCCGCCGCCGTGCAGGACCTTGCCGTCGTAGAACAGCACCGATCCCCGTGGCATCTCGGCCTGGATGACCGGGACCGTGGCTGCCTCGTCGTCGTCCGTGGCTGACGTGCCTGGCCGGATCCTGGTGGCACCGTTGGTCACCGTGAAGTCGGTCAGGGCCCACATCGTGTTGCACTGCACGTGATAGTCGGCGGGGAACGGGTAGAAGTCGAACGCCATCTGGTCGCGGTGGAGCTTCTGGTCGGTCTCGCCCGGCTCGATCGAGATGATCTGGGTCAGGTGGAGCTGGATCGTGGTCGACCGATCGAGGAAGCCCCTGGCGGTGGCAACGACCAGGGGGTTCATCACCAGCTCCCGGGCCGTTGGGCAGCGGGCGATCAGCGCTCCGGTCCGGCGGGTGTTGCGGCCGTCGTACACGTCGCGGCCGGTGGTCGAGCCGTCGATCCACGGACCGGCCTCGGCCTCGAGCCGATCGAGCTGATCGCCGGAGGCGACACCGGTGACGATGGCGTAGCCCCAGCTGCGCAGGTGGTCGACGACCAACGTCGGGTCGACGTCGGCCGGGAACGAGGTCGGGTGCGTCGCCATCCCCGCAGTGTAGGGACCCGACCAGAACCGGGTCCGGCCGACGGTGCGGCCGGACCCGGGCCGGTGGCGGTGCGGGTCAGCGGGTGTGGGTCGGCGGGGACGTCACTCGGCCAACCACACCCGCTCGATACCGGCGTAGCCGTACGAGCCGTGCCGGAAGAAGTTCTGGACCTGTGGTGAGTAGCTCCACTGGCTGAAGTAGGTCCAGACCGGGATCGGGTTCATCACGTTCTCCAGTGCGTAGCGCTGGATCTCGCGGATCTTCTCCGCCCGCTCGGCCGGGTCGACGATCGTCAGCTGCTCGTCGATCAGGGCGTCGAGGTCGGGATCGGACAGGTTGTACCAGTTCCTGGCCGCCCCGGTCCGCATCTGCAGCCGGAGCCACTCGTCCGGCTCGAGGAACGGGGTCTGGGGGCCGAACTGGATGTCGTACTCGACGTCCGGCCACCGGCTGCCGAAGTAGGTGGCGTAGTCGAGCATCTCGAGGGTGGCGTTGATGCCGACGGCCTTGAGGTCCTCGATCAACCACTCGGTCTGGGCCGTGTAGTTGGCGCCGTAGCGGTCGGTGGCGATGACGGTGGCGTCGAGCCCGTCGGGGAACCCGGCCTCGGCCAGCAGCTCCCTGGCCCGCTCGGGGTCGTAGTAGAGGTATTCGCGCCGCTCCTCCTCCGGCAGGACGTAGTCGGCCAGCGCTGGAGCCACGTTCGAGGGCACGGTCCCGCCACCTCGGATGGTGTTGCCCATACCGTCGCGGTCGATGGCGAGGCTGATGGCCTGGCGGACCCGGAGGTCGTTGAACGGCTCCCGCTCCATGTTGATGCCGATCTGGCCCATGCCGGCGTCGATCCACTCGCCGTAGAACGCGTCGGGGAAGTCGCCCATCAGCTGGTCCCGCAGCTCCGGCGACATGGCGTTGGTCATGATGTCGATCTCACCGGCCTTGAAGGCGGCGATGACCTGCTGGGTGTCGTTGATGACCAGCGTCTCGATGCCGTCCAGGTAGGGCAGCTGGTTGCCGTTCTCGTCGACGTCCCAGTAGCTGGGGTTGCGGACGTACGAGGTCTTCACGTCGACCTCACGCTCGTCCATGACAAACGGCCCGGTCCCGATGACCGTGTTGGTCCGGTCGTAGCCCTCCTCGAACGCCTCGGCCGGCAGGATCCACATGAAGTGGCTGGCCATGTTGTTGAGCAGGGGAGCGAACGGCTCCGAGAGGTTGAGCACGACCGTGAGATCGTCCGGCGCCTCGACCGAGGTCACCGTCTCCAACAGCGCCCCCTGGTGACCCTGTTCGAGGATGTTGTCGAGCGTGGCCTTCACGTCGGCCGAGGTGAACGGCCGGCCGTTGACCGGCTCGACGTCGTGCCAGGTGACCCCGTCCCGCAGCGTGAACGTGTACGTCAGCAGGTCGTCGGAGATCTCCCAGTCGGTGGCCAGTTCCGGCTTGAGCACCTGAGCCGTGTACCCGATGTCGGGGCCCGAGTCGAAGGTGATCAGCCGCTGGTACACACCGGCGATCCGGTACTGGGTGTTGAACGACGACGAGGTGATCGGGTCGAGGCTGGCGATGTCGGACGGACCGGAGATGACAAGCGTCCCGCCGGTCTGGAGCTCGTCGGCCTCGGGCTCCTCGGTGACCGGCTCTTCCTCCTCGTCACCGGTGCGCTCCTGTTCCTCGGCCGCCTGCTCGTCGAACGAGCCGGCCTCGACGGCCTCCTCGCTCGACTCGCCGTCGGCGTCGGTCGACTCCGTGTCGTCGCTCGATCCGCCGCAGGCTGCGGCGACGAGGACGAACGCCAAGAGCAGTGCCAGCCATCGTGGCAGGTGTCGTGGGTTCATGGTGGTGGTCTCCCCCCGGGGTTTGGTTTGCTTTGGTTTGGCGGTTCGGGCCGGCTGAGCCGGTCAGCGGACGAGCTTCGGGTCGAGGTGGTCGCGCAGGGCGTCGCCGAACAGGTTGAAGGCGAGGACCCCGAGGCTCAGTGCAGCCCCGGGGAACACGACGGACCACCAGGCCACGGTCATGAACTCCCGCGAGGTGGACAGCATCCGGCCCCACGACGGCTCGGTGATCGGAGCTCCGACACCGAGGAAGCTGAGGGCGGCCTCGGCCACGATGGCCTGGCCGAAGGTGAGGCTCGCCAGGACGATGATCGGAGCGACCAGGTTCGGCACGCCGTGCTTGAAGATGATGCGGCTCGGCTTGGCCCCGAGGGCCTCGGCCGCCGTGACGTACTCGGCGGAGCGGATCCGCAACATCTCCCCACGGGCGATCCGGCTGAAGCGGGGGATGTAGATGATCGAGAGGGCCAGGACCACGTTGGTGATCGACGCGCCGAGCAAGGAGGCGATGAACAGGGCCAGGATGAGCACCGGGATGGAGAGCACGGCGTCGACGATGCGCTGGATGACCAGGTCGACCCACCCGCCGAGGTAGCCGGACACCGCCCCGAGCAACGTGCCGAGGATGGTCGAGATCACCACCGTGGCGGTGGCCACGATCAGCGAGGTCCTGGCCCCGTACACCACCCGGGAGAAGATGTCGCGTCCGAGCTGGTCGGTCCCGAAGAGGTGGTCACCGGACGGCGGTGCGAGCTTCTGGGGCGGCCGGGGGATGGCGCTCGGATCATGCGTGGCGACGATCGGTGCGGCGATGGCCACCAGGAGGAGCAACAGGATGATGATCCCGAACAGGAAGCCCATCAGGTGGTCGGACCGGAACTGGCGGAAGCTCTCGGCGAAGCGCTGACGGCGGCCGAGGGCCACCTGCTCGGGGCTCTGGCGTCGACCGTCGCCCGCCTCGACGGCGTCGGTCACGGCGGACCCGTTTGCGGCCCCGTGCCCGGGTTCGGTCTCGGCCGGAACGTCGTCGGTCGGTGTGGTCGGCGAGGTCATGCGGTCAGCTCCGACGGATCCGGGGATCGATGAGGCCGTAGGTGATGTCGACGGCGATGTTGACGGCGACGAAGATCGTGCCGTAGAGGATGGCGCCGGCCTGGATGACCGGATAGTCCCGTTGCTCCACCGCCCGGAAGATCATCGAGCCGACGCCGGGGAGCCCGAAGATGGATTCGAGGATCACCGTGCCGCCGAGCAGCGCCCCGAACTGGAGGCCGATGAGGGTCAGGATCGGGATCAGCGAGTTGCGGAGGGCGTGTTTGTAGTTGACGAGGCGGCTGGTCGCCCCCTTGGCCCGCACGGTTCGTATGTAGTCGGAGCCGAGCACCTCCAGCATCGACGACCTGGTCAGGCGGGCGATGGCGGCGGCGACCGACACCCCGAGGGCGATGGCCGGCATCGCCATCTGCTGCAGATTGACGCCGAGGTCGTCCCACGGCCGGCGATAGGAGAGCGGGGCCACCCAGTTGAACCAGACCGACGCGGAGGTGATCATCAGCAGGGCGAGGAAGAAATTGGGGACCGACAGTCCGAGCACCGACGCCACCCGCAGCCCGTCGTCGGTCACGGTGCCGCGACGGATGGCGGACGCCACCCCGGTCACGATGCCGAGGCCGACGGCGACCACGATCGACAGGAACGCCAGCTCGAAGGTGACCGGGAACCGCTCGATGATCATCTCGGTCACCGGACGGCGCTCCCACAGCGAGTCACCGAGGTCGCCCCGGACAACGCCGCCGAGCCACGAGGCGTACTGGGCCAGCGCCGGCCGGTCGAGCCCGAGCTCGGCCTCCATCTCCGCCATCCGCTCCTCGGTCACCGATCCGGCGTCGGCCAGCTGGAGCCGCACCACGTCGCCCGGGACCGCACGCATGACGAAGAACAGGAACGTCGAGAGCAGGAACAGCACGATCAGGCCGGAGAGGATGCGGCGAGCGACGTACTCGATCATGGCGCCATCAGCGGGCGGTCGACCGGGCGGTCGGGAGCGGGCCTGGCCGTCATCGGCTCGCCTCGACCTCGTCGTTGAGGAGCTCGGCCTGACGGTAGGCCTGGGCCGTCAGCCCGAACGGCTCGGGACGGTACTCCGGGCACTCCCTGGCCTGGCGACCGTCGGCCAGCTCCACCAGCACGGGGCTGTGGTGGCGGCAACGGTCGACGGCCTGCGGGCAGCGGCTGTGGAAGCGGCAGCCGGACGGCGGCGACGACGGGCTCGGCACATCGCCCTGCAGCGGGGTTCGGGGCGTCGCCCTGGCCAGCTCCGGGTCGATGATCGGCACCGATGAGAGCAGCGATCGGGTGTACGGGTGGCGGGGCTCGGTGAAGAGCTGCTCGGTGTCGGCCAGCTCGACGATCTGGCCGAGGTACATGACGGCGACGCGATCGGCGATGTAGCGGACGACGTTGAGATCGTGGGTGATGAACAGATACGAGATGCCGAGCTCGGTCTGCAGGTCCTTCAGGAGGTTGAGCACCTGGGCCTGCACGGACACGTCGAGGGCGGAGACCGCCTCGTCGCAGATGATCAGCTCGGGGTTGGTGGCCAGCGCCCTCGCCACTCCGATGCGTTGCCGCTGACCGCCGGAGAACTGGTGGGGGAACTTGCGGAGGTCCCTGGCCGACAGCCCGACCTTCTCCAACAGGTCGGTCACCCGGTCGAGCTGCTCCTGGCCGCTGGCCATGCCGTGGATGGCGAGGCCCTCACCGACGATCTCGGCGGTCGACATGCGCGGGTCGAGTGACGAGTACGGGTCCTGGAAGATGATCTGCATCCGCTGCCGGAGCCCCCGGAGCTCGTCGGCGTCGACCTGGCCGAGGTCCCGGCCGTCGAACCGGACCGTCCCCGACGTCGGGTCGATCAGTCGCAACACCACCCGACCGGTCGTCGTCTTACCGCAGCCGCTCTCGCCGACCAGGGCCAGCGTCTCCCCACGCTCGATGTGGAAGCTGACGTCGTCGACCGCCCGCACGTGGCCGACCGTCCGCTGCAGCAGGCCCTTGCGGATCGGGAAGTGCTTGGTGAGGCGCTCGACCTCGAGCACGGGCCCGTCCCCGGTCCGGCCGTCGGCCCCCGTCTCCGGCTGGTCGGCAACGGCGGTCATCCGACGACCTCGGCCACCCCGGCCCCGTCGACGGCGCCGTCGACCTCGAGCCAGCAGCGGCTCTCGCGGTTGAGGTCGAAGGCGGCGAGGGGTGGATCGGCCTCGTGACAGTGTTCCCAGGCGTGGGGGCAGCGGGGGGCGAAGCGGCACCCGCCCGGCATGTCGAGGAGGCTCGGCACGACGCCCTCGATCGGGGTCAGCCGCTCACCGGTCCCGGCGACGGCGCCCGGCATCGAGGCCAGCAGGGCTGCCGTGTAGGGGTTGCGCGGGTCCTTGAGCACCTGGAAGACCGAGCCCTGCTCGACGACCTTGCCGGCGTACATGACCACGACCCGGTCGGCGATCTCGGCAACGACGCCGAGGTCGTGGGTGACGAACAGCACCGCCGCCCCCGTCTCGGCCTGCAGGGTCCTGATCAGGTCGAGGATCTGGGCCTGGACGGTGACGTCGAGGGCGGTGGTCGGCTCGTCGGCGATGATCAGCTGTGGGTCGAGGGCGAGGGCGATGGCGATCATCGCCCGCTGACGTTGCCCGCCGGACAACTCGTGTGGATAGGCGGTGAGTCTGGTCTCGGGATCGGGCATGCGGACCATGCGCAGCAGGTCGAGGGCCCTGGCCCTGGCGTCACCCCTGGCGGTGCCGTGGATGGTGAGGGCCTCGATGAGCTGGTCCTCGATGGTGAAGACCGGGTCGAGGCAGGTCGACGGGTCCTGGAAGATCATCGAGATCTCGCGACCGCGGACGTCGCGCATCTCTCGGTCGCTCAGGCCGACGAGCTCGCGGCCGTCGAACTCGATCGAACCGGCGGCGATCGACCCGGTCGACTCGAGGAGCTGGAGCACGGAGAGGGCGGTGACGCTCTTGCCCGAGCCCGACTCGCCGACGAGGGCAACGGTCTCGCCCCGGCGGACCTCGAACGACACGTCGCTGACGGCGTCAACGGTGCCCTGTCGGGTCCGGAACTGTGTGCGCAACCCGGCAATGCGAAGCACGGCGTCGTGCATCCGTTTCCCCCTCTGACCGGGCCGTCGAGCCCGGACTTTCCCCTCTTGCGGTGGCACCGGTCGGGACGATCCCCATCGCCCTGGCCGGTTGCTGCCAAGTTCACCTCACCCGGGCCGCCGGTGTCAATGCGGGAACAAGCGTGGCCCGGCAGCGCTCACTCGAGTGCGCCGGCGATCGCCAGCTCGGCGATGCGATCGGCGTCGTAGCCGAGCAGTCCCTCGAGCACCTCACTGGTGTGCTCACCGTAGGTCGGTCCGGCCCACCGGTAGCCGTTGTCGGCCCCGGAGAGGGTGTAGGGGACACCGTCGACGACCGCTCGCCTCACCCGACCGTGGGGCACCCACTGGAAGTGGTTGCGATGCAGGAGCTGCGGATCGTCGATGCACCCCGAGGAGTTCTGGACGGGGTGGGAGGCGATGCCGTGGGCCTGGAGACGGTGGCCGAGGCCGGCGCCCTCCTGGTTGATGGTCCACGCGGCGACGAGGTCGTCGAGCTCGGCCCGCCTGGCCCGTCGCTCGTCGAGGGTGAGCTCGGCCAGGTCGTGGCGACGCATCTCGGTGGCCAGCGACCGCCAGGCGTCGTCGTCGGTGACGGCGATGGCGATCCAGCGATCCTCGCCGGCGGCCGGGTAGACGCCGTGTGGCACCATGAGGTCGTCGTCATTGCCCCGCCTGGTCCTCCGGTCGCCGGTCTCCTGCAGTTCGAGCAGGGCGGGGGCGAGCAGGTGGACCGCCGCCTCCATCTGGGAGAAGTCGAGGTACTGGCCCCGACCGGTGCGGCGGCGATGGTCGACCGCGGCGAGGATGGCGGCGGCGGTGAACCGGGGCGAGCAGTAGTCGGTGTAGGCGAGGTACGGCCCGGCCGGCCCCCGGTCGGGCCAGCCGGTGATGTCGAAGAACCCCGCCACCGACGCCGCCATGTTCCCGAAGCCGGCGAACCGCTTGTAGGGGCCGGTCTGACCCATGACACAGCTCGAGAGCATGATCAGCTCGGAATTGACCGCCCGAAGGTCGTCGTAGGCGAGCCCCCAGCGGGCCATCGTTCCCGGGGTGAACGACTCGGTGACGACGTCGGCCCAGCCGGCCAGGTCCCGCACGACCTCCCTCGCCTCGTCGGTCGACAGGTCGAGGGCGATCGTCAGCTTGTTGGCGTTGGTCGAGTGCCAGGCGATCCCGTTCTCCTGGTCGCTGACGTCGTCGCGATGGCCGAGGGCGCCGCGGAGCAGGCACGGTCGGGTCTGACTCTCGACCCGGACGACGGTTGCGCCCCAGTGGGCCAGGATCTTGGTCGCCAGCGGGGCTGCGGCCACCCAGGACAGGTCGGCCACCTTGAGTCCGGCGAGCGGCTGGCGCTCGGGGTCCCCATCGTCCGATGGCGTCGCCCGAGCGCCCGGCTCCGTCGTGACCACCACCGGCGGCCGGTCTGGCGACGGTCGGAGATCGCCGTCGTCTGCCCCCGGTTCGGGCGCCGGACCGAGTGGTTCGAGCGGGCTCCCACAGGCCCGGACGAAGCGCCCGGGGAGACGGTTGGCCCCGTGGTCGTCCCAGAACGCCCGGTCGGCCAGCTGCGGGCTGGCCAGGACGTCGGCGAGGTCGTTGACCGGGCAAACGAGCAGGGCATCCCGGAGCCCACGCTCCTGGATCTCCGCCTTGGTCTTGGTCGACGTGAACGCTCCGATCCGGTCCATCACGTGCTCGATCGTCTCGGCCGTCTCCTCCCCGGTCTGGAGTCGGATCCCGAACTCGACCCAATCGGTCTCGGCCAGCGCAGGGTCGAGGGCGCCCTCGTCGGCCATCCACCGGAGGAACCGCTGGAACATCGGTCCGATCATCGGGCCGAAGGCGACGGTGACCACGATGTGGCCGTCGAGGCACGGGTAGATCGTCCGCAGTGTGAGCGAGCCGGCCCGAACCCCGCCGGCTCCCCGGCCGGCGTCGGCCAGCCCGGCCGGGGCGTGCAGGATGGCCGACAGCGCCGTCTCACACACCGCCTGTTGGACCGACAGGTCGGCGTGCTGACCCTGTCCTGTCCTGGCCCGGTGCTCCAGGGCGACGAGGGCGGCGACGGCAGCCTGTGACGCGCCGTGCAGCCACGCTTGGGGGACGCTGATCCGCACCGGTGGGCGGTCGCTGTCGCCGGTCACGGCCAGCTGGCCGCTGGACGCGAAGAGGGTGAGGTCGGTCGCCCGCCAGGTCGATTTCGGGCCGGTCTCGCCCCACGGCGTGCTGCGGACGGTGATCAGGCTCGGGTTGGCCAGGCGGAGCGCTTCGAGATCGATGCCGGGCCCGCCGGAGCCCGAACCCGAGCCGACGGCGGCGTCGTAGCCGCCGTTGTCGAGGAGCACGTCGGCTTCGGCCGCAAGCGCAGTCACCGCCTCGGGCTCGGCGATCGTCGAGCGCTTTCCCCGGTTGTAGGTGCGATGCCGGTAGCCGGCCGAGCCCTGGCGCGACCAGCCACCCGGCGGTTCGACGAGGACGACGTCGGCACCGAGTTGGGCCAGGAGCATGCCGGCGAACCACCCCCGCTCGTCGGTCAGGTCGAGCACACGGTACGGACCGAGCATGGTGTCCCCCTTCGACGCCCCGGTGCGGCGATGCTAGTTCCGGGTCATCGGGACGGACGAGTTGCCGTCGGCCGTCCGACGAGGGGTGCCTCCGGACCGGCTAGTCCCGGAACACGCCGAGGTGTCCGCCCTCGGCCAGCCGATCCATGAACTCGGGCTCGTAGGCCGACCACGGGTCGTCGCGGACCAGCGCGTCCAGCACGTTGGCGTCCTCGCCGACCAGGATGC
>JBCCVL010000081.1:0-26024 GCA_039195375.1 Actinomycetota bacterium
GAGAACGAGCGCTCGGGCTCCGCCTGGGTCTCGATGCGCTCGAAGCGGGGCAGGATCTCCTCCCACAACACCCGGACCTGCATCTCCGCCAGGCGGGCGCCGAGGCAGTAGTGGATGCCGTGGCCGAACGCCAGGTGGCGGTCGGCGTTCGGGCGTTCGATGTCGAGATCGTCGGCGTTGTCGCCGAAGACCTCCTCGTCCCGGTTGGCCGACACATACCACATCAGCACCTGGTCGCCGGCCCGGATGTCCTTGCCGCCCAGCTCGCAATCGACGTTGGCGGTCCGCCGCATGTACGACAGCGGGGTCTGCCAGCGGATGATCTCGGGGACGAAGTTGCGGATCAGCTCGGGGTCGGCGTCGAGCTTGTCGTACTGGTCTGGGTGGCGGTTCAAGGCGTAGACGCTGCCCGACATCGTGTTGCGGGTGGTGTCGTTGCCGCCGACGATCAGCAGGATCAGATTGCCGAGGTGGGCGGCCGTCGGCATGTGCCCGGTGGCCTCGCCGTGGACGAGCATGGACAGCATGTCGTGGCCCGGCTCGTCCTTGCGGAGGGCGAACAACCGCTCGAAGTACTCGAGGCACTCCATGATCTCCTGGCGTCGCTGGGCACCGGACTCGACGAGCCCGCCAGGCTCCGGAAGCGTGGTCACCACGTCGGACCAGCGGGTGAGCTTGCGCCGGTCCTCGAGCGGGAAGTCGAACAGCGTGGCCAGCATGAGGGTGGTCAGCTCGATCGAGACCGTGTCGACCCAGTCGAAGGTCTCGCCATCGGGCAACGAGTCGAGCACGGCCACCGTGCGCTCCCGGATGAGCGGCTCGATGTTGCGGAGGCTGCTCGGGGCCATCATCGGCTGGACCGTTCGCCGCTGCTTGCCCTGCTCCGGCGGATCCATCGAGATGAACGACACGAACTGGTCGGCCTCGGGGATCTCCCGGTCGATCGGCGGACCGATCGTGATACCGCTGGCCGAGGAGAACCGCTCCCAGTCCTTCTCCAGCTCGCGGACGTCCTCCCAGCGACTGAGCGACCAGTAGCGACCGGCCGAGCCGAGCTCGTTGAAGTGGACCGGGTCCTCCCGACGCAGGCGTGCGAAGTGGTCCTGCCAGCGGTTCTCGCGGAAGAGGTGGGGGTTGAGGGGGTTGATGTCCTCGATGGCCAGGTCGGCCGCCGGGGGGACATCAGCGGCGAACAGCGCCTGCTCCCGCTCGGGGTTCCGAGCGTTGGCCCGACCGAGCCAGGCCTGGCGCTCCGCCTCGAGGTCGTCGGTGGTTCGGGTCTCGATCTGGTCGGTCACGTCGGTGCCTCCGGTAGGTCGTCGGTCAGCCGATCACGCGGTCGACGATGCCGATGAGGGTGTCGTCGGTGATGGGCTCGTCGGTCATCGTGGCCAGGTAGTAGACGGTGCCGAGCACGAGGGCGCTCGACAGCTCGGCCTGCTCCGGGCTCTGGTGTTGGCGGAAGATCGTTTCGAACAGTCGGTTGCCCTCGGCGACGATCGAGTCGCGGAACTCGGCCAGCTCGGGGCTCGTCGTCGCCCGGTCGGCCAGCGTGGTCAGGACTCGGGCCAGTCCGTGATCGACCAGCACGGTGCGGAACACCGTCAGCTCGTCGATCAGGTCTTGACGCAGATCGCCCGTCGGCTCGTGGTGGGGGATGGCCCCGATGTGGTTGAAGGCCTCGATCAGGAGGTCGACCGGGCGTGGCCAGTGGGCGTAGATGGTGGCCCGGGAGTAACCGGCGGCACCGGCCACCTTGGCGTGGGTGACCGCATCCCAGCCCTCGCCGAGCAGCAGCTCACCGGCGGCCCGACGCACGTCCTTCCTGGTGCGGCGGACCCGGGGGTCGATCCGGTCGGTCGCGATCGTCTGACGGGGCGAGGTGGTCGCCGTCGCGGTGGTCGACATGATGTTGGCTACTGTACAACTTGTCCAGGAGTGCGGACAAGCCGGGGCCGACCGGCGCCGTCCCGCTGGGCTGGATCGGGCTGGGCTGGGCTGGGCCGGCTCAGGCCAGGCCGATGGCGGCGGCGAAGTCGGCGAACGACGGCGCGATCGTGACCCAGGTCGTCGCCGGTGGAGCCGGTGCGGTCCCGCCATCGAGCCACGCCAGCCGGAGCACGGTCGGCTCGGGCGTCGAGCGGTAGTCGAGGAGGATGGGGGAGTCGCTCCCGAGCCCGAAGTCGCCGATGATCAGCGCCAGCGCCGGATCGAGCTCGTGCGTCGAGCCGAACTCCGGCCAGAACGTCCACCCGGCCTCGTCGAGGATGGCGATGTCCTCCGCCACCGTCTGGAACGGCGGGGGATAGAGGTAGAGCGAGTCCTGGTCGTCGGCGACGGCGGCGATGCGCTCGGCCGAGACCAGCGGAGCGAGGTGCTGCCGTCTGGCCACCTCGGCGGTGGCCGGCCAGCGCCCGTCGTCGACGAGGGTGAGGAGCAGCGGCGGCAACGGCAGATCCGGCCCGGTCACGTCGGGGCCTCGACTCCGTCGCCGGGTCCGTGCCGGCGGAGGTGGCGCCACAGCTCGTCGAGGTCGTCGCCGGTCGTGGCCGCGGCGAGCAGATCGGTTGGGAGACGATTCGAGTCCGCCGCTCCGAGCTGCAGGACGCCGAGCCGCACGACCGGAGTGCCGACGGTGGCGTACGACAGGCCGGTCATCGCCAGCTCGACCGGGAGCGAGGTCAGCCGGTTGTGGTCGACGAAGAGCGTGGTGAGTCGGTCGAGGCGGCCGAGCGAGGCCGGGAGCTCGGTGAGCTCGTTCCTGGTCAGGTAGAGCGACGTGAGGCTCGACAGGTCGCCGACCTGGTCCGGTAGCGACGTGAGCTGGTTGTCGCCGAGGAGCAGCTCCTCGAGATCGCCGAGCCGTCCGATCGTGGTGGGGATCGCGGTCAGCCGGTTGCTGCCCAGGTTCAGCTCGACGAGCCGGCCGAGCTGGCCGATCGAGTCGGGCACGGTCGCCAGCCGGTTGCGGTCGAGCCGCAGGCGGGTGAGGTGGCGCAGCTCGCCGATCGACTCGGGTAGCTGGGTCAGCCGGTTCTCGTCGACGGTGAGCTCGACGAGGTTCGTGAGCCGGCCGATGGTGTCGGGGAGCCCGGTCAGTTCGTTCAGGCCGAGATGGAGCTCGGTGAGCTGGGTCAAATCGCCGATGGCGTCGGGCAGTTCGGTCAGCCCGAAGCCGGGCAGGTCGAGCCGGGTGTCGCCGGCGTCGCGACAGGCGGCGATCATCGACTCGACGTCGTCGTGCTCCATGGCCGCACGCTAGTGGCGTCGATCCCCCGGCTCGGGTCGGGCCATCGGGGCGCCGATCCGGACCGCCGGTCGGGGCTGCCGATCGAGACGGTCGTTGGTCGTGGTAGCTTCGCAGCGCTCGGCCGGCCGGTTTGGGAAGGTGGCGCTCGGGCCGGGCCAGAGGTTGGCTGGAGGTTGGCTGGCATGGACTTCGAACCGCTCCGAAACCGGGCGTCGATCGCCGAGGAGCTGCTCGGGCACCTCCGGGGCCGGTCCCGTCTGTCGTCCGACGTGCCACTCGTCTGGGCGACCTACGACACGACGTTCACGGGCTGTTACCGGGTGGAGATCGCCGTCGGGCGGCACTGCCGGCTCGCGATCGAGCACGTCGGCGGCGACGGCGCGTTCGACTGGAGCATCGCCGAGGACGAGCGGCGCAGGCCCGGCTCTGCCGGTCGGGCGGTCGATGGCCCGGTGCAGCCGCCGACCGCAGACGAGGTACGGTACCGGGCCGAGGAGGTCGAGGCCGACGCGGTCGCCGGTCGTGACCTGATCCGGTCGCTGCAGGCGCTCGACTGGGGTGAGGCGACGCCGGAGGACCGACGGGGCCGTGACGGCGTGGTGATGTCCGGTGGGCTCGTCACCGATGCCGGTGTCCGGTGGTGGACGACCTGGTCACCCGAGCCGGCTCGGGAGCCGGCAAAGGCGGCGTTCTTCGGGATCGTGCTCCGCTTCGCGGTCGAGCAGGCCACCGGCGACCTCGCCGACGACCTGGCCCGGGTGAGCATGTAGCCCGGTCCCGTCCCTGGCCGGCTCCATCGGCCGTCGCACGACGTCGGTCGTCAGTCGGGTGGCGCGTGGCCGGCCCGCCACGACGGCGACGGGAGTCCGTCGAACCCGTCGAGCTGTTGGAGCGCGCCGTAGAGGGCCAGTTCGAGGTTCGCGTCGCCGACGTCGAGGTACCGCTCACGGAGTGGGGCGACGGCGGATCGGTCGCCGAGCATCCCGAGCGCAATGATCGCGGCCCGCCGTACGGGCCACACCGGATCGTCGAGCAGCGGGAGCACGTCGGTCGCGGCCCGGGGATCGCCGAGCCGGGCGAGCACGTCGCAGGCCGTCTCACGTGCGAACGGCGTCGACGAGACGAGGCAGTCACCCATCCGGTCGGCGAGGTCGGGATCGGTCCGGCCGAGGAGCGCCAGGCGGGTTCCCGCCCCGAGCCCCTGATCGCTCAGCTCGGTGAGGATCGTGACGAGGACGTCGAGTGGTGTGTCGGCGCGGGTGACGAGGTGTCGGGCCGCCCGGACCCGGATGCGGAGGTTGTCCGAGTCGAGCATCGACGTCCAGTGGGCCAGGGTCGGCATCGTCGCCGGCCCGTCAGCACAGGGCCCGCAGCGAGGCGACGAGCTCGGCGTCGACCTCACGGGGTGCGGTCGATCGGCGGTTGGCGAAGCGACGCTCGCCCGGCACCCGCACCCCCTCCATCGAGGCCAGGCGGGTCAGGAACGCCTCGCTGTGCTCCGCCCATTCGGGTCCCGCCAACACCTCGGGCGACAGGGCGAGGAGGAACTGCCCGCCGATGGCGGGGCCGCCGTCGCCGTTGTCGACCTCGGCCGCCTCGTAGCTGAACCAGTCGCCGACGAGCCCGGCCGCCAGCAGCTCGATCATCGTGGCGATCGCCGAGCCCTTGTAGCCGCCGAACGGGAGGATCACCCCACCGTCGTGCACCGCGGCAGCGTCGGTGGTCGGGTTGCCGTCGGCGTCGAGACCGACACCGGGCGGGATCTCGTGCCCGTCACGGGCCGCCACCCCGATCTCGCCCCTGGCCATCGCCGCGGTGGCCATGTCGAAGACGTACGGGTCCCGCTCCGGTCTCGGCCAGGCGAACGCCAGCGGGTTGGTGCTGAAGAAGGCCTCGCCCGCTCCGAACGGGGCCATCATCGGCGTGTGTACGGTGCAGGCCAGCCCGGCGAGCCCCTCGGCGGCGATGGCCTCGGCCTCGGGCCACAGGGCGGCGAAGTGGAAGCTGTTGCGGATCAACAGCACGGCGACGCCGTTTGCCCTGGCCGCCTCGGCGAGCAGGGGAACGCCGTGCTCCAGCGTCAGTGAGGCGAAGCCGCGATCGCCGTCGAGGCGGATGGCGGCCGGGGTGAGCGTCTGCTCGACGGGTCTGGCGTTGCCGTTGACCTTGCCGCTCCGCAACGACGCCACGTTGCCAGCAAGCCGGTACAGCCCGTGTGACACGGTGCCGTCGCGCTCGGCTGCGGTGAGGGTCCGGGCCAGCGCCGCAGCGTTGGCCTCGTCGCAGCCGTTGGCCAGGAGCACGGTCCGGGCGAGGTCGTCGATCTCGTCGAGGGTGAGGGGGACGGTCGCCACCACCGCAGTCTGGCAGCTGAGGACGATCGGCGCTGTCGTGGCATGCGGGGCCGGGCTCGAACTAGGTTCTCCTCCGCAGTCGGGGCGTGCGAAGGGGAGCGACACATGCGGCGGAGACGGACGTTGATGGCGTTGGTGGTGGCTGCGCTGCTGTTGAGCGGACTGGCGGCGGTCGCTCCGGCCTCCGAGGCGGCCGGCTCGTCACCGGTGGTTCCCCGCCCGACCGCCCAGACGTCGACCTGCGCCGGCGTCCGGGGCAACGGCCAGTTCCTCTTCGCCCACTATGGCGCGCTGGCCCGTCACGTCGAGGAATACGGCGCCATCACCTGCGTCGCCGGCGGCAGCTCGGGCAGCATCACCGCCTTCCTCGTGGAGAGCATGTGGGCCAACCCGTCGGTCCAGCGCTGCGAGCGGCGACGGTGCCCGAACCGCGAGCGGGACGCCAGGATGGCGCTGATGCTGAAGTCGGTGATCGGCCTGGTCGACACCGGCGTCATCCAGGACGCGGCGACGGTCGCCGAGCTGGTCGAGCGCATCCAGACCGAAGGCATCGTCGTGCTGCTCGATGGCGACGCCCCCGAGGAGGGGGTCGCTGCGCTCCTCCGCGTGCTGCGGGACCTCGGACCGCTGATCAACCCCGAGCTGATCGAGCTGTTGGCCACGTCGCCCGACCCGGTCTTCCATGCCACCGACATCGTCGACGGGCTGACCAAGGGCATCAACTTCCAGGTCGACGACCCGCGGGTCTTCCTGCGCACGTCGGTGATCGACTTCGACGCCTTCGCCACCCTGCTCGGCACCTACGGCTCGTTCTACGCCGGCTACCGCCCGTCCGACCGGGACGGCGTCGACGCCTGGCTCGACGCCTGCGCCGAGTCGACGCTCGGGATGACGTGGGCCGAGGCCGCCGCCTCGCCCGGTCCGGCCGGCCGGACCTGCGGCGAGGTGTTCGGCGAGCTGTTCAACGAGTTCCGGGAGCGGGCCGCCACCCAGGGCGGACCGAACCGGGCCGACGATCGAGTCGGGCGCTACCTCCCGGCGTTCGGCGTGACCGGCGTGTTGACCGGCGACGCCATCACCCGCTGGGAGGAGGCCAGGGCGGCGTGGCTCGCGGCCGAGCCGATCCCGTTCGAGCCGGACTTCGCCGATGTCGGCGTCGGCTACTGGGGCCGACCGGGTGAGCTGAGCCGCATGCAGCGCGTGCTCGATCGGCGATTCGACGACCTCGGCAGCGGACAGTTCGTGCCGCTCGGCCCGTCGAGCTGGCGAGAGGTGCTGGCGTCGTCGCCGGCCGAGCCGGGCTTCAGCCCTGCCGTCCCGCTGGCCAGCGGTGCGGTGTCGGTCGGCGGCTGGGCCGACCCGCTCCGGGTGCTCCCGCTCGAGGCGCTCGGGGCCAAGCGCACGATCGCCATCAACCGTCGCGACGGGGTCGGTGGTTTCACCGCCGACGTCACCCGGCTCCTGAACGCGACCGACGAGGACCTCGACGCCCTCTACTCGACGACCGACCCGACCAGCACCTTCTACCGGAGTCTCGACGAGGCGACCGGTGTCTGGTGCACCGACTGGGACGGGGCGGGGCCGGACGCCAACGACCTGTTCGACGATGCCTACGACTCGCCGCTGATCACGACCGACCGCCGGTTCCTGCAACCGTGGCGGCGCTACCCGAACGTCGGGTCGGACTTCCCGATCCCCGGCTGCGTTCCCGGTATCGCCGTCGGCTGACCGTCCGGGTCGCCAGATGGGCCTGGCGTCACGGCCCGTGGCATGGTGAGGGGTCACGTCGGGGCGGCGTGCAGCTCCACCGCCCGGCGGTGACGGAGGTGAGTCACATGGTCATGACCGGTACGGACACGGACTCGGCGGCCGACGACCCGAGGCGAGGCGGACCCGGGCCAGCGGTGTACGACGCCATCATCATCGGCGCCGGCTTCGGCGGGCTCTACGCCCTGCATCACCTGCGGGACGAGCTCGGCCTGTCGGTCCGGGCGTTCGAGAGCGCCGGCGGCGTCGGCGGCACCTGGTGGTACAACCGCTACCCGGGAGCCAGGGTCGATGCGCCGAGCAGCCCGTTCTACGCCTACACGTTCTCCCAGGACCTCGTCGACGAGTGGGAGTGGACCGAGACCCAGACCGCCGGCCCCGAGGTGCTCGCCTACCTGGAGCACGTCGCCGACCGGTTCGACCTGCGCAGGGACATCCAGTTCGAGACCTGGGTCACCGATGCGCGCTACGACGAGTCGACCCAGCGGTGGACGGTCGAGACCGACGGCGGCCAGCACGCCTCGGCCCGGTTCCTGATCTGCGCGACGGGGGCGCTGTTCGTCGCCAACAAGCCCGACTATCCCGGCATCGACGACTTCGCCGGCGCGTGCTATCACACCGGTCGGTGGCCCCACGAGCCGGTGTCGTTCGCTGGCAAGCGGGTCGGGGTGATCGGGACCGGATCGTCCGGCATCCAGTCGATCCCCGAGATCGCCGCCCAGGCCGACCACGTCACCGTGTTCCAGCGGACGCCACAGTACGCGCTGCCGGCCAGGAACCGGCCGCTGACCGCCGAGGAGGCCGCCCGCTACAAGGAGGACTGGCCGAACCTGCGTGAGTCGATGAACCGGCGCGGCGGCTGGCCGTTCCCGACGAGCCGGCTGCGGGCATCCGAGCACACGGCGGCCGAGCGGCACGAGCGCTACGAGCAGATGTGGGACGAGGGTGGGATGCACCTCGCCATCAACAGCTACGTCGGTGTGCTGGTCGACGAGGAGCTGAACGACGAGGTGTCGGAGTTCGTCCGTAGCAAGATCCGCTCGATCGTCGATGACCCGGAGACGGCCAAGAAACTGCTGCCCGACTACCACTTCGGCACGAAACGGCTCATCCTCGACAATGGGTACTTCGAGACCTACAACCGGGACAACGTGTCGCTGGTCGACCTGCGGGAGGACCCGATCGAGGCGTTCACCGAATCGACCGTGCTGACCAAGCACGGTGAGCACCCGATCGACGTGCTGGTGTTGGCAACCGGCTTCGACGCGGTCAGCGGCTCGATGTTGAAGATCAACCCGAAGGGTCGTGGCGGCGTGCCCCTGGCCGAGAAGTGGGACGCCCGCTTCGACACCTACCTCGGGATGATGATCGCCGGGTACCCGAACCTGTTCATGATCCATGGCCCGGGGTCACCCGGCGTGCTGTTCACCATGCCACTGGGCGGGGAGCGGCAGACGGCGTGGATCGCCGAGTGCATCCGTCATCTCGACGAGGCCGGGCTCGGGGCCATCGAGCCGACCGAGGAGGCCGAGGCCGGCTGGGACCACGAGATCACCTCGATGGCCGAACGCACCCTCTATCCACGGACCAAGTCGTGGTACACCGGGGCCAACATCCCGGGAAAGCCCCGCCAGTTCCTCGCCCACCTGCGGGGCTCGCAGTATTTCGACCGCCTCGGTGAGATCGCAGCCGACGGCTTCGATGGATTCGTGTTCGAAACACGTCGCTGACCCCGCAGATCGGAGGTGGGCGACGCCAATCGGTCAGGGATCGACCGGTCGTCTCGGCGACACGACGGCGGCGTCCAGTGCGGCGACGACCCGCTGGATCTCCTCAGGCGTTAGCCCGCGACCGGCGTGCTGACCGATGCGAGCCTGGAGCTCCGCCGGGTAGATGACGTTGCCGACGTGCAGCTCGGGCGGGACGCGTCCCGGGCCGGTCATCACGACGATGCCAGCCACCTTGCTGAGGGTGACGTCGGCGGCGTCGGCCACGGCCTGGCGGTGGATCTCGTTCTGTCGGATCGGGTTCGCCCGGTCCTCGCTCGTGCCATCGGGGAAGTGCACGGTCCACGAGCGGGCGCCGGTGGTGCCGCTGATGTCGCCGCGCCAGTTCTTCGTCTCGATGACGTCGATCCCGGCAACCGAGACGACGAGGTGGTCGATCTCGGTCTTGCCGTCGGGAGCGCGTTCGTGGGGGAGCCACAGGTTGCGGCGGACGACGTAGACGGTCGGATCGAGGTCGGCCAGCACCCGGTTGACGATGGCCTCACCCTCGGCTCCCCGTTCGAGCCTGGTCGGTCGGCGGGTCCGACGTCGACCGATCTCGGGGCGGGGTGGCCCGTCCGGTCGTGTGGTCGCGTCCCGGTCGGCGAGTCGAAGGGCGAGGATGGCCAGGGCAACGAGGGCGCCGACGGCGAGCAGGACGGCGAGCGCAGCGATGACGACGGAGACGGTCATCGCGCCGCACGGGTGGCGGCGAGGGCGCCGGCGTGCGGTGTTCGAAGTCGGTCCATCGGTCTGACGACGGCTCGGGCCGTCCCAGGACGGAGCCGTCGAGTTCGACGGTAGTCGGCCGGTGTGACGCGGACCCCGCGCCGGGGTCGACCGCAGGCGTCGAACGACGTCCCACCCCTCGCCGGTCGCTCAGGTGGGTCGGTTCCCTCAGCAGCCATGGCTGTCGACGCTGGTAGCATCAGCGGTCTGGTGAGGGGGCATGGCAGCCTTCGTCGGTCCGGGACCATGGATTGCAGTGCTTGGCTACAAGGGACAGTCGACCGAACCGGCTGACGACGGGATCGAGCCGGAACCGGAGTCCGAGGCGGACGTCGAGGAGTCGGAGGCTGCGCCAGATGAGCCCACCGTGCTGGCCGTCGCCGCCACCCGATCGGTCCACCCCCTCGATGACGTGGCCCGTGACCTCGGGTCTCGCACCCCGGCGATCTTCGAGCACCTCTACGGCCTCATGGCCGACCGCATGTTCCGCCTCGCCCTCCGCATGCTCGGCGACTTCCACGAGGCCCAGGATGCGGTGCAGCAGGCCTTCCTCGAGCTCGCCCGCACCGATGAGCTGCCGGCCGAGGGACGGAGTCTGCAGGCCTGGCTGTACGCCAGCGTCCGCTTCAACTGCCTCGACATCCAGCGCTACCGGGGTCGGCGACCCGCGGTGCCGTTCGCCCAGATCCCCGAGACGGTCAATGAGCCACCCGACTACGACCTCGGCCTCGACCCGAGCCTCGAGGCCGCGCTGGCACTCTTGACCCCGGATCAGCGACTCGTCATCCACCTCAAGCACGTCGAGGGGCTGGACGGCAACGAGATCGCGGAGGTCATCGGCTCGACCAGGGCTGCGGTCTACGCCATGGCGGGTCGAGCCGAGCGACGCCTGCGTCACTACCTGGAGCTTCGCGGCAAGTCGGGACGGCCGGCATGAGCGGCGATCCCTTCGAGCTCGTCGAGCGGCTCCAGGCGTTGAGCACGCAGGAGCTGCCCGACGAGGTGCGGGCCACCCATCTGGAGCGGATCCGCCAGGAGCTGGAGACCGAGCCGGAGGAGCAGCCGTCGGATCGCTGGGAGACCCAGCGGCGGCTGGTGCTCAGCGCTGCGGTCCTGGTCGTGCTGATCGGGTCCGCTGCGCTGTTGATCATGGCATCGGCCGCCATGCCCGGTGACCGTCTCTACGGGACGAAGCTGGCGATGGAGCCGGTCATCGGCGCATTCGACGCCGACATCGCCGCCTCGCGCCGCATCGAGGAGCTGGAGGTCCTGATCGAACGACGGGCCGCACCGGCCGAGATCCTGGCCGCCCAGTCCCGCCTGGCATCGAGCCTCGTCGCCCTCGGCGGCGACCATGCCCTCAACCGGAGGCGGCACCAGCTCGTGCTCGGCACCGGCGCGATCGGCGTTCCGGTCGAGGTCGCCGTCAACTGGGAGCGCGGCGAGTCGTTCGCCTCGTCACTGGTCGACGGCCAGCTGGTGTTCGTCCATCGGGTGATGGCCCTCGACGGGTCGGTCACCCACGAGCTGACCGTCTCCGGCGCCTGGCGGGTCAGCGACCGGTCGGACGGGTGGGATCTCGTCCGTCTGACGGGCGACGCCGACGATGTCGATGACGCCAACGATGGCGATGACGATGTGGATGGCGCCGACGATGTCGATGCCGCCGCCGATGGCGCGACGTTGCGGATCCTGGTCGGCCAGGACGGCGTGACGGTGATCGTCGGCGCCGGCGATGGCCCGAGCGGGAGCGAGCAGCAGGCGGCGCCGGCTCCTTCAGGGGGGCAGTCGGCCTTCACGACGGACGGCCCGGCGGCGTCGCCAGGCGTGTCGACGACCGAGACCAGCGCACCGGCGACCACCGATCCACCGCAGACGACGAGGCCGGCCACGACGTCGTCCTCGACGCCGTCCTCGGTGGCGACCACGGGCAGCACCACGACCGCCACCACGACCACGACCACGACGACCACGACGACCACGACGACGATCAAGCCGACCACCACCACGACCACCCGACCGACCACGACGACGAGCCGGCCGACCACGACGACCACCCGACCGACGACGACAACAACCGAACCGACCACGACGACGACCGAACCGACCACGACGACAACCGACGACGACGATGACGACGACGGCGGCGATGACGACGACTGAATCCGCGAGCGGCCCGGTGGCCGTCGTCGCAGGACCCGCGCCGTCGGCCGAACGGCCGACCACCGCCGGGGCGCCAGCCCCCGCCGACGAACGGTCGGGCCGCTCGCCGGTCCGGATGGTCGACGGAGCGTCGCTCGGCTTCCTGCGCATCGGCTTCGGGCTCATCGTCGCCTGGGAGGGCATCCGCTACCTCGACCGTGGCTGGGTCGATCGCTACTACGGAGGCGACGAGCAGACCTTCACCTACTGGCCGTTCGACGCCGTTCAGCCGCTCCCCGAGCCGTTCCGCGCCCTGCCCTGGATGGTGATGATCCTGGCCGGGCTCTGGTTGGCCAGCGGCATCCGGCACCGGGCCGCCGCCGCCCTGTGCCTGACCACGGTTGGCTACACCCTGCTGCTCGACAAGTCGCAGTACCTCAACCACATGTACCTGATGGCGCTGCTGGCGTTCCTGCTGGTCCTCGTGCCGGCGGGGAACGCACTGACGCTCGCCAGGCGACCCGACCGGCCCGTGCCCGAACTGACCGTCGACCTCATCGCCTTCCAGCTGGCCGTGCCCTACGTGTTCGGCGGCGTGGCCAAGCTCAGCGGTGAGTGGCTGGCTGGACGCCCGCTGGTCGCCTGGCTGGCGGCGTCTGGCGATGTGCCCCTCCTCGGCCCGATCCTGACCCGGGAACCGGTCGGCCAGGCCCTCGCCGTCGCCTCGACCGTGTTCGATCTCACCGTCGTCTGGCTGCTGCTGTGGCGACGTACCCGGGCCGTCGCCTTCCTGTGCGTCGTGGCGTTCCACGTGCTCAACGCTCGGTTGTTCAGCATCGGGGTCTTCCCGTGGCTGATGATCCTGGCCACGACGATCTTCCTGCCCTGCGACTGGCCTCGCCGCGTCGTGGCCACCCTCCGCGACCCCGACGACCAACGCCGCCGACCGACCGTGCTGGCCTCGCTCGCCGGAGCCGCGGTCGGCGCCTGGTTCTTCCCAACCGTCGTCCCCGTGCACGTGCTGGTGTCGGCCGTCGGGTTCGGCCTGACGGCGTGGCTGGTCGCCGATCGTCGCATCGGGTCACCGTCGCCTGCCGCCGCCAGGGCGCCGGCCGCGACCACCACCGATCGACGGTGGCGCAACGTGCTCGTCGGGCTCGCCGCGGCCTGGATCGCCATCCAGGTCACCGTGCCGCTGCGTCACCACCTCGCGTCGACCGACGTCCTCTGGAGCGAGGACGGGCACCGGTTCTCCTGGCGGATGAAGCTCCGTGACAAGGACGGCACCCTGGCGCTGACGATCCGCGAGCCGGACGGGACCGAGCGCGCCGTCGACCTCGACGACCACCTCCGTCCCCGGCAGATCGACAAGATGGCGACCCGCCCCGACATGATCATCCAGTTCGCCAGGAGCCTGGAGGCCGACGCCGGCCGTGACATCGCCGTCCACGCCGAGTCGTTCGTATCGTTGAACGGGCGGGAGCCGGCCCGCTTCGTCCTCGCCGACGTCGACCTCACCGAGGTCGACACCCCGTGGCTCGGGTCGGCCTGGTACCTGGCGCCACCACCCGACTGATCGGTCCGACGCCCCCAGCCGAGCGGACGCCGTGGAGCCGCCGGATTCGACGGGCCGATTCGCTCAAGTTCACGACCGGGCCGCTGCGTACGCTGTGTTGATGCTGCTGGCAGCAGTTCTCGTGCTCGCAGTTCCGGTCGCCGCCCTGCTCCGCAGCCTGGTCCTCCGCCCCCAACGAGGGGTCCTCGTCCTGGCCGCCTTGGCCCCGTTCGACGGCGTGCTGCTCCTCGTCGACGGGCCCGACCTCCGGGCCGGCTGGAAGGAGGCGTTGGTGCTGCTCATACTCGGCGCCACCGTCGTCGCGCCCCGTTCCGCCCGGCCGGCGGTCCGTACCCCCGTACCGGCCTGGGTCGTCCCGACGTTCGCCATCGTCGCCCTCACGCTCGCCACCGCCGGGCGCTCGTCGCTTCCGTTCCTCGTCGCCGGGCTCAAGGTCGACCACTTCTACCTGTTGTTGGCGCTGGCCATCTGGCGTTGCCCGCTCGACGGGCGGGAGCGCGACCACCTGGTCACGATCCTGATGGTCGGTGCGGTGGTCACGTCGCTCGCCGGGATCTTCCAGCAAGCCGTCGGGCAGGGCGCACTCAACGCCCTCGGCTACGACTTCAACACGGTCATCCGCACCACCGGTGACTCGGTCCTGCGTTCGTTCTCCACCTTCGAGCAGCCGTTCCCGTTCGCCTTCTACGTCGTGTTCGTCCTGGCGATCGCCGTTCCCGTCGCCCTGCGGGAGCCGCTGCGGCTGCGCAACCGGCTGTTCCTCGTGAGTACGCCGATCCTGGTCGTCGGCGTCCTCACTGCGGTGGTGCGAGCCGCCCTCGTCGCCCTGGCCGTCGCCACCCTCTACCACCTGGCCCGCAACTACCGGGCCGTGCTGTCGGTCACGCCGCTGCTGTTGCTGTTGGTCGCGTTGGCCCCGGCCACGTTGATCAGCGCCGTCCTGTCGGCCAGCTCGTTCGAGGAGCGGGTCGACGGGTGGTCGCTGGTCGTCGACGCGGTGACGTCGGAGCCGTTCGGGGCCGGGATCGCCACCACGGGCTCGGCGGCCGAGGTGGCGGCGGACCTCGGCGGCGAGAACGAGGCGAACTTCGGCCTGCCGCCAGACCTCCGTCCGTACCAGCCGGACAACTACTACGTGAAACGGTTGCTCGAACTCGGCCCGCTCGGACTCTGGTTGACGATCCTCGTGCTCCGCCACGTCATCGGCGGGGCCCGCGAGGTGCGGACGCGGGCCCGGCCGTCCGATCGGGCGCTCATCGACGGCTGGATCGCCTCGGTGCTCGGCGCGATCGTCGCCGCCACCGTGGCCACCTACTGGGAGATCTTTCCGCTCGACCTGTACTTCTATCTGATGTTGGGGGTGGTGACATCCATCGACCGAGCCGAGTCGCCTTCTCCGGACTCGCCCTCGAACCAGACGGCAGCGGCGTTCAGACCTACATTCGCGAGCTCCTGAACGCGATCGTCGACCAGACGACGGCCGAGCTGCGGGCGGTCGTCCAAACCAGCGCGTCCCGACTGCTGCCCGACCGGATCGAGGCGATCACCCGGCCACCGAGCCGCGGCGCTCGCCGCGTGGCCCAGGGACTGCGACCGATCAACGATGCCGACCTGATCCACGGCCTCGACGTCGACCTGCCCCTGTGGTCGTCGAGCCCGACCGTGTCGACCGTCCACGACCTGTCGGTCTTCGACGTCCCGTTGGCCTTCTCCCGCTATCGGGCCGCGGGCGAGCGACTCGTCGTCCGCCGGTCGATCGCCAGGGCCGACGCCCTGATCGCGGTCTCGGCGTTCACCGCCGAGCGCATCGAGCACCACTTCGGGCGAACGGCCACCGTCATCCCCCTGGCGGCACCGGCGATCGTCGATCCGTTCCGACCGGCCGACGTCGACCGGGTCCGAGCGCGCCACGCCCTACCGGATCGCTTCGTGTTGCAGCTGGCCACGATCGAGCCACGCAAGGACGTCGCCATGCTGGCCGAAGCGTGTGCCGCCAACGACGTGCCCCTGGTCCTGGCCGGCGCCGACCCGGACGGCCGGGCGCCGACCGGGGCGAAGCACCTCGGCTACGTCGCCACCGACGATCTCCAACCCCTGCTCGCTGCGGCCGACGTCGTCGCCTACATCTCGCACTACGAGGGCTTCGGCCTCCCGCCGCTGGAGGCGATGGCCCGCGGCCGTCCGGTGGTGGCCAGCGCCGTCGGCGGCCTGCCGGACGTGGCGGCCGACGGTGCCGAGTTGGTCCGACCAGGCGACGTCGACCAGCTGGCCAAGGTGATCGGCGAGCTGTGGCACGACGACGATCGGAGGCGGGAGCTCGGTGAGCGGGGTCGGATCGCCGCCGGTCGGCTGTCCTGGTCGGCCACCGCGGCCGCGACCCTCGACGTCTACCGCACACTCGGACTGTCGGTGTGATCGAGTCGACGGCCGCCCCGACCGACCGACGGTCGACCGACGCCTCCGACGACGAGGGCTGGCTCGGCAACGCCGGTTCCCTCGTGGTCGGCCGCCTCGTCGTTGCCGTGTTCGGCTGGGCCGGCACCATCATCGTCGCCCGCACGCTCGACGCCGATCAGTTCGGCCGCTTCACCTTCGTGTTCGGGCTCCTCGGCATGATGACGATCATCACCGACCTCGGCCTCGGTCGGGTGGCCCTGGCCGGCGTGATGCCCGGGGCCGAGGACCCGCAGCGGTTCGCCGGCAGCTACGTGGTGCTCCGGTCGCTGCTCGGGCTCGTCGGCTACGCCGCCGCGGTGCTGTTCACGGTCGTCGGTGGCTACCCGAGCGAGATCGTGACCGCCACCGCCATCGCCGGGCTCGTCGTCATCGTCGCCACCACGTCGCACGCCTACGAGATCGTGCTCCAGGCCCGGCTGCGGATGGGCATCGTCGCCGGGGCCGCCATCGTCGGCCGCTCGGGTCAGCTGGCCCTGATCGCGGCGGTCGTCGTGGCCGATGGCGGGCTGCTCCTCTTCCTGCTCCCCGCCATCGCAGCCGAGCTGCTGATCGCCCTGGTCAAGGTGCCGCGGGCCCTCCGGCTCCAGCCGATGACCTACTCGATCCGGCTCGGGCTCTGGCGGCGATTGCTGCGCGAGGCCGTGCCGATCTCGGTCGGGGCTGCGCTGGCCACGCTCTACTTCCGGGTCGACTCGATCATGTTGTCGAAGTTGGCCGACTTCACGGCGGTGGCCATCTACGGCATCGCCTTCAAGTTCGTCGACGTCCTGCACTTCATCTCCCTGAGCGTCTCGGCCCCGCTGCTGACCGTCCTGGTCACGGCGTGGCCGGCCCGACCGGGCGACGTCCGCCGGACGATCGACCAGGCGGTCGGCCTGCTCGCCCTCGCCGTCGGCGGCCTCGTGGTCGGCTTCGCCCTGTTCGCCTCCGATGCCGTCGAGTTGCTGTACGGGTCGGCCTATCTCGGCGCGGACGGCTCGACCGGGAGGGTGCTCCAGCTGCTGATCGTCGGCGAGAGCCTGGCCATCGGCTCCGTCATCGGCCTCACGATCCTGACCGCAACCGCCCGCCATGGCCGGTACCCCTACCTGGCACTCGTCGGCCTCGCGGTCAACGTCGGCCTGAACCTGTGGGCCATCCCCCGTTGGGGCATCCAGGGTGCAGCGGTGACGACGGTCGTCACCGAGGTCATCGTCCTGATCGGGATGGTCCTGCTGGTGCGGGGGATCCCCGACATCGGCCCGCTCTCCTTCGGGCCACTGCTCCGGGTCGTCCCGGCGGTGGTGGCCGGGCTTGGCGTCGGCGCGCTCGCCGACCGGGTGACCCACTGGACGTTGGCCGCCGTGGTTGCGCTCGTCGTCTATGTGGCGGCAGCGCTCCGCCTCCGCGTCGCCGGGCCGCTGGCCGGCGACGACCGTCGTGCGGCCATGACCGACGACCCCGCCGACGGCGGGTCGTCGGGGGCGCCGGGGTCCGTCGTGCTCGTCGGCCACAGCCGGTCCGGCTCCGGCGCCGAGCTGGTGGCGTTGCGCTACGCCGAGCACCTGGTGGCCAGCGGCCGCTCGGTCGAGGCCGCCTGCCCCGAGGGATTCCTGGCCGAGCGGCTCCGGGCGCTCGGCGTCGACCCCGTCGTCATCCCCGACCTCCAGCTCCCGTCCGGCTCCCGGCCGGTGGCGGCGGTCACGATGCTCGGCCGGTGGCTCCGGGCCGCCTGGATCATCAACCGCCGGACCGACCGGGGCGACGTCCTGGTCGTCAACGGCCTCCTGGCCCTCCCCGCGATCGCGCTCGGCCGGCGTTCCCGCTCGGCCCTGTGGTTGGTCCACGACGTCGTCGTCCGGTCGGACCTTCGCCTCGTCGCCCGGCTCGCGACCAGGCGCCTGGCCGCGGCGGCCGCCGTGTCGCGGGCGGCCGCCGCCCTCCCGATCGAGCTCGGCGTGTCGACCACGGTGATCCGCAACGGCACCGCCTGGCCGGTCGAACCGGCCAACCGGTCGTCTGCTGGCCGCCCGGTGATCGGCATCAACGCCAAGGTCACGCCCTGGAAGGGGCACCACGTTCTGCTCGAGGCCGTCGCCGGCCTCCCCGATGTCGAGCTCGAGGTCCTCGGCGGGAGCTTCCCGAAGGACGAGGCGTACATCGCGCAGCTGCGGGACCGGGCCGCCCGCCCGGATCTGGCCGGCCGGGTCCACTTCGTCGGGCACCACCAGGAGCCGCTGGCGGCGATGGCCCACTGGTCGGTTGCCGTCAGCGCCAGCGTCGACCCCGAGGCCGGACCCCTGTCGGTGCTGGAGGCGATGTCGCTCGGGATCCCGGTGGTGGCCACCAACCACGGCGGGGCGGTCGAGGTGCTCGGCTCGGCCGGTCTGCTGGTCGAGCCGGGCGACGTCGATGGCATGGCCGAGGTCATCGGGCGGCTGCTCGCCGACCCGGAGCTGCAGGCGCGCTGTTCGGCCGCCGGTCGGGCCGCCGTGGCCGAGGGACTGACCGAGCAGGCGTCGAGGGAGCGGTTCCTGACCCTGATAGACGAGCTGCTGGCCCGGGCGGCCGGGCGGTGACGGCGATGCGGGTCCTGTTCATCAACGAGAACATCGGCGGCCACGTGACCGTCCACCATCACCTCCGGTCGGTGCTCGCCGGCCGGTCCGACATCGAGCCGGTCTTCCTCGATCTCGCCCCACCTGGCCTGGCGGCCCGGCTGGCCGGTGCCGCCGTCCCCGGCCTGGCCCGGCTCGACCTCGACCTCCAGCCGCTCCGGGCCCAGCTGGTCCGCAGCGCCGGCCTCGCTCGGCTGCTCGAGGCCCACCTCCCCGGCATCGACGTCATCCACCTCTACACCCACAACGCCGGTCTCTTGAGCGCCGACCGGTGGCGCCGGCACCCGACGGTGGTCAGCCTCGACACGACCAACGCCCAGAACGGCTACCGGCTGCCGGGCCGCCGCCCGACGCCGTTCACCCGGTTCACGGTGGCCGCAACCAAGCCCTTCGAGCGGCGGGTCCACCGGGCCGCCGACCTCGTGGTCGCCAATTCGTGGTGGGCCGCCGGCTCGCTCCGCGACGACTACGACCTCCCCGACGACAAGCTCCGGGTCCTCCCCTTCGGCATCGATGCGCCCCGGTTCGATCCGGGGCCGGCGCCGGGGGTCATCGCCAGCGGTCGACCCCGCGCCGTCTTCATCGGCCGGAGCCTGGCCCGCAAGGGCGGGTTGCAGCTGCTCCGGGTCCATCACCGGGAGCTCGCCGACCGGCTCGACCTGACCATGATCACCTGGGAGCGACCCGACTCCGGGCCGGGGGTGGAGGTCATCGACGACCTGCAGCCCGGCGATCCCCGGCTGTGGTCCATCTTGCGGCAGTCGGCGATGTTCGTGTTCCCGAGCGAGATCGACATGGCGCCGAACGCCGTCATCGAGGCGATGATGGCCGGGCTGCCCATCGTGGCCCGGCCGGTCGGCGCCATCCCCGAGATGGTCGAGCACGGGGTCAACGGCCTCCTCGTCGGACCGGACGACGCCGACCTGGCCGCCGCGATCGCAACCCTGCTCGACGACGAGCCCAGACGGGCGGCGTTCGGCGCTGCGTCCCGGGCACGGGCGCTGGCCAACTACGACGCCTCGACCAACGCCGATGCGCTGGTGGCCGTGCTGGCCGAGGCTCACGCCAGACACCATCGACGCCCGGCCGGTCGACGATGAGCCTGCGGGTGGTCATGGTCGTCGACCGCTTCCCGAACGAGCCGTTCCTGGCCAAACAGGTGGCGGCCCTGCTCGCCCGCTCGGTCGACGTCGACGTGCTGTGCCAGATCGCCGACGACGACAGCGACGCCTGGTCGCATCTGGACCGGGCGGCGATGCGGGGCCGGGTCCACCCGTGGCCGGACCGGGGGCGGCCCGCTGCGCTCGTTGCCGCCGCAACCGGGACCGCGGTCGGTGGTCTCCGTCGCCGGCGGCTCGCGCTGGCCCGGCCGTTGGCGAAGGCGATCCTGGCCGAGCGCCGGCGGACCGTCGGCGACCGGCACCCCCTCGACCGGCACCTCCTGGACCGGCACCTCCTCGGCCGGATCCTGTTCGATCTGCGGGTCGTCGCCCTCGATCCCGACGTCGTCCACTTCCAGTTCGGCGACCTGGCCCGGGCCAGGACGCACGTGGCCGACGCGGTCGACGCCGGGTTCAGCTCCTCGTTCCGGGGCTACGACCTCGCCTACGCCGGGCTCGACGACGCCGGTTTCTACGATCACCTGTGGCCGGCGCTCGATGGCGCCCACACCCTCGGCTGCGATCTCGTCGCCGTCGCCGGGCGTCGGGGCGCCCCGCCGGACCTGGCGTGGACGATCATCCCCCCGGCGGTCGACGTCGACCGGTTCACCCCGCCGGACCGGGCCGGGCGAGGGGCTGCTGCCGACGACGAGCTCCGCCTCCTCAGCGTCGGTCGGCTCCACTGGAAGAAGGGCCTGGTCGACGGGCTCGTCGCGGTCGCCCATCTCCGCGACGAGGGCAGACGGATCCGCTACCGGCTGGTCGGCGACGGCCCGGCCGAGGAACAGCTCCGGTGGACGATCGCCGACCTCGGCCTCGAGCGGTCGGTCGAGCTGCTCGGCCGCGGCGACGCCGACGAGGTCGATCGGCAACTGGCCTGGGCCGATGCGTTCCTGCACCCGTCGCACAGCGAGGGGTTCGCCAACGCCGTGCTCGAGGCCCAGGCGATGGCGCTGCCGGTGGTCTGCACCGACGCCGAGGGGCTCCGGGAGAACGTCGTCGACGGCGAGACCGGCATCGTGGTCCCCCGCCGCCAGCCCGTGGCGCTGGCCGACGCCCTTCGTCGGCTCGACGACGAGCCGGACCTCCGCCTGACCCTCGGTCTGGCCGGCCGTCGGCGGGTGGTCGAACGGTTCGACCTCGACGCCCAGACCGACGCCTTCGTCGACTACTTCGAGCGGGTGGCCGAGCGAGGGGGTCGGCGGTGAGCGCCGACCCCGACATCGGTCTGCATCGCCGGCAGTACGTCGTCGGCGCTCGACCCCACCGCCTCGGACCAGGGTGGTCGGCGATCGTGCTCCCGTCCGGCCTCGTGGTCAGCCACTGCCCCGAGCTCCCGCTGGCCAGGGCGACCGATGCAGACGGGATCACCTGGCTGCTGCTCGGCCTGGCCGGTCAGACCCGGCCGGATCGTCCGGACCCGGTCGACGAGCTGGCCACCTCTCCGACCGCGGCGGTCGGGCGGGTGGTCGAGGGCTGGGCCGGTCGGTGGACGCTGATCGGCAACGGCGAGCTCCACCCCGACGCCACCGCCCAGCTGACCTGTCACTGGATGATCGACGACGACGGCTCGGTGCTGGCGTCGAGCAGTCCGGCGATCCTGGGTGAGCTGTCGCCCGAGCATCGGGATGAGCCCCGTGACCTGGTCTACGAGCGGGGCCTGTCGTGGGTCGTCCCCCCGCTCGGTACCCTCGACGGGGCCAGACGGCTGCTGCCGTCGCAGCGCCTCGACCTGATCGACCGCACCGCCCGCTGGCGCCGCCTGGTCGTGCCGCCGGCGGAGCTCACCCTCGCCCGCCTCGATGACGAGACGGCGATGACGGCGTTCGTCGAGGCCGTCGGCCAGGCCATGCTCCGGGCTCCGGGCGACGGGCCCCGACACCTCGGGCTGACCGCCGGTGCCGACTCCCGGCTGGTGCTGGCCGCGGCGCTCGCCGCCGGCGTCGACATCGCCCCCTACACCCGGATCTCGGCCAGGATGTCGGTGGCCGACCGCGTCGTCCCTCCCCGCCTGGCCGCGGCGGTCGGCCTCGACCACCGGCGGGTGTCGGGCCGGCCGGCCGATCCCGACCGCCTCCGACTGGCCAGGGCCCACACCGGCGGCCACGTGTCCGACGGCGATGCCCTCCCCTTCGTCGAGGGCGTTCGCGACCACTTCACCGGCATCGAGTTCGGGGGTCAGGGCCTCGGTGTCGGCAAGGTCAAGGAGCGGGTGCTCCCCGCCGAGATCGATGACCCGGCGGCGCTGTCGGCGCTGCTGGCCGACCACGTCGGCGAACCGGCCGGCACCGTCAACCGGTCGGCCCTGACCGCCTGGCTGACCTCGGTGGCCGAGCACCAGGACGGCCAGGACCCGGCCGACCGGGTCGACTGGCGTGACCGGTTCTACATCGAGCAACGCCTGGCCGGTTGGCAGGCCGCCAAGGAACAGCTCTACGACCTCAACCGCCACCACCGGATGATCCCCATCAACTCGGCTCGGACCATCGGGCTGCTGCTGGCCGTCGACCCGGAGCGACGGCGCACCGGCGACCACCGACGTCAGCTGATCGCCCTCGCCGACGAGCGGTTGCTGGCCGAGCCGTTCAACCCCCCGGGCGCCACGTTCGGTCTGGCCACCCAGCTCGCCCACGGGCTCGCGGTCGACCGGGTCGGGCTGGTCCGACGGGTCCGTCGTCGCCTGCGGCGAGCCTGATCTCGTCGTCGCCTGCGGCGAGCCTGATCTCGTCGTCGCCTGCGGCGAGCCTGATCCCTTCGGGGAGCGGGTCACCGGCCATCGGGCTCCCGGGCGTCCGTCGTCGAGGAACGATGGCGACCGACGACCTGGGCGACGACCGACCGCAGCTCCCGCCTGGTCGACGGGAGCGACGCCAGGGCGACCGGCCCGAACAGCAGCACTGGACGCACCTCGCCTGGCCACCAGGCCGCGGTCATGACCGGCAACAGGGCCAGCACCCAACGGGCGCCGGACCGGTAGGTCGGCTGGAACCACCGCAGCAGCTCCCGATGCAACGTCAGGAACGGGATGGTCCGGATCAGCCGAGCCAGACCGTAGCCGACCACCCCGAGGGGTGGGACCAGGAGCAGGGTGAACCCCAGCAGCGACGCCACCTGCAGGCCCCGGAGCCGCACCACCGGCCCGTTGCGGCCTCGGACCTGCAGGAACGGCGGCCCAAGGTTGAACAGGGTGCCGACCGATGCGGCGATCGCCAGCAGGCCGAGCAACTCGGCCGCCGGCGCCCAGTCCTGGCCGAAGGCCGTCGGGACCAACCAGGGGGCGAGGAACGCTGCCGCGGCGTAGAGCGGCACCGATCCGACGACCTGGACGAGGACCCCCTCGGCGTGGGCGGCCCGCAGCCGGTCGCGGTCGTCACCGAGCTTGGCGAACGCGGCGATGGCCAGCCGCATCGTCGCCTGCTTGGCCGCCCCGAGCTGCTCGACGATCCGGCTGGCGACGGCGACGTGGCCGACGCCGACCGGTCCGAGGACCCGACCGACCACGATCGGGTTGACCAGCCGGCCGACCAGCGAGAACCACTTGGCGGCCGAGTACCCGGTCCCGAACCGGGCGAGCGCCACCAGCTCACCACGATCGACCACCGGCCGGGGGAGGTAGCGGGCGGCCAGCGACGAGGTGACGACCAGCATGGCGTTGCGAGCCAGCAGGCCGGCGATCGGCGCCCAGACCCCGGCACCGGCCACGGCCAGCGGGATCGAGACCACGTAGACGGCGATGTCGGCCGCCAGCTCGTTGCGGGCGACCACGTCGAAGCGGAGCTCCCGCTCCAGCCTGGCCCTGGCCGGCGCGCCGATCACCAGCAGGGGGAGGAGGACGGCGACCGTCCGCATCGGGGCAACCACGCCGTCGTCCTGCAACCACGAGCCGAGCAGGGGCGCGGCGAGCGCGGCCAGCCCACCGATGACCACCGACGATCCGACCAGCACGGCGAAGGCCGTGTCGTCGGCGGCCGAGCCGGGCGAGCGTACGAGCTGGACGTCGATCCCGAACACGGCGATCGTGGCCAGGACGGCGGCGACCGCCGCCACCGCGGCGAACAGGCCGTACGCCTCCGGCCCGATCAGCCGGGTGACGACGAGGATGCCGACCAGCTTGATGACCAGGCCGATCAGCTGGCGCGCCACCAGGAACCGACCGCTTCGGTACACCTGCTGGCGCAGCGTGTCCTGCGGGGGTTGGTCGGACGCGTCGATCGGCTCGTCCCGGGTGGTCAGCGGGCGTAGCGGGGGATGCGGAACAGGGCCCGGTTGATCTCGCGCTCGAGTCGGGCCATCACCCGCATGGCGAACCGGTCGATCGGACCGGGCAGCAGCTTGGCGCTTGCGGTCCTCACCGGGCGGAGCAGGAGCTGGCGTCGGGCCCGCATCCCGACCATCCGGTCGCGGTACGTCGGTGCGATCCCGTGCTTGGCGCAGAAGTGGTCGAGGCTGGCCTCGTTCCACCGTTCGCTCCAGCGTCGGAGGAAGAACGAGATGTCGGCCCGGTCGATCGGCGGCGGGGTCAGGTAGGTGACCCGAGACGACGGCTCGAAGTACACGAGCTCACCACGCTCCGATGCGATGAGGCAGAGGTCCAGGTGCTCCCTGGTCGACAGCAGTGCCTCGTCGAACCCGCCGATCGAGCGGACGAACTCGGTGCGGGCAAGAAGACAGTGGAACTCGACGAAGCCGACCGGTTCGCGCACCAGTTCGGTGTCGATCTCGTCGAGCCGCTGTCCCTGCAGGCGGTGCACGGTCGAGAAACGACGATGCCCGCTCTCACCGTCGAGTTCGTAGTCGCCCCCGGCCATGTGGATCACGTGGTGCTCGGGGTCGCCCTCCATGTACAGCGGACCGACGATGGGGGCGCCGGTCTCCTCGGCGCAGGCCAACAGGTGCTCCAGCCAGCCGTCGGCCACGACCAGGTCGTTGTCGACGAAGACGACGAACGGGGTGGTCACCGCGGCGAGGCCGAGGTTGCGGGCCCGGTTCGGCGACAGGTACTCGGGCGACGAGATCAGCTCGAAGCCGAGGTCGGTCGCGGCGGAGCGCAGGTAGGCGGCCGTGCGCGACGGGGCGTTGCCGTCGACGTACACCAGCCGGAAGCCGACGCTGGTGTTGGCGTAGATCGACTCGAGTGAGGCCCGGCTCAGCCCGAACCGCTCTCTCGGTGTGACCACGATCGTGACCTCGGGATCTGCCTGCCCGTTCGTGGCCGGGCCGGATTGTTCGCTCATCGGTGTTCTCCTTCATCCTGCTCGGAGGTGGTCGGCGTCCTCACCAGTACCTCGCCGGACTCCGGCTCCGAGCGGCGCCGTCGCCACACGGGGTCGCTCGGACCGTCCGGGAGGTACCAGGCCAGCAGCCGGCGGACGAGTCGATCCGGGGCTGCGCCGATGCCCAGGAACCAGAGTGATCGGACCAACCGGTCGGTGGTGGCCAGCTCGGGGTTGGCGAAGCCGGCCCGGATGCCCCGCCTCACCAAGCGCCATCGCCGGTCTGGGCGGTGCGGATCGACGGCCGGGTGACCGGCCGGGTCAAGTCGGAGCGAGGCCAGTCGGTAGCCGATGAAGGCGACGTCGTCGACGTCGTCCGGGTTGGGCCGGTAGCCGTCGAGTTCGAGCTGCGAGGCGACCACGGCCAGGCGCTCGTGGGAGCGGCACTCCCGCTCGATCTTGGTCCTGAGCCACTCGAGGGTCACCGGTCGCCCGGCGAACTGGTTGCTCCCGTGCCGACGGTAGGCCGCCACCGGTTCGGAGCTCCGGGCGATCGGGCCGCAGACGGCGACCTGTTCGTTGAGGAACGAGTCGGCGGCCTGGCGGTACGTCTCGGCCGGCACGGGGAGCACCTGGCTCAGCGCCCTGGCCGAGTAGGCGTTGCCGCTCATCGGTGGCCACCCGTGGGCCCGGAACCGGAAGACGTGGTCTCGCAGATCCCCCTCGGCCAGCCGGTCCGGTTCGCCCGGCAGGGTCGATCGGTTCCAGCGGCCCTCGCCGTCGACGATGGCGAGCGGGGTGTGGAACTTGGCCATCCTCGGGTCGGCCTCGAAGGCGGCGGCTGCGCTGGCGCAGGCCGACGGGAGGAGGGCGTCGTCGGCGTCGAGGAACCAGATGAGGTCGCCGTCGGCGGCACCGAATCCGGTGTTGATCGCCGCCCCCTGACCGAGGTTGGTCTCGTGGTAGACCGGGCGGACGACGGGGCGGTAGCGCTCGATCACGGCCCGGCTCCC
>JBCCVL010000082.1:0-25594 GCA_039195375.1 Actinomycetota bacterium
GCCACCAGCTCGAACGACTCCACCCTCCGGATCTGGGACACGACGTCCGGCGACCTGGTGGCCGAGCACCAGGCGGCGATCGGCGGGTACCGGTCGCTCGCCTTCGCCGATGACGGGGCAACGGTGCTCGGCGCCGATCTCGGAGGTCAGATCACGTCGATCGACGTCGCCACCGGCCAGGTGACGGCGGCCTTCGACGCGGTCAAGGCTCGCGAGGCACAGCTCGTCGTCTCGCCAGACGGGTCGTTGGTGGTCGCCGGCGACGGATCCTCGGTGCGTATCTGGTCGACGGCAACAGGGGCCGAGGTCGGCCGGCTCGACGGTCACTCCGGGGCCGCCATCGCCACCGCGTTCACGCCGGACGGCGACGGTCTCATCGTCGGATCCACCGACGGCACCGTCGTCTTCTGGAACCTGCTGCGGGCCTGAGTCGGACCTGCGGGGCCGGTCTCGAACCGGCATCAGGACGCCGGGAGCCCCGATATGAGGTAGCCGACTGGGCAGTTGCCCGATGTGGGGCCCTACCTCATGGCCCGATCATGCTCTGCATGAACGAGCACCTGCATCGCCGAACGATCACCCCAGCGCAGCTGGCCGGCCTCTCCAGTGCCGACCGCAGCCGGCGGGCGGCGTGGCGGGCGGCAAACCTCTCAACCGCCCCCCGCCGCCACCGCCGCACCCGACCGTCGGTGGCGGCACTCGCCCTGGCCTCCCGGGCGGTGCGACGTCGGTCACCGCAGCGGCCAACCGAGTCAACCCGACCCGCTTGGTAACATGGACGCCATGGCCGTCCGTCTGACCCGGTCCGGCCTCCGCCCCTTCGTCGGCCGGGCCCGGGAACTGGCGGCGGCCGCAGACATGCTCGGCGACGCCGAGCGAACCGGGGTCGTCCTCATCGGTGGCGAGAGCGGCCTCGGCAAGACCAGGCTGGCCGAGGAGATCATCGCCAGCGCACCCGACGGCGCAGCGCTGATCCACGGCGGGGCCGTGCCCCGGGCAACCCCCATCCCCTACGAGCTCGTCCGCTCCGTCGTCGGCCCGGCGGGCCCGCCGGCGAGCGCCGCCGAGTCGGAACAGGACGAGCCGGACGGCCAGACCGACGGATCGAGCGCTGCGGCCCGCATCCGGGCCGAGGCCGAGGCGCTCCGCACCGCGGGCGACGGTCCCTGCATCTACCTGTTCGAGGACGTGCACTGGGCCGATCCGGAGAGCCTCGACGTGATCGACCGGCTGTTGGCCGCCGGACCGCTCGGCGCCACGGTCCTCATCACCTACCGGCCGAACGCCCTCCACCCCGGACATCCGACCAGCACGTTCCTGCAGCGGGCCGAACGCCGCCCGCAGGTGGCCCAGTTCCGCCTGGAGCCGTTGCGGCGGGAGGAGGTCGAGGCGTTCCTGGCCGCGGCCGGTCGACCGGTCGACGCCGCCACCGTCGAGCATGTCCACACCCGCACCGGCGGCAACCCGCTGTTGCTGTCCGAGCTCGAATCGGCGTTCGCCGACGACTCCGACCTGACCGCCGGCCTGCCCTGGACCCTGGCCGAGATGCTCCGCCCCGAGATCGAGCGACTCCCGGCCGAGGAGCGGGAGGTGGCCGAAGCGGTCGCCGTTCTCGGCACCGAGGTCGCCTTCGAGCTGCTGGCCGCCGCCGTCGACGCCGACGAGCGGGCCCTGCTCGGGCGCCTCCGGGAGCTCGTCGACCGCGGGATCCTGGTCGAGAGCGGACCGGACCGGTTCGGCTTCCGGCACGACATGGTCCGGGAGGCGGTGGCCGACAGCCTGTTCACCCGCGAGCACCGCCGGGTCCACGCCGCGGTGCACGACGCCCTGCTGGCCGACGGATCCGACGACGTCGTCGCCCTCGTCCACCACGCCACCAGGGCCGGGCGGACCAAGCAGGCCGCCGACGCCGCCCGTGACGCAGCCGCCCGGGCGCTCGACGACGGCCGCACCCATCAGGCGCTCGCCTTCGCCGAGCAGGCCCTGCTCGAGCACACCGACGACGTCACGCTGCTGCGCATCGCCGTCGTCAGCGCCTGGATGACCGGACAGGAGCGCACGGGCCTGCACCACCTCGACCGTTGGGAGGAGCTGACCGGCACCGCGCCGGCCGACCGGGCCGAGGTGCTGCACTACCGTGTCCGGCTCGAGTGGGAGCGGGGCGACGAGGTTGCGGCCGACCGGGCCGCAGCCGAGCTGGGCGCCCTCGCCGCGCCGCTCGGCGAGGGGCCGGCGTTGGCCCAGGCGCTGGCCGACCTGGCGCAGCACCACATGTTGAGTGGCCGGGAGCAGCAGGCGATCGAGCTCGCCGACCGGGCGATTGCGCTGGCCGAGCGGGTCGGCACGGCGGCCGACGGCGCCGCCCGCCAGGCCAGGGCCGAGCGGGCCAGCGCCATGGTCACGTGGGACGGACCCGACCGGGAGGGCATGAACGAGCTGTTGGCCGTCGCCGACGCCGCTGAGGCCGCCGACGACTACGTCGTGGCCACCCGGGTGCTCAACAACACCCCGATCCAGCGGGTCGAGATCGACGCTCGGGCCCACGTGGAACGCATGCGGCGTGTCGGTGAGCGAGCCGGTCTGAGCTCGATCGCCGTCGACAACTACCGCAGGGCCCTGCTGACCGTCGCCCTGATCGAGGGCGACCGGGAGGCCTTCCAGTCCCAGCTGGAGGCCGCGGTCGAGGATCTCGGGCAGATACCGAAGCTGGAGCTGATCGTGGCCACGTTCGCCCTGGAAGACCGCCGTTTCGACGACGCCAGGCGTTCGGCCGCCACGCTGGCCGAGCAACCATCGGGCGCCGCCGCGCCGGCGGACCGGTCGACCGCCATCCTGGCCTTCGCCGACCTCCTGGAGCACCGTCTGACCGAGCCGCTACTCGCCTGGCTGTCCGAGGTCGAACACGCCAAGGGGGTCGACTTCGCGCTCGACCTGGTTCTCAGCCACCTCGATTCGCTCGTGCGGGTCGGGCCGGGTGAGGCGCTGCGGGCCCGTCTCGACGAGTTGACCGGGCGGACGTCGGAACCGGCCCATGCCGGGATCCGGGCCGAGTTGGCCGGCCGGATGGACGAGGCGGACGCCGCCTACGCCGACGCCCTCGAACGCGGGACGAGGCGGACGGTGGTGGCCCAGGCCGAACTGCACGTCGCCAGGGCCCGGCTGGCCCGCGCCGCCGGCGGCGACGAACGCCCCCATCTCCAGGCGGCGCTCGACCGGCTCGGCTGCTGGCCCGGCCAGCGACGGGATCGACTGGTGGCCCAGCTCGGTGCCGACGGGCGGCAGGCGGGTTCGCCGACGGCGCTCACCCCTCGGGAACGGGAGGTCGCCACGCTGGTGGCCCGTGGACTCACCAACGGCGGCATCGCCGACGAGCTGTACATCTCGACCAAGACGGCGAGCGTGCACGTGAGCAACATCCTGGCCAAGCTCTCGATGGCATCCCGGACCGAGATCGCCACCTGGGTGGCGTCCGGCGGGCTCGAACAGCCGACCTGAGTCGGGCGGCCGGCTCGACGAGCCGGAACGGGGCCGATGGCCCCGCGGCGCCGTTGACCTGGACCGTGACGTCGTGATCACCCGGGTGCAGGCGGTAGGTCGTTGCGTCGCCGCGGAGCCGGTGGGTCTTGCTGAGGGTGACGGTCTCGCCATCGTCGAGCTCGAAGGTCTTCAGCTTGAACGTCTTGGGGGCGAGCGACCCGTTGGCCTTGCGGAAGCCGACGACGTAGTCGACGATCAGCGGTGCCGGGCCGGTGGCGGTCAGCTCGACGTCGAAGCGCAGCGCCTCGCCGATGACGACGACGCCGGTGTGGAGCCGCAGCTCCACGTCGACGGGCGGATCCGGTCGGTAGCCGAGGAAGGCCAGGGTCTCGTCGTGGCCGGCCTTGATCAGCGTCCGCAGGGCGTGGCGGGTCAGCCAGGCCAGTTCATCGGGCTGCTGGGCCCCGGCGATGCGCCAGCGCCCGAGCGCATCGAGCACGGTGGCCGGGTCGTCCTTGGCGATGTCGTTGAGGTGGTTGGCCACGGAGCGGGTGACGTAGCGGGTCGGGTCGGCGTGGAGCTGGTCGAGCAGGGCGAGCACCCGGTCGATCGGTAGCGCCAGCCGGCCGGACCACGGCAGCCGGGGCCTGGTTCCTTCGCTGACGAGCCGCCGCACGTGGTAGTTGTCATCGCTGGCCCACCGGTCGAGCACGTCGAGCGTCCGCTCGGGATCGGCCCGGAGGAACGCCCGGATCGGGTCCTCCATCGAGAACCGCATCGTCAGCTCCCGGAGACAGCTCAGTGCCCGATCGGGCTGATCGAGCCCGTTGGTGGCGACGAACGTGCCGAACGGGGCGAAGATGAAGTCGCCGAAGTCGTCGTCGGTCCTGGTCGGATCGAGCGGCGGCGGGAGCGAGGCTTCGATGGCGTCGGCCGCAGCCGGGAAGTCATCCGGCAGGTGGGCCGTCAGGACGTCGGCGATCCAGTTGATCCTGGCCTTCAGCTCGAGGTCGGTGAGCTGCGACAGCACCTCCGACTCGAACCGGGCCCGGTCGAACCCGGGGACGCCGTCGCACAGCAACCCGGCGAGATACGCGACCTTCTCGGCGTTGAACAACTCGTCCTTCAGGGAGAAGCGGGGCTCGGCTCCGGTTGCCATCGGGCGATGATAGTGGCGCCGGGAGGCGCCGCCAGGGTGCGTCCCGGCGGCGTCAGCCCACCGTTGGAGCGGCTCAGCCACTGGCTGGCGTCGATCGTGAGCTTGATGGCGTGGCCGATCCGTCCCCGCTCGAGGTCACCGAGGCGGATCGTGCCCCCAAGGCTCGACGGGCCGGACCCACCGTTGGCACCGGGGATGCCGTCGCCGGTGACGATGTCGTCGTCGGCGTGGTCGACCTTGGTCACCACCCGGCCATCGGCGCACGCGTGGACCGGCTGTGACCGGCGGATGGTGCGGCCGTTGGCCGACGCCGGTCCCTGGCGACGGTCGCCCGTCGCATCACCATCGCGTCGACGGCTCAGGACGCCGCTCGGGTCGGGACCTCCAGCCGGAGCGAGGCGCCGGCTCCATCCGTTCCCGGGTCGACGATCCGGAGGTCGCCACCGTGGGCCCTCGCGACCCAGCGGGCGAGCGGCAGGCCGAGGCCGTGGCCGGGCGACCGGGGACCGGAGCGGAAGCGCTCGAACACGGCCTCGCGCTCGCGTAGAGGGATGCCCGGGCCCCGATCGGTGACGGTCACGCCGCCGGCGTCGACCGTGACGTCCGCCGGTCGGTCCGGCGAGGCCTGCCCGTGGGTCCTGGCGTTGGCCAGGAGGTTGTCGACGGCCCTCGTGAGCAGCGACACATCGGCCTCGACGACCGCAGGGGTGGCGACCAGACGGAAGGCGGGATCGCCGTCGATCGCCGCCTCGACGAGCAGGTCGAGACGGGCCGGGGTCGTGTCGAGCTCGAGGCGGTCGGCGTCCATCCGGGCCAGGGTCAGAAGGTCGTCGGTCAGTTGCGAGGCGCCGGTGGCCAGTTCGCCGACCCTGGCGAGGGCCGCCGTACCGTCGTCGGTGCCGATGGCGGCCTCGGCGGTGGTCCGGATGGCGGTGACCGGGGTCCGGAGCTCGTGGGCGGCGGCAGCCAGGAACCGCTCCTGTTGACCGAGCGCTGCCGCCGCCGGCCGGATCGACCGGCCGGCGAGCCACCAGGTGGCCAGGGCCGAGCAGGCGACCAGGGCACCGGCGATGCCGAGGACCCGGTTCCGGAGCCGACGATGGGCGGCGTCGGAGAACTCGAGGTCGACGAAGGCGGCGATGGCACCCCGCACCTCCGGCCCGTCCCGCAGCACGGTGCCCCGCACCCCGAGCCGGCGCTCGCCGACGTCGATGGTGAACGGTCCGGCGTCGTCGCCGTCGGCGAGCCCAGCCAGCAGGTCGCCGAGCTCGCCCTCGCCGATGGCGAGCACGATGTCGTTGTCACCGAACACCTCGATCGGCGACTCCAGGGCGATGTCGAGCTCATTGGCGGTGTCGACCAGGTACACCCGGTAGGCCTCGTCGATCAGGTCCTCGGGTGGATCGGCCAGGAGCGCAGTGACGGCGGCGCTGCGCTCCTCGTCGTCGAGCTCCTCCCCGAGGCCGGCGAAGAACAACATCTCGTCCTGCAGCTCCCGACCGAGGCCGAAGAAGATCTCGTCGACCAGGATGTCCAGCTGCTCGGCCTCGGGCTCCGGGAACCGGTCCCACAGGTCTTGGCGGTCCACGATGTCGAACACGTCGAAGTCCGGGCGGACGCCGACCACCACCGTCGGATCGAGCAACGGCGTCGGGTCCTCCGGCTCGAGCCCACCGTCGACGAAGGTCAGCTCCCGGCCCACCTCATCGAGCTGGCGGAGCAGCGTGGCTTCGTTCTGCTCGCTGCGGAGCTGGGCGTCCATCCGGATGACGGCGACGGTGAACACCGTCACGACGGCGAACACCACGGCCCCGAGCAGGGCCGCCAGCCGCAACCGGAGCAGCCGGAGCCTCCTGGCGGTTGCCGGTGACGGGCCGTCCGGGGAGCGGTTCCCGGCCTCGGTGCGGCTCATCGAGCTCCGCCGGCCGTCACCCGTCCGCCGGTTCGGTGTCGAGCACGAAACCGACGCCCCGGACCGTCCGGATCGGTGGCGGGTCGCCCAGCTTGCGGCGCAACGAGCCAACGTGCACGTCGACCACGTTCGACATCGGGTCGTTGGCGTCGTCCCAGCAGTGCTCGATCAGCTCCGTCCGGGACACGACACGATCGGGGTTGTCGGCCAGGAAGCCGAGCAGGCAGCGCTCCTTCGCCGTGAGCGTCAGGAGGATGCCGGCCCGGCGGACCTCGGCCCTGGCCCGGTCGACCACGAGGTCGCCGATCTCGATCACCGGCGGCCCCGACCGGTCGGCCCGCCGGCAGAGGGCCCGGACCCGAACCACCAGCTCGTCGAGGGCGAACGGCTTCACCAGGTAGTCGTCGCCCCCGGCCTCGAACCCGTCGACCCGGTCGGCGACGGCGTCGCGGGCGGTCAGGAACAGCACCGGGGTCGGGTCGCCGCTGCGCCGCCAGGCCTCGACGAGGTCGATGGCGTCCCCGTCGGGCAACATCCGGTCGGCGACGACCGTGTCGTAGTCGTTGACGGCACCGGCGGCCTCGGCATCTCCGAGGTCGCCGACGACGTCGACGGCGAAGCCGGCCCGGCGGAGCCCCGCTTCCACACCGGCCGCGATGTCGGGGTCGTCCTCGATGACCAGGATCCGCATGGCGAGATCCTAGAGGTCGGCGTCGTCGTCCGGGTCGAGGAGGAACCCGGCCTCCTCACACCGCCAGATGCCCTCCAGCAGGTCCTCGGCGCTGACCTCGGCCGGGTCGTAGCGATCGTCGAAGCGCTCGATGGTGGGGCGCTCACCGGCAGCCGCGACCCGCCCGTCCGCCGGTGGCAGGGTGAGCCGGATGGTCTCCTCGTCGACCGCCCCGACGTCGAGTCGGCCCTCCAGCGCATCCCAGTCGATCAGGTCGAGCTCCTCGCGCCGGCCGAGCTCCTCGTCGAGAGCCGCACATCCGACCCTGGCTGCGTCCGTCGCCGCCGAGGTGTCACCGTCGGCCTCGTCGGCCGGAGCATCGTCCGCCCCTCCACCGGTGCCGGCCGGCGCCGATCCCCTCTCGACATCAACCGCCGGCAGGCCGGCCGAGCCGGCCGTCGGCTCGCTCGCCGTTGACGCCGCGGCAACGCCGGACACGTCGGTCGCGGTCCGGTCGGTGGTGGCGTAGCGGAGCCCCCCGGCCAGGACGGCGGCCACGAGCATCGCCACAACCGTCACAATCGCAGGGCGGACTCGACGACCGATCACGCGATCACCGCCATGGGCTCGACCCCGCGACCGACGACCCGGCTCGCCTCGACGCCGAGGACGCCCTCGGTCAGTCCGCCGAGGTACGAGCGGTAGTCGCCGGTGACGAGGAAGTTGTCGTCGTCGTCGAACCGGTCGAGCGAGACCGGGGTGCCGTGGTGGCCGCCGGCGGCGCGGGGTCCGATGACGAGCTGCGTCCCTGCGGTCCCGTGGTCGGTCCCGTTCCCGTTCCAGTCCGGCCGTCGGCCGAACTCGGTCCAGGTGGCCACGACCACCCGGTCCCGCATCGGCCCGAGGCGACGATCGAAGCTGCGAAGGCCGTCGTCGAGGCTCTGGAGCAACGCCGGCAACGTCGCCTGCTGGTCGCCGTGGGTGTCGAAGTCGCCGCCGTGGACCACGTGGTAGGCCCTCGTCGGCAGGCCGGCCACGATCAGGTCGGCGACCACGCCGAGCCGGTGCCCGAGGACGCCACCGCCGAGCTCGTCGTCGCCATCGCGCTCGAACAACTCGACCGTCCGACCGAGGGCCCCGAGGTCGGTCGCCCCGCCGACCGTCTCGGCCACCTGGCGGACCAGCGATTGACCGTCCCGCACCCGTGCGGCCAGGTCACCGGAGCCGCCCCCTGACCCGCGGGCATCGGCCGTGTCGAGGAGCCGGCCTGCGGCCAGCGCGAGCTCGGGGTGCTCCTCGACGAACTCAGGAGTCCAGGGGAGCCGGCCGTCCTCGGCCAGCGCAACGGCATTCCAGTCGGGCCCGTACATCGTCGGCGAGAGGTTCCCGAGGCTGACGCCGATCAACGCATCGGCGTCGGGGCCGGCGTAGGCGTCGAGCGCCCGCCCGAGCCAGCCGGTTCCCTCGCCCGGATCGACACTCCCCCGCTCCCAGATCGCCGTGTCGACGAAGTGCGACAGGCTGGAGTCGGCGTAGCCGACACCATGCACGATCGCCAGTTCTCCGGACCGCCAGCGGTCGGCCAGGTGGGGTAGCGACGGATGGAGGGCGTGGTCGGCGTCGATGGCATGGGCGGCGTCGAGTTGGACCCCGGACGAACGACGGAGTTCGCCGTAGCGGCTTGAGCCGATCGGGATCACGGTGTCGAGGAAGTCGAGCCCACCACCGAGCTGGATCGACACGAGGATGAGACCCGTGTCGGCGGCCGGGCCGCTCGGGCGATAGGCCGCGTCGTCGCCGGCGGCGGTGGCCACGAGGCGGTCGACGGCGAGCATCCCGCCGGCGGCGGCGGCGCCGACCAGCAGCCCGCCGCCGGCCAGGCCGAGGAAGTTCCGACGGCTGCGGCCCGCCGGTCGAGCCTCCGTCGTCCGCTGGACCGGCGACGGTTGCGCCCGTCCGACCTCGCTGCGTCGATCGTCGGAACTCATAGCAGGATCACCTCCGGTGATGTGAAGGCGACGGCGATGGCGGCGGCGAGGCCACGCTCCTCACCGTCGGCCCGGGCGATGGCGATGGCATCGGCGGTCTCCGCCGACCACGATTCCCGACCGAACCGGGTCAGGATCGCCTCGGTCAGCGGGCCGGAGCCGGCGGCGGCCGCCCGGCGCAGCTCGTCGCTGACCGGCCCGTCGCCGTTGGCCAACCGGTATCCGAGCTCGGTCCCGGCGAGCAGCCGACCGGCGGACCGGTTGGTGTCGAGCCAGGCCTCGTTGTGGGGCCAACCGCCGACGTTCGGCGGGAGCAACGGCAGCTGGCCGAGGGTCTCCAGCCAGTCGAAGACCTCCCACGGGTACAGGGTCCCGGGTGGCAATGGGGGCTCGTCACCGTCCTCGTGTCGCTCGTCGGCCTCCTCGATGTCGGCGAGGGTCGTCGTCGTCAGGTCGGGGAGGTCGAGCTCGAAGCCGCGGATCGTGCGGATGACGACCTCGACCGGCTGGCCGACGAGTCCGCCCTTGACGTCGTCGGCGTAGAACGCCGGGTGGGTCAGCAACGCGCCGAGCAGGTCCCGGATCTCCAGCCGGGCGGCGAAGGCGGCGGCCAGGTCGCCGATAGCGCCGTCCGGCGGGGTGGTCCCGGCGTAACGGAGCCAGAACCGCTCGGCCAGGAATCGGTGGCACTCCGGGCGGCCGACGACGATCTCGATGACGTCGAGCCCGTCGAGGTCACCGGTTCGGCCGAGGAAGGTCTTCGCCCAGCGGTCGTGCAGGGTCGGCACCAGCCGGCTGCCGACGATCCGCTCGTAGGTGGGATCGAGCTCGAAGCCGTAGCCGGTGAACGCCCTGGCGGCCTCGACGACGTCGCGCTGGGTGTAGCCGTTCCCGGCACCCATGGAGAACAGCTCGAGGACCTCACGGGCGAAGTTCTCGTTCGGGTTGCCGGCGACCGACAGGTGGAGGTCGAGCCAGAGGTTCATGGCCGCGTCACCGGCCATCGCCGCCAGGAGGTCGTCGAAGCGACCGAGACCGAGGCGCCGGAGTGTCAGGTAGTGGCGCAACATCAGGTCGGTGAGCTCGACCTTCTCGATCGACGTGGCGAAGTGGCCGTGCCAGAACCAGGCCAGGCGCTCGATCGCCGGAGCCGATGAGGTGGCGGCGGCCCGGACGAGCCAGGCGACCAGCGCCTCGTGCTCGTATGGCACGAAACCGGGTGTGGCCTTCGGCTCGTCGAGCGTTGGGGCGGTCGCCGGGTCGAGCAGGCGGGCGACCGAGGCTTCGATGCCGTCGTCGACCACTCGGGCGACCTCGCTCGGACGCCCACCCCAGGCGGCGCGTCTGAGGAGGTGGGCCGCGTTCGAGGGGGTGGCGGGGACGCTCATGGGGTGGTTGTACCGAACCACCCCTGAAGAAATCGTGAACCGGCGGCTGGTGTGCGGCCGGACCGCCGATCCTGGCCGATCGGCCTACGCGTCGAGTGACGTCAGCAAGTGGCCGACCTTGTGGTGGGCCTCGAGCGGATGCCGCAACGGCAGATCACCGTTGACCGTGTAGTGGTTCCGTCGACCGACCTTGGCCCGACTGATGTAGCCGTCCTGTTCCAGGTCGTGGAGGATCCGCTGGACCGCTCCCTCGGTGATCCCGACCAGCTGGGCGATGTCACGCTGGCGGAGATCGGGATCGCGGTTGAGCGCCAGCAGCACATGGCTGTGGTTGGTCAGAAAGTTCCAGCTGCTGGTCATCGGTATCTCCTCCGCCGATCCCGTCCGACAACGACGCGCTGGTGTGCCGTGGCGGTCACCAGTGCCGGAGCGGGACGCCTCCCCTGAGCCTGCGGGACCCGGTCGGTGCGAGCCTGCCAGCGGCGCCCCGATCGGCGCGCCAGGGCCGAACGGAGTGCCATGACGTAACTCAACATGAACCTATCGTAAAGCACCTATAAGAATAGGTCAATTAGATTGTACACTTGGGAAGACATGTGTACGATAGGGTACATCATGGCCTACCACCCCTCGCTAGCGTCATTGTCGTGATCTGGCTCCTCCTCGGCCTCCATGTGCTGGTCGTCGGCGTCCTGACCCTCGGTGGCTCAGCGCTCGGCCGCCGGTCCCTGCTCGTCGCGGCCGTCGCCCCGGCCACCACCACGGTCTGGGCGCTGTCTCGGCTGTCGGCCGACGAGCCGGCCACCGCCTCGGTTGCCTGGGTCGATCGGCTCGACCTCGAGCTCGCCTTCCGGGTGAACGACCTCGGCATCCTGATGACCCTCCTCGTTTCGGGCATCGGCACCCTGGTCTTCGTCTACGCCTTCGGTTACTTCTCGCCGACGGCGGCCGCCACCACCCGGTTCACCACCACCCTGCTGTCGTTCTCGACGGCGATGCTTGGCCTGGTCTGGTCCGACTCGGTGTGGACGCTGTTCCTGTTCTGGGAGCTGACGTCGATCACGTCATTCCTGCTCGTCGGCCACAAGGACGTCGACCCAGCGGTCCGGGCGGCCGCCCGCCGGGCGCTGATGATCACCGTCGCCGGCGGCCTCGCCCTCATGGCCGGCCTCGTTGTGCTGGTCGACGCCACCGGCACCGGCCGCCTCAGCGAGATGGGCCCGGTCACCGGCACGTCGGCCACGGTGGCCGCCGTCCTCGTCCTGGCCGGTGCGGCGACCAAGTCGGCCCAGGTGCCGTTCCACATGTGGCTGCCAGGCGCCATGGCCGCCCCGACCCCGGTCAGCGCCTACCTCCACTCCGCCACCATGGTCAAGGCCGGCGTCCTCCTGGTCGCCCTGGCCAGTCCGATCCTGAGCGATGCCAACGGGTGGCGGACCCTCGGCCTGGTCCTCGGCCTCGGTTCGATGTTGTGGGGAGCGATCGGCGCCCTCCGCCACGTCGACGGGAAGCTCATCCTCGCCTGGGGCACGATCTCCCAGCTCGGCTTCATGATCGCCCTCCTCTCGATCGGCAGCCCGAAGGCCACGTTCGCCGGCATCTCGGTGCTGCTGGCCCACGCGGTGTTCAAGGCCGCGCTGTTCATGGTCATCGGCGAGGTCGACGTGCGGACCGGGACCCGCCGCATCGACGAGCTGAACGGCCTGGCGCGATCGATGCCGGTCGCCTTCGCCGTCGCCGTCGCCTCCGGCGCGTCGATGGCCGGGGTCCCGCCGCTGCTCGGGTTCGCAGCCAAGGAGGCGGCGATCGAAGCGGCCATCAAGCTCGACGGGGCCGACCAGCTGATCATCGGCGGCCTGATCATCCTCGGATCGACCCTCACCGTCGCCTACACGCTCCGATTCCTCATCGGCGTGTTCGGTTCGGGCGACGGGCCGCCGACCGACGTCGCTGCGCTCCGGCCGGCCATGGCCGGACCGTCGGCCGTCCTCGGGGTGCTGAGCGTCGCCGGCTTCGTCTTCATCGGCGCCGCCAACCGGCTGGCGATCGACGCCGCCGCCGGGCTCGACCCTGGCGCCGCCGAGTTCAAGCTCTACCGCTGGCCCGGCCTGACGATGGCCTTCATGATCTCGGCCGGGATCGTCGCCGTCGGCAGCGGCCTCGGCTGGGTGCTCGCCGGACCGCGGGCCAGGGTCCCGGCACCGATCGGGGCCAACACGGTCGACCTGCTCGTCGACCGGACGATCCACGGCGCCCGCAAACTCACCGCAAGGATGCAGCACGGCTCGCTCCCGGTCTACGTGGCCACCATGGGGGCGACGGCCGCGGTCGCCTCGTCGCCGTTCGTCGGCGCCGTCGATCTCAGCGAGATCTACCTCTGGGACAGCCCGGCCCAGGGTGCGCTTGCCCTCCTGATCGTCGTCGCCGCCGTCGCCACCACGCTGCTCGACACCCGGCTGGCCGCTGCGCTCGCGCTCGGCGTCGTCGGCATCGGCGTCAGCGGCCTGTTCGCCGTGCAGGGCGCCCCCGATCTCGTCCTCACCCAGCTGCTGGTCGAGACCGTGATCGTCGTCGGGTTCGTCGTCGGCCTCGGCCATCTCACCAGGAGGTTCCCCCGCTCGCAGGCGACGTGGCGTGCCACCAGGGTCACCGTGTCCATCCTGGTCGCGGCCGGGGTCGTCATCGGCCTGGCCGCAACGGCCTCCGGCCCGACCGGCCAGGCGCCCATCGAGGCCCTGACCACCGAGTCGGTCGACGTCGGCGGTGGCAACAACATCGTGAACGTGATCCTCACTGACATGCGGGCACTCGACACCCTCGGCGAGATCGTCGTGCTCGCCATCGTCGCCACCGGCATCCTCGCCCTCGCCGGATCCGCTCGGACCACCCGGGAGACGACAGCATGACCACCGCCACCGGGACCCCGCCACCCTCACGGGCCATCGAGCTGGCCGTTCGCGCCGCCAGCCCCTTGGCCCTCCTCGTGGCGGCCTACCTCTTCTTCGCCGGCCACAACCGTCCAGGGGGCGGTTTCGCCGCCGGTCTGGTCATCGGTGCGGTGATGGGCCTCCGCATGATCGCCGGCCTGCCCTACCCGGACAACCCGGGCCGGTTCCTGGCGTCGGGTGCGATCGTCGCCGGCCTGGTCGCGGTCGCCCCGATGCTGTGGGGCGACCCGCTGTTCGACCAGGTGATCGTCGAGTGGCAGGCGCCGATCCTCGGCAAGGTCAAGACCGGGACGGCCGCCGTGTTCGATCTCGGCGTCGTGCTGATCGTCGTCGGGTTGGTGGTCGCCGTGCTCGATGGCCTCGGCGCCGACGACATCGCCGACACTGCCGGCGCCGCCACAGCCGCGAACGACCAAACCGGCACCACCGGGGAGGAGGCACGATGAGTGCAGCCATGCTGCTGGCGATCGGCGGACTGGTCGGTGTCGGCATGTACCTGGCGACCGGCCGGTCCCTGTCGCGAATTGTGCTCGGCTTCTCGATGCTCGGCCATGCCGCCGTCCTTGGGCTGCTGGCCTCCGGGGGGCGAGCCGGTCAGCCGCCGCTGGCCAACGAGCTCACCGACGCCCCGGCCAACCCTCTCCCCCAGGCGCTGTCGCTGACGGCCATCGTCATCTCGTTCGGCCTGACGCTGTTCCTGCTGGCGCTGGCCCGTCGCCAGGACCAGCTGACCGGCGACGACCTCGTCGAGGACGACCTCGAGGACCGTCGCGTCGGTGACGAGGCCGACGAGCAGCCCGAAGCCAAGGCGTCGCTTGACGACGTCGACGCCGCCGAGCCGGTCTTCGACTACGACGATCAGCACGACGACGCCGATGCCACCGCTCCCGTGGCGGGCCACGATGATCCCCAGTCCGACGTCGATGCGCCGGCGCCCGCCTCGGCCGACGGCGATCAACCAGCCACCGACGAGACCAATGCCGGACCGGCCCGGAAGCGGGCCAGGAAGCAGGTGGCCCGATGACGACCATCGTCGCCCTCCTCGTCGTCGGACCGATCCTGGCGGCCGCCTGTGGCCTCCTGGTCCGACGCACGCCGGTCCTTCGTGACACCATCACCCTGACCTCCCTGGTGTTGTCAACGGCGGGCAGCGTGTGGCTGCTCATCGGCGTCGAGGCCGACGGTCCGGCGGTGCTGCGGGTCGGCGGATGGCATCCCGAGCTCGGCATCGTGCTCGTCGCCGATCTGTTCGCCGCACTGATCCTGATGGTGGCGACGGCGACGATCCTCGTCGTCCAGGTCTTCGCCATCGCCCAGCGCCAGACCATCTGGGCCGCCGACCCGGAGCTCTCGGGGGCGATCCTGCTCGTGCTCAGCTCGGGCGTGTCGCTCGCGTTCCTCACCGGCGACCTCTTCACCCTCTTCGTCGCCTTCGAGATGATCCTGGTCTGCAGCTACGTGCTGCTCACCCACCAGGGACGTCGAGGGCAGATCAACTCGGGCATGACGTACGTGGTCATGAACCTGATGGCCTCGACGTTCTTCCTGATCGGTCTCGCATTCGTCTACACCGCCACCGGCACCGTCAACATGGCGTTGCTGGCCGAGCGGATCCCGCAGCTGGCCGACGGCACCCGCTTCGGGATCGGGCTGTGGTTCCTTATCGTGTTCGGGACCAAGGCGGCTGCGTTCCCGCTCTTCTCGTGGCTCCCCGACAGCTATCCGACGGCACCGACCACCATCACCGCCGTGTTCGCCGGGTTGTTGACCAAGGTCGGTGTGTACTCGCTGATCCGGTTCAACACCCTCACCGGCATGGAGGAGCTCGGACCGGTCATCCTGGTCGTCTCCGCCCTGACGATGCTGGTCGGCGTGGCCGGTGCGCTCGCCCAGGACGACGTGAAGCGGATCCTGTCGTTCCACATCGTGAGCCAGATCGGCTACATGCTGATGGGCGTCGGCCTGTTCACGCTCGCCGGCGTTGCCGGCGCGGTGCTCTACCTCGTCCACCACATCCCGGTGAAGACGGTCCTGTTCCTGGTCGGCGGCCTGATCGAGGACGCGGAGCGCACGTCGGCACTCGACGAGATCGGCGGGCTGGCCCGGCGTCGCCCGATGATCGCGGTGCTGTTTGCCATACCGGCGCTGAGCCTCGCCGGTCTCCCACCGTTCTCCGGCTTCATCGCCAAATTGGCACTCATCGATGCCGGGATCGCCGACGCCAGGGTCGCCATCGTCGTTGTCGCCCTCTTGACCAGCGTCCTGACCCTGCTGTCGATGACCAAGATCTGGCTCAACGTGTTCTGGGGCGACGAGCTCGAGGTCGACCCGGACGAGAGCACCGCCGGGCTCGACCCGACGGTCGGTCGCCGACGCCGCATCATGGAGGGCACGACGGCGGTCGCCGTGCTCGCCACCCTCGTGGTCGCCGTGTTCGCCGGTCCACTGTCCGACGTGAGTGAGCGTGCCGCCATCGACCTGATCGAACCGGCCCGCTACATCGGGGAGGTGCTGTCGTGACCGCCGCCGTCGCAAGCGGACCGAAGCCCCGCCATCTCCTGCTGACCGCCATCCTGGTGTTCGCCTGGTGCGCCCTCTGGGGCTCGGCATCGGTGGCCAACCTCCTCTCGGGGGTCGTCGTCGCCTCCGCGCTCGTGATCTACGGCGTCCGGAACCGCACCGGTCTCGACGGTGTGACCTCGGGGCGGGTCCGTCCGGTTCCGCTGGTGCGCCTGATCGCGTTGATCGCCACCGACCTCGTGCTGTCGACCTGGGCCGTCGCCCAGGAGGTGCTGACGCCGGGTGAGGGCGACGAGGCCATCATCGGGGTGAAGGTGCCGGCCGCCGCTCGCCACCACTACCTCCTGCTGGTCGTCGGCATCACGGTCACCCCCGGCACGGCCGTCGTCGACGCCGACTTCGACAACAACCTCCTCTACCTCCACCTGCTCCACCGGGAGCGCCGGGAGGAGGTCGAGCAGCAGGTCAACCGTCTGGCCGAGCTCGCCTGCCAGGCCTTCCCCCACGACGACAGCGGCTCGACCGAGGTGGTCGACGACGCCGCTGCGCTCGACGACACCGCCGGGAGTGCCTCGTGATCGCCGCCATCGCCATCACCTGTTTCCTCGTGAGCGGTGCCTGCGGCGCCGCCAGGGTCCTGCTCGGGCCCCGGCTGGCCGACCGGGTCGCCGCCCTCGACGTCGCCCTGATGAGTCTGATGGGCGCGATCGTGGTCCGGGCCGCCGACACCGGTGACACGGCCTACATCAACCTCCTGGTGGTGATCGCCATCGTCGGTTTCACCGCAACGGTCGCCGCAAGCCAGTTCATCGAACACGGAGGAGGCCGAGAGTGAGCCCGATCGCCGCCACCCTGATGATCGCCGGCAGCGTCGTCGCCCTGTTGGCCGGCTTCGGGCTCCTCCGATTCCGATCGCCCTACGCCCGGTTCCACGCCGCCGGCAAGGCCAGCCCCATCGCGTTCCTGATCGCCGCCATCGGAGCCGCATTTGAGCTCGGTTGGTCCGACATCGCCCGCCTCGGCGTCGCCACCGCCGCCCTGGTCCTGACCCTGCCGGTCGGCGTCCACCTGCTGTTCCGCGCCGTGCACCGGACCGACCCGACCACCCGCCCCGAGGTCGACGAGCTCCCGGTGCCGCCCAGGACCCGCTGAGGTCCAACACACCTGAACTACCCGTGCCTGCGGGCACACCCGCCAGATGGAGAGGAGCTACTCCATGATCCGCAACACCATGAAAACCACCGTCCTGCTCGCCGGCCTCGGCGGGCTGATCGTCACCGTCGCCGGCGTCCTCGGCGGCGGCTCGACCACCGCACTGGTCATCGGCCTCGTCATCGCCCTCGTGACGGTCGGGTCGAGCTACTGGTTCAGCGACAAGCTGGCCCTCCGCTCGGCCAGGGCCAAGGTGATCGGCCCGAATGATCACCCGCAGCTGTACTCGACCGTGGCCGAACTGGCCCAACGGGCGAACATGCCGATGCCGACCGTCGCCATCTCGCCCGAGATGCAACCGAACGCGTTCGCCACCGGCCGCAACCCGAACCACGCCGTCGTGTGCGCCACCGAGGGACTGCTGCGGGCGTTGCCCAACGACGAGGTGGCGGCCGTCATGGCCCACGAACTGATGCACGTGAAACACCGCGATATCCTGATCGGCTCGGTGGCGGCCGCCATCGCCACCGCCATCTCGTTCATCGCCAACATGGCGATGTGGGCCACGATGTTCGGCGGTGGCGACGACGACAACCCGAACCCGATCGCCCTCATCGCCACGGCGCTGCTGGCACCGATGGCGGCCAGCGTCCTGCAGATGGCGATCAGCCGCTCGCGGGAGTTCGAGGCCGACCGCGGTGCGGCCGAGCTGCTCGGCACGGGTGAGCCGCTGGCCCGAGCACTTCGCCGTATCGAGGCGATGGCCACCCAGGCACCGATGGACGTGGCCCCGGCCCAGGCCCACGCCTACATCCACAACCCGCTCGCCGGTCTGCGCCGCAGCCGTCGCGGCCCCGACATGGCCCGGCTGTTCTCCACCCATCCCAGCACCGACGACCGGATCGAGCGCCTGATGGGCTACGGCCAGATCGCCAGCATCTGAGCACCCGCTGACGGCTCGTCGCCGACCTCGGCCACGCACTCCCGGCCCCACCCCCGACCGGCGGTGAGCGTCGCCATGACATAGGGTCGAACCCATGGGCGAGCGTGACCCCGACTGGCTGCGGCAGGGCCAGCACGACCCCGAAGCGGTCGCCGCGATCTACGACGCCTGGGCCGACGGCTACGACCGTGACCTCCAGGACTGGTCGTACCGGGCCCCGGCCGCCGTGGTCGACCGGCTCCTGGCGGTCGACCAGACGCCCGGGCCGGTGCTCGACGTCGGCTGCGGTACCGGTCTGGTCGGCCGGCGGCTGGCCGAGGCGGGGTTCGCCGAGGTCTCCGGCGTCGACCTGTCGCCGAAGTCGCTCGAGATCGCCGCCACCACCGGCGCCTACCGGGACCTCACCCAGCTCGACCTCCAGTCGCAGCCGCTCCCCTGGCCAGACGACACGTTCGCCGCCCTGGTCTGCGTCGGCGTCATGACCTACCTGCCCGACGTCGAGGCGGTGGTCGGCGAGTTCTGTCGGGCCGTCGCGGCCGACGGGTCCGTGCTGTTCACCCAGCGGGACGACCTGTGGGACGAGCGGGGCACGATGGCCGCCATCGAGCGGCTGGCCGTCGGCGGCCGCTGCCGCATCGAGGCGATCTCCGATCCCCAGCCCTACCTGCCGGCCAGCGACGAGCTCGGTGATGTCCCGATCCGGGTGGTCCACCTCCTGGCCGGCGCCGGCTCCGTGCCAGCCGACACCCGGTAGTGGTTCGGCCCGATCCATCCGCTTGACTGGGGCCATGGACACGGGAACCTCCGCCCAGTTCCACGCCCTGGTCGAACAGGACCTGAACGCCGAGCGGGCGAGTGCGCTCGGTCGGGCCGGTCGCCGGCTGGCCACGGCTGTGGCCGGGTGCGCCGCGGCCAGACACGACTGGGCCGTGGCCGACCAAGCCGGTGACGCGCTGGCCAGGCGGGCCGCGGCCGACGACTATCGGGAGGCGTTCGCCCGCTACGAGCGGGCCAGGGCGGACTTCTGCATCCAGCGGGAGGCCAACCGCCTCTACGACCATCGCCTGGTCGACCGCTACTACCAACCGCCAACCCGCCCTGGCGACCTGCGGCCGACGGATCGGACCGGCCGATGACCGACCTCGACGACGGGTCGGTCTCGATCATCACCCGCGGCGGCCACCCGGACTTCCTCGACCTGCCGTGGGACCAGCCACTGGCCGAGTGGGACCATCCGCGGCTGGTGAAGATGGCACATGGCATCAGCCGCCACGTCGTGCGGTTCGTCCGCTACGACGATCGGGTCTACGCCCTCAAGGAGACGGGCGAGGTCGCGGCCAGAGCCGAGTACGACGTGCTGGTCGAGCTCAGGAGCGAACACCTGCCGACCGTCGAGCCCGTCGGGGTCGTCACCGAGTCGCACGCCCCCGGCGGGGCCACGCTCATCACCCGCTACCTCGACTTCTCACTCCCCTACTGGTACCTCCTCGGGCGCGAGGGCCCGGCGCTCGCCGACAAGCTGATCGACGCCGGCGTCGTGTTGATGGTCCGGCTCCACCTCGAGCACGTGTACTGGGGTGACTGCTCGCTGTCCAACACGCTGTTCCGACGTGACGCCGGGGCCCTGATGGCCTACCTGGTCGACGCCGAGACGTCGGAGCGGTCGACGTCGATGAGCGACCAGATGCGGGAGCACGACGTCGACATCGCCAGGGAGAACATCGCCGGAGGGCTGCTCAACCTGCAGGCCGACGGTCGGGTCGACGACGACGTCGACCCGTTTGCCATCGCCGACGAGTTCGCCGCTCGCTACGAGGGGCTGTGGGACGAGCTGACCCGGCTCGAGACCTACCAGCCGACCGAGCGGTGGCGGATCGACAAGCGGATCCGGCACCTGAACGAACTCGGGTTCGACGTCGAGGAACTGGCGATCAAGGCGGACGGCTCCGGCCTCCGGGTGCGACCGATCCTCGTCGAGGAGGGCCACCACAGCCGCGAGCTGCGCAAGCGGACCGGCCTCGAGGTGCAGGAGAACCAGGCCAGGAGGCTGTTGGCCGACATCGCCAGCTTCCGGGCGTACCTGGAGACGACCACCGGCCGCCGGACCCCGGCCGCGGTGGCTGCGGCCCGGTGGCTGGCCGAGGTGTACGAGCCGGCCGTCGAGGCGATCCCGGATGCCTACCAGACCAGGCTGGAGCCGGCCGAAGTCTTCCATCACCTGCTCGAGCACCGCTACTACCTCTCGGAGCGCGAGGGGCGGGGGGTGCCGACCCCGGAGGCGCTGGAGGACTATCTGACCACGGTGCTGCCGGCCCAGCCGGACGAGCGCCAACTCCAGGTCGACCCGGCCGCCGATCCCGACCGGACCTGATCCCCCGCCGACACCACGCCGGCCCGGCCTCGGCCGTCGACGAGCCGCGGAGCGACGGCTTGCGTCGATGGCATCGCCGGTCCGAGAATCGCACGCATGGCCGATGCCACCGAGCCGCTCCCCGTCGACCCGTTCGCCGACGATGCCCCACCCGAGACGGCACCCGTCCGCCCGGGCGAGGACCTCGACTGGGTCGGGATCGAGGCTCATCTACGGGACCATCTGCCGGCCGACGTCGACACGTCCGGTCCGTTCCGGGTCGAGCAGTTCCCGAACGGCTCGGCCAACCTCACGTACCTGATCGCCTTCGGGCCGACCGAGTTGGTCCTCCGTCGACCGCCGTTCGGGACGCTCGCCCCCGGCGCCCACGACATGCAGCGCGAGTTCCGGGTGTTGTCGAGGCTGTGGGAACACTTCGATCGGGCCCCCCGGGCGTACCTGCTCCTCGACGACCCGACGATCGCCGGAGCTGATGCGTTTGTGATGGAACGCCGGCGGGGTGAGGTCGTCCGCGGGGTGATCCCACCGTCGATGCGGGGCCACGAGCGGGTCGGCCACCGGCTCGGTCTCGCACTGGTCGATGCCATCGCCGAGTTCCACCTGCTCGACCCCGAGGCGTGCGGTCTCGGCGGGCTCGGCCGACCGGACGGGTTCATGGAACGACAGGTTCGGGGCTGGCACAAGCGGTGGACGCTGGTCGCCGACCCCGAGTGGGACGCTGCGATGACGGACCTGCACGGTCGGCTGGCCGCGGCGATCCCGCCGCCGCAACGCGTGTCCCTGATCCACAACGACCTCAAGCTCGACAACTGCCTGTTCGACGAGGGCGACCCCGACCGGGTCACGGCGTTCTTCGACTGGGACATGACGACGCTCGGCGACCCGCTCTGTGATCTGGGGACGCTGCTCAACTACTGGCCGGACCCGGGCGACGACGGATCCCGCAGGACCGGCCACGACGGGCTCGGGCGCATGGGCCTGCCGAGCCGGGCCGAGATCACCGACCGCTACGGCCGACGGACGGGTCTCGACGTGTCGTTGGCGCCCTGGTACGACGCCTTCGCCCAGTGGAAGACCGCGGTCGTCGTCCGCCAGCTCCACCATCGCTGGCTGGTCGGCGACTCGACCGACGAGCGGATGGCGACGATCGCCGAGCAGCTCCCCGCACTGGCGGCGACGGCGGATGGTCTGTTGACGTCGATCGACCGCTGAGCCGACGTCGGCAGCGGCCCTCGTTCAGTCGGGTTGGTCCGGCCGGAACTGCACGAAGGCGTTCACGACCGGAGGTCCGAAGTCGCGCACGTTCTCGAACCCGAGCGAGCGGTAGAACGCCAACTGCCTCGGTTCGTCGTCGGTCAGCAACACCCGCTGGCGCACGTGGCGGAACCGCTGGAGCACGACCAGCAGCAGGAAGCGGCCGATGCCCTGCCGCTGTCGCTCCGGGCGGACGAGGACGTCCTGGATGTGGAGGATCGACACGTCATCGGTCAGGCACCGGACGAGGCCGACCAACTCGCCATCGCCGTCGCGGGCCGTCACCACGTACGTCGAGCGGTCGACGGCCCTGGCCAGGCCGTCCGGGTCGGTCGAGTAGCGCAGCCAGTTGACCGACTCGTAGAGCTCGACGAGCTCCCGGATCGGGACGACCTCGTCGTCGGCGAACTCGATGTCGTCCGGGACGGTTTGCCCGTCGTCGCCGGCGCCCGTCGTCTGACCGTCAGCCACCCGCTCGTCCCGACCGGACGCCGATGACCCGCCCGACCTGCGGTGGTACCGGAAGGTTGGCATGGGCGGAACGGATGACGGCGAGCCGCTCCTGCACCTCGGGCGCCATCGGCGCGCTGCGTCTGGTCGCGTTGTCGATGTGCATCGACAACAGCTCGTTCGTCGCCGCCAGCCAGCCCTCCGTCCCGTGGTGCATCAAGTTGATGTAGTGGAACTTCTTGGCATCCCAATCGAGCAGGATCGTGCGGATCTCGATCGGGTCGCCGAGGTTCATCTCCCGTTCGAACGTGATGTGGCCCTCGACGGAGAAGGTGGTGACGTCGTTGTGCTGTCGGTGCTCACGATCGAGGCCGACGAAGTTCATCACGTCGGTCACCGCCTGGTCGAAGACCACGAAGTAGTAGCCGGCATTGAAGTGCCCGTTGTCGTCGATCCACTCGGGCTTGACCTCGGTCCGGAGTCCGACGAACGGGGCCGGGATGGCGTCGTCCATGTCGCTGGAGGCTAGTGGGCCGGGCGGGCGGCCCCGTCGGCCTCGGCGACGACCTCGTCGAGCAGGGCCGCCACCCACGCCGGGTCCTCGACCTGCACGTTGTGTCCCCGACCGTCGAGGATCCGGGGTCGGTCGGTGTGGGTGGCCAGGTCGTCTGCCGTGACCATGGGATCGTGCTCGCCGGCCCCGAGGATCACCGGGCAGCGGGCGGCGGCCATCAGCCCGGCCATGTCGAGCTCGCGCTGGGCGAAGGTGGCCGGGTCCTGGGCCGCCCGCCAACGGCCGTCCTCCTCGACGACGGCGTCGGCCAGGTCGTCGACCAGCCCCGCCAGCCCGGCCTGGCGCAGCGCCCGCTCGGCCGCCTCGTCTTCCGAGTCGAACCAGCGGACGCCTCGGGCGGCCACCTTGGCCATCCCGACCACGTCCTCGTCGGTCCACACCACCTTGACCCCGACGGCAACCGCGGCGACGACCCGGGGCCGGAAGAAGCCGGAGGCCAGGGCGAGGCCGACGGCGCCGCCGAGCGAGTGGCCGACGACCACAACGGGTTCGTCGTCGTCGACGTGACCCGACATGGAGGCGGTCAACGAGCCGACCGTGTAGTCGCCCGTCCAGGGGGCCGAGCCGTGGCCGGGCAGGTCGGGGGCGACGACATCCCAGCCGGCGCCGAGGTGAGCGATCAGCGGACCCCAGACGGCGCCGGTGGCCCCGAGCCCGTGGATGGCGAGCAGTCGGGGGCGGGGTCGCTCGGTCGGTTCAACGGCCATCGGTCGACCACCGTACCGGGAGCGACTTCAGGCCCTGTTGGAAGTTCGACTGGAGCCGGACGGGTTCGCCGTCGAGCTCGAGCCGTCCGAGCTGGCCGAGGATCTCGCCCACCATCGCCCGCATCTGCAGCCGGGCGAGATGTGCCCCGAGACAGAAGTGGGGACCGAACCCGAACGACACGTGGTCGTTCGGGTTGCGGGTGATGTCGAAGCGTTCGGGTTGGTCGAAGACCGCCGGGTCACGGTTGGCGGCCAGGTGGTAGACCGCGACCTTGTCACCGGCAGCGATCGGGGTGCCGGCAAGTTCGGTGTCGACGGTCGCCGTGCGACGGAAGTGGATGACCGGGGGCCAGTAGCGCAACATCTCCTCGACGGCCCGGCCGAGCAGATCCGGCTGCCGCAGGAGGAGCCGGTACTGCGACGGGTGCTGGACGAGCGTCAGCACGCCGCCCGGGATGCCGTTGCGGAGCGTCTCGTTGCCGGCGACGGCGAAGAGGAAGAAGAGCGTCTCGAACTCGGCGTTGCTGATCGTCGTGCCCTCGTAGGTGGCCTGCAGGAGCAGGGACATGATGTCGTCGCCGGGATCGGCCCGCTTGTGGTCGGCGAGCGCGTTGGCGTAGGCGTAGAGGTCGGCGAGCCCGTCCCGGCTGCGGGGATCCGGCAGGGTCCCGTCCGAGCGGGGGCGAGGTCGTTCGAGCAGTGCCGCCCTCGCCAGGTCCGTACCACCGGCCGGGTCGAACGTGTCCGAGCCCGCATAGTCGGCGTCCTGGTAGCCGATCACCCGGTTCGACCAGTCGTAGAGCAGGCCTCGGTCCTGCTCGGGAACACCGAGGATCTCGGCCAGGACGGCAACCGGCAGGTCGGCGACGACGTCACGCACCAGATCGCACCGGCCGCGGTCGGCCACCGCGGCCACGAGCTCGTGCGCCCGTGACTCGATGCGGTCGCCGAGGCTCGCCACCGCCCGCGGAGTGAACGCCTTGGCCAGGAGCCCACGGAGACGGGTGTGGTCTGGCGGGTCCTGGTTGAGCATCATCTCCCGGACGAAGGCGAGGTCCTGCGGACGGGCAGGGTCACGCAGCTGGGTGCCCCCGAGGTGGCTGGAGAACCTGGTGGCATCGAGCAGGACCTCCTTGGTCTCGGCGTGGCTGAGCACCGCCCAGTAGCCGGAGCCCGCCGGCCAGCCGTCGAGTGCCGGCTCGGGGACGCGCACGATCGGGCCACACGTCCGCAGGCGATCGATCGCCCCGTGCGGGGCACCGGTTCGGTAGGTCTCGGCCGAGTAGAGGGCGACGAGGTCATCGTGATCGGGCTCGGCGGCACCCGAGCGTGCCGGCCCGTCCCCCACCTCGTCGCCGTCGCGTCGACGGGCGCGGCGCCGCTCCCGCTCGTCGATCATGGCGTGGATGTCCGACAGCTCCCTGCCGTCGATCAGCAGCTCCCGCACGTCCTGTCCGAGCCGGATGCTGAGGTCGCCGATGCTGCCGGGCACGACGCCGGTCGGCGGGGACCCGGCACGGTGCCCGTCGTCGGGGTGTTGGCCCGACGACGAGCGGGGCCCGGCGTCGTCACCGCTCACGGCGGGCTCCTGCGACGCCACCGGTCGATCCCCTCCGGCCGCGCGTGAAGATGTGGGCTCGGTAGTAGGTCCAACCCTGCTCGTCCGGGATGGCCGCCGCAACCAGCCCGAGCAGCAGGGGCACTGCGGCCACGAGGACGAGCCACCAGCCGGGATCGGCGACGATGGACATGGCGATCATGATCACCGCCGTGAGCGGCAGGGCGATACCGGACAGGACGGCGACGAGGTTCATGTGGGCCGCCGCCAGCCCGAGCAACCACATCACGCCGAGCCACAACACGGCGATGCTGGCGATCGTGATGAGTGCTGCGTTGAGCACACCCATGCATGGCCCCTTTCGATGCCGACCGTCGGCCACGACCCCGACGGGCCGGGCCGACTCACGCTAGTCTGGGGGTCCGTCCCGAGCCCAGCCTGCTCGGTCTGCGGGCGTAGTTCAACGGCTAGAACCTCAGCCTTCCAAGCTGATGATGTGGGTTCGATTCCCATCGCCCGCTCA
>JBCCVL010000083.1:0-25088 GCA_039195375.1 Actinomycetota bacterium
CGACGGGTCGACCACGGCGGCACCGGAGCCACCACGCTGGTCGCCAGCGGTGGCGGGAGACGGGTTCGAGGCCGCACCGGCGTCGGCCGAGACCGCGACGGCTGCGTCCGTCGTCTCGGCCGCTGGCGAGGCCGACGGCTCGACTGACGTCGCCGCTGCGGCCGACGCGTCGGCCGCCACGGGGGCCGGTGTCGACGACGGGTCGAAATCGACGGGCGCACCGCCGGTGGTCGGCGGCGAACCCGGTTCCGGCTCCGAGGTCGCCGTCGGCTGCGTCGTCGACGACGGGACGGTCGACGGGGGTGCCGTCGAGATCGCAGCGGCCCGGGCCGGGACGGAGGTCGATGGCGGCGACGACGTGGTCGTCGATTGGCGGCTCAACAATCGGGGCAGGGCCGCCTCGCTGCCGAGCCGGGCCAGTGCCCGCTCGGCCGGGTCGGGGGTCTGCCACGGCTCGGGCAGCTCCTCGACCCCATCGACGGTCTCGACCCGCACGATGCCGCTGGCCAGATCGGCCGCATCACCCCCGAGCAGCGTCACGAGGGCCAGCGCCAGCAGCGCCGGCGCCGAGACCCACACGGCGAGCAGCCGTCTCGGGTGGCGGGAGGTCATGCCACTGGTCATCGACGCCGCACGTGTCCCGGCTGAACCCCTGTCGGCGCGGCTCGAGCGAAATGGGCCGACGGACCGGGGGTCGATCGATCGGAATCATGTCCGATCGATCGCAAAACCGGGGCGAACGCTCAACGACGGACCCGTTCGACCGACAGGAGCTCGGCCCTGCACCTGTCGCTGGACCACCACCGCAACCTGCATCCGTCTCCGGTCGAGGCGGACAGGGCCGAGGCGGGAGACGGCTCAGCGGGCCGGCTCGGCGTCTGGCCCGAGGGGCCGGAGCCGGTCGACATCGAGCCGGATCGGGCACCGATCGCCGGCGGAGGCCGCCAGCACCGTGTCGAACTCGACCGGGACCGCGGCCGACGGCCCGCCCGTACCGAGACGACCCGAGACCCGGTGGCGGCCCCGGTCGAACACCACCTCGTCGACGAGCACCTCGACCGATCCGGTGGCGTCGACGTCGATCGCCGTGGCCGGCAGCACCACCTCGACCGCACCAGGACCGTGACGCCGGACCGGATGGTCATCAGCCAGTCGCCCGATCGGCGTCCCGGCGAGCGAGACCACACCGGCGCCGTCGACCTCGACGGTCCACAGATTCGGGTGACCGAGGAACCGGGCGACGAACGGCGTGCCGGGGTCGGCCCACAGGTCGGCCGGACGATCGACGGCGACCAGCCGACCGGCCGACAGCACCGCAACCCGGTCGGCCAGGGCGAACGCCTCACCCTGGTCGTGGGTCACGTGGAGGGCGGTCTGCCCGAGCTCACCGAGCAGCCGCCGCAACTCGACCGTCAGCTCCTCCCGCAGCGCCCGGTCGAGCGACCCGAGGGGTTCGTCGAGCATCAGCAGGCCAGGCGCCGGGGCCAGGGCCCGGGCCAACGCCACCCGTTGGGCCTCGCCACCGGAGAGCCGGTCGACCGCCCGCTCCCCCATCCCGGTCAGCCCGACCAGGTCGAGCAGCTCGGTCACCCGGGCCGCCCGCCCGGCGTCGGACCGTCCGCCGACCCGCAGGCCGTAGCCGACGTTGGCGGCCACGTCGAGGTGGGTGAACAGCCCGTGGTCCTGGAACATCAGCCCGAGGCCGCGCTGGTGGGTCGGCACCCCTGCGAGGTCGCGGCCGCCGAGCGACACCCCGCCACCGGCGAGTGGTTCGAGACCGGCAACGGCCCGCAGCAGCGTCGACTTGCCGGACCCGCTCGGTCCGACGACGCCGACCACCTCCCCGGGCGCCACCTCCAGGTCGACCCGGTCGAGGACGAGAGCCTCCCCGTAGCGGACCGACACCGCCTCCAACCCGAGCCCGACGGCCGACCGGGTCCGGTCGCCGCTCGCGTTCGTGGTCACAGCACCGTCACCCCCGGCTGGCGACGCCACTCCATCGCCGCCGCCACCAGTGCCACCACGACACCGACGACGACGCTCAGGGCGAGCGCCTGGCCCCGCAGGGTCTCGCCGGGGTTGGACAACAGCCGGAAGATGGCCAGCGGGGCGGTGAACGACGCCTCGCCCCGGCCGAGGAACGAGGTGGCCCCGAACTCGCCGATGCTCACCGCAGCGGCGAACCCGGCACCAGTCGCCAGCGCCCGCCTGGTCAGGGGCCAGTCGATCGTGCGCCGCACGGCCGCCGGTGACGCCCCGAGCGTTGCCGCAGCCTCCCGGGCCCGTGGGTCGACCGAGCGCAATGCCGGCACGACGGCGGCCAGGACGAACGGCAGACCGATGACGGCGTGGGCGAGCGGGACCAACAGGACCGAGCGGCGGAGGTCGAACACGGTCAGGCCGACCAGGTAGCCGAAGCCGAGCGTCACCGCCGACACCCCGAGCGGCAGCAACGCCACCGCCTCCAGGAGCCGGCCGACCCGACCCCCGCCGGTGATCGTCACCGCCGCGGCCAGGCCGACGACCGAGGCGACGAGCGCCGCCCCGGCGGCGAACACCAGCGAGTTGCCGAGCGCGGCGACGGCCGACAGCGGGAGCAGGTCGACCCGCTCCCCGAGCGCCCAGTAGTTGTCGAGCCCGTAGCGATCGCCGACCCGCAGCGACTGCTCGACCAGCACCACGACCGGGCCGCCGATGACGAGCAGGACCAGACCGACGACCGAGGCCAGGTGCAGCCGCCTGGCCGCACCGACCACCGGCAGCGGCGGCGAGGTCCGGCGACGGGCCGACGCATGGCGCCGCTGGAACCGGGCGGTGGCGACCGCCAGCACGAGCACGACGACGATCTGCAACGCCGCCAGCACCGCAGCGACGTCGAACTGCTGACGGGCGATGGCGTACCGGTGGATCTCGGTCTCGATCGTGGCCCGTCGGAGCCCGCCGAGCACCCGGATGACCCCGAAGCTCGTGAAACTGAACAGGAACGTCAGGAGGAAGGCCCCGCTGAGGACCGGTGAGAGCTGGCGCAGCGTCACCGACCGCCAGGCCCTGGCCGGCGAATCACCGAGGATCATCGCCGCCTCGACCTGGCGGCGATCCAGGCCGGACCAGAAACCGCCGACCACCCGAACGACCACCGCCAGGTTGAAGAACACGTGGGCTGCGAGCACCGCACCGAGCGACCGGTCGAAGCCGAGGCCGAGGCGATCGAAGGCGGCCCCGACGGCGGCCGCGACCACGACCGTCGGCAACACGAACGGCACGATCACCAGGGCCCGCAGGGCCGATCGTCCCCGGAACTGGTAGCGGGCGAGGACCTGGGCGATCGGCAGGCCGATGAGCACGGTCAGACCGGCGGACAGGGCCGCCTGCCACACCGTGAACCACAGCACGCTGCGGACCGACGACCGGCCGAGCACGTCGCCGACCGCCCCGAGCCCGACGTCTTCGAACGAGCGGTCGAAGACGGCGACGAGGGGCCAGACGACGAGCGCGCCGAGGAACAGGACCGGCACGGCGGCGGCCAGGCCACGGGAGGCCCGGCCGCCGAGCGACCCCGATCGTGCGGTGGCGATCAGCGGAGCACGATCTCGGCCCACCGCTCGGTCCAGTCGTTGCGGTTGGCCTCGATCGTCGCCGGGTCGAGGAACAGCGGTTCGGGGACCTCGGCTGCATGCTCGGCGTACAGCTCGGGCAGCTCGACCTCGGCGTTGGCCGGACTGACGAACATGTTCAGCGGGATGTCGGCCTGGAACGTCTCCGACAGCATGAAGTCGATCAGCGCCCCGGCCTCGGCCGGATGCTCGGTGCCGGCCAGGATGCCGGCGAACTCGATCTGACGGAAGCACGAGTCGGACAGCACGCCGGTCGGCGGCTCGTCGATCGGGTCCGCGGCGAACAGCACCTCGGCCACCGGGCTCGACCCGTAGGACGTGACGAGCGCCTTGTCGCCGCCGCCGGCCACGAACTCGCCGTAGTAGGCATCGTTCCAGCCGGGAGTCACGGTTATGCCGCCGGCGGTGAGCTGGGTCCAGTAGTCCTCCCAGCCGTCCTCGCCGTAGGTGGCGATCGTGGCCAGCAGGAAGGCGAAGCCCGGCGACGAGGTCTCCGGGTCCTGGGTGACGAAACTGGCGGCGAACTCCGGCTGCGTCAGGTCGTCGAGGCTCGTCGGGGCCGCGTCGACCTCGTCGACCCAGTAGTTGACACACACGTCGCCGAAGTCGATCGGGGTGACCCGGAACTCGGGATCGAGCTCGAGCTCGTCCGGCACCGCAGCCAGGCCGGGCGACTGGTGGGGCTCGAACAGGTCGGCGTCGAGCCCCCGCTGGAGGAAGGTGTTGTCGATCCCGAACAGCACGTCGGCCTCGGGGTCGCCGGCGGTGAGCACCGCGCGGGCGACCAGTTCGCCGGCGTCGCCGCCGTTGACGACCTCGACCTCGACGCCGGTCTCCAGGGTGAAGGCGTCGAACAGACCGTCGCTCACCGAGAACGAGTCGTGGGTGAGGAGCGTGACGGTGACACCGGGTTCGATCGCCGCCGGGCTGTCCTCGGCCTCGTCGGCCTCGTCGGCCTCGTCGACACCGTCGGTGGAGGCGTCGTCGGTGGAGGTCTCGTCGGAGGCGTCGTCCGCCGTGTCGCCGGAGGCATCGACGGCCGTGCCGTCGTCGGCGGCCGACGTGTCGTCGTCATCGCCACCGCAGGCTGCAGCCAGCAGGGCGACCGCCACCACGATGGCCAGCCAGGACCAACGAGGTCGACCCTCGCTCGTGTCGGAGTACGGGTTCGTTCGCAGCGTCATCTGTGCGCTCCCTTTCGCTGGTATTACCCAGATCAGGTTCGGCGGGTCGACGGCTCCGGCCGTCCTCTCAGCCCGGCGACATCCCGAGCTCCCCGGTTGGTTGTCCCCAGGAGTCTAAACCGGCCAGACTCGGATGCGTGACCCCGGCCATCGAGCTGCTCGAACGAACCGGCACGGCCCACCGGGTCGTTGCCTACGAGCATGACCCCCGACACACGTCGTACGGCTTCGAGGCGGTTGAGGCCCTCGGGCTGGACCCGAGCGGGGTGTTCAAGACGCTGCTGGCCACCGTCGACGGATCCGAGACCGTCGTCGCCGTGCTCCCCGTCGGTCGCCAACTCGACCTGAAGGCCCTGGCCAGGGCGGCCGGGGCCAAGAAGGCGGCCATGGCCGACCCGGCTGCGGCCGAGCGGCTCACCGGCTATGTCGTCGGCGGCATCTCGCCACTCGGCCAGCGTCGCCGCCTCCGCACGTTCATCGACGACGGGGCCGAGGGCCTCGACGAGATGCACGTCAGCGCCGGGCGACGTGGCCTCGAGGTGGCCCTGGCCCCGGCCGACCTGGCCGACCTGGCCACGGGCTCGTTCCATACACTCGCCGCAGCCGAGCGTCGCCACGATCGTGACGGCGGGCCGGACCCGGTCGACGAGCCAGGGTGGCGCCGTGGCTGAGTCCGATCACCGACCGGCCACCTCGCTGCTGACGGACCGCTACGAGCTCACGATGCTCGACGCCGCGTTGGCCAGCGGTCGGGCCGGCGACCGGGCCGTGTTCGAGCTGTTCACCCGAAGCCTGCCGCCACGCCGCGGCTACGGCGTCGTCGCCGGTACGGCCAGGGCCATCGACGCCGTCGCCCGGTTCCGCTTCGGGGCCGACGAGCTGGCATGGCTGCAGGCCAACGGCGTGGTGTCGGACCGGGCCATCGACTTCCTCGGCGGCTACCACTTCTCCGGTCACGTCTGGGGCTACGCCGAGGGCGACCTCTACCAGGCCGACTCGCCGGTGCTGACCGTCGAGGCGCCGTTCGGCGAGGCGGTCGTGCTCGAGACCGTGCTGCTGTCGATCTTCAACCACGACTCCGCCGTCGCCTCGGCGGTGGCCCGAATGGTCGACGCCGCCGACGGCCGACCGCTGATCGAGGGCGGGGCCCGCCGGGCCCACGAGTCGGCCGCCATCGCCGCGGCGAGAGCGGCCTACCTGGCCGGCGCGACCGCCACCTCGAACCTGGAGGCCGGGCGAACGTGGGGCATCCCGACCGTCGGCACGATCGGTCACGCCTTCGTGCTTGCCCATGCCGACGAGCGGACCGCCTTCGAGGCCCAGTTCGAGCTGCTGGGTGCCGACACGACGTTCCTCGTCGACACCTACGACATCGAGGGCGGGATCCGGAGCGCGGTCGACGTCGCCGGGACCGGCCTCGGAGCGATCCGCATCGACTCCGGTGATCTGGCCGTCGAGGCCAAGCGGGCGAGGGCGCTGCTCGACCGCCTCGGGGCAGACCGGACCCGCATCATCGTGTCCGGCGACCTCGACGAGTGGAGCATGCAGGCCCTGCGGGATGCGCCGATCGACGGGTACCTCGTCGGCACCAACCTGATCACGGGGTCGGGCCACCCGACGGCGTCGATGGTCTACAAGCTCGTGGCGATCGACGACGGCGGGGCACTGCGGTCGGTCAACAAGCGATCGTCCGGCAAGGGCACGACCGGCGGCCGGAAGGCGGCGTTCCGGGAGGACGGGTGTGAGGTGCTGGTGGTCGACAACGAGCGGCCACCAACCGACGTCACCGGTTCGGGGCGGGGCCTCCAGGTCTCCCTGATCGAGGACGGGCACCTCCGACCGCTGCCGGGCCTCGAGGAGAGCCGAGACCAGACCAGGCGGGCCATCGACGAGCTCCCGGCGTCGGCACGGGCCATCGACGGGATCCCACCCCGAACCGTGGTCGGCTGAACCGGTACGGTCGAGCCCGGCCGCCGGCGGCCAGAACCTGCTCCGCCGGTTCGCCTCAGTCGAACGACAGCGCCTGGAAGCCGTAGCGGCAGACCCGCCACTCGCCCGAGCCGTCGTCCATGGCCAGGCTGATCGGACGCTCCTCGCCTCCGACGGTCACCGTGCCGCCGACGGTCACGTTGCCGTTGGTGTTCTGGTAGCTGCTGATCCGGTAGGCGTCGACGCCGGCGCCGAAGTCGGCGGCCAGCTCGGCCTCGGCATCGGCGGGCGTGACCTGGTCACGGACGGCGGGGCACAGCGCCTGGTGGGCGTCGCCGTAGCGGCCCTCGTCGACCAGCGCGAGCCACTCGTTCGCGGCATCCACCGATGGCCTGGCCGCCTGGAACACGGCGAACGTGCAGCCGCCGACCCCGAGCACGACGAGGAGGATCACTCCGGCCAGGATCCAGGGCCAGCGCCGGCGACGGCGCTCAACGGGCGGCCCGACCCCGTAGCCGAGCGTGTCGGTCGGTCCCGGCGGTGGCCCACCTGCGGGCGGCCACTGACCGTCGCCGGGTGGTTGGCCGTACCCCGGAGGCGGTGGACCGCCGGCCGGTGGCCGACCGGGCGCCGGCGGTGGTCCGTAGCCGGGCGGTTGGCCTGGTGGTTGGGCCGGTGGCGGGTCGAACGGGCCAGGCGCACCGGACGACGGCGGAACCGCGGGCGGCTCCCAGCCCGTCGGGGTGCGCTCCGGTTCGGGGTACGAGATGAACCGTCACGCTAGTCGAGCAGCCACCGCTGCGGCCGAAGGCCGTCGGCCCGGAGCCGTCAGCCGGCGCCGCCTGCGCTACTCGGGCACCAGGTACTGGGCGCCGGGCCCGCGCTCGGCCGCCCGGTCGCCGGGGTTGAACACGTCGCAGGCGTCGAGCGTCTGGCAACCACAGCCGATGCACTGCGACAGACGATCACGGATCGCCTCGAGGACGGCGATCTGTCGTTCCAACCGAGGCCGCCAGAGCGTGGCGAACCGCTCCCACTCCTCCCTGGTCGGGGCCCGGTCGGCCGGCAGGTCGTCGAGCGACGACTTGATCTCCGCCAGGTCGAGGCCGACGCTCTGGGCGGCCCGGATGAAGGCAACCCGCCGCAGGACGTCGCGGGTGAAACGACGCTGCCCCCCGGCGGTCCGCCGTGACGTGATGAGACCGCGCTCCTCGTAGAAGCGCAGCGCCGAGGTCGACAGCCCACCCCGCTGGGCCGCCTCTCCGATCGTCATCTCGTCGTCGATCATCGCTCGGTGTCCGATCCCGGCCGCCGACCCGGAGATCGGCTCCGGCCGTCAGTTGCGTTGGCGAAGCACCGGCCCGTCCGGCGAGTCCTCGACCGTCCAGCCGGCCTCGGTCAGTTCGTCGCGGAGCTCGTCGGCCCTGGCGAAGTCCTTCGCCTCCCTGGCCGCCTGGCGCTCGTCGGCCAGCTGACGGATCTCGTCCGGCACGTCCGATCCACCCTTCAGTTGCAGCCCGAACGTCTCGGCGATGACCTTGGCGGTGGCCGCCGCCGTCGCCGCCCCGTCGTCGTCGCCACCGTCGAGCGCGGTGTTGGCCTCCCGGACCAGTCGGAACATCAGGTCGGCCGCCCTCGGCGTGTCGAGGTCGTTGTCCATCGCCGCCCGAAACGACTCGAGGGCCTCGGGCGACGGGGTGCCGTCGAGGTTGGCGGTCCGCCTGGCGAACGCGTCGAGCCGCTCGATGGCGCTCTCGGCCGCCACCATCGTGTCGTCGGTGACCTCCATCGGTGACCGGTAGTGCGACTGGACGATCAGCAACCGGTAGGCCCTGGGGTCGTACTGCGCCGACAGGTCGATGAGGTTGCGGACGTTGCCGAGCGACTTCGACATCTTCTCGCCCTCGAGCTCGACGAACCCGTGGTGCATCCAGTGGGTGGCGAACCGCCGACCGAGGGCCACGCTCTGGGCCCGCTCGTTCTCGTGGTGCGGGAACACCAGGTCGAGGCCGCCGGTGTGGATGTCGAACCCCTCGCCGAGCAGGTCGAGGCTCATCGCCACGCACTCGGTGTGCCAACCGGGGCGGCCGTCGCCCCAGGGCGAGTCCCACGTCGGCTCACCCGGCTTCGCCGCCTTCCACAACACGAAGTCGGCCGGGTGGCGTTTCTCCTCGCCGACGATGTCGCGCTCGCCGCCGCCCTTGCGGAGGTTGTCGAGGTCGAGGTTGGGCAACAGCCCGTAGTCCTCGACCGTCTCGACCGAGAGGTAGACGCCGTCGGAGGTCTGGTAGGCCTTCCCCCGTTCGACCAGCTCGGCGATGAGGTCGATCATCTGCTTCACGTAGTCGGTGGCCCGGGGGGCGATGTCGGGCCGGCGCACGTTGATCGTGTCCATCGCCGACCACCACACGGCCTCGCACTTGACCGCGATCTCGGCCGGGTCGCGGTTCTCCCGCTGGCCCCGCTCGATGATCGCATCGTCGATGTCGGTGATGTTCGACACGAACGTGACATCGAGCCCCGCCCACTCCAGGTACCGACGCAGCACGTCGTAGACCAGCACCTGCCGGCCGTGGCCGATGTGGGGCGGGGCGTACACCGTCGGACCACAGACGTAGATCGACACCTTGCCCGGCTCTCGGAGCTCGAGCGGTACGACCTGACGCTTGACGGTGTCGTAGAGCTTCATGGGTCCAAGGCTACCGACCGGGTTCCCACGGCCGGAGCGATTTCCGAGGCTCCGGCGCCGTTGCCACGACGTTCTCGCCAGGGTCCGCGACCCGGCCGCCGCCAGCGACTACAACGGCAGCAGAAGTGGAGAAAGGGGATCGCGTTACATTTTCCGCTAGCTGCCCAAGAGCGACCGCGGGTCCGAACGCGATCCCCTCCTCCCGAACATCCGTAGCCCGCGCAACCCGATCTCGGTCGTGTGAACCTCAGATGAACCTGGATCACCCTTCCAGCTCGGTGGGTGACCGTCAAGTGTCCATTTTGCCCGGCGTGACCTCAGTTCGACTCGCCGACGAGTGACCAGGTGACGGTGAGTGACGGGTCGGTCGGACCGTCGCCGTCGGCCGCCTCGACCCGTCCTTCGCGGTGCAGTGCGAGCAAGTGCGAGTACACGGAATTGGCCGCTGCTCGCCACAGTCGCTTGTCGACGTCGGCGTACATGTGGGGCACCAGGTCCTTGATCGTCGACGGGCCGCTGGTCAGGCCGTCGACGATCTGGGCCTCGCGGCCGCGCCGATGTTCGATGAAGCTGCGCACGTAGGCCTGGGGCCGCTCGATGGCGGGCCCATGCGTCGGCCAGTAGCGCACGTCGTCGCGGTCGAGCAGCTTCTCGAGGCTGGCCAGGTAGTCGAACAGGTCACCGTCCGGCGGCGAGATGACCGACGTGGCCCACCCCATCACGTGGTCGCCGGTGAACAGCACCTTCTCCTGTCGGAGGCCGAAGCACACATGGTTCGACGTGTGGCCGGGGGTGTGGACGACCTCGATCGTCCAGGCCCCATCACCGACACCCCCGTCGATCGCGTCACCGTCGGTGACCGTCACGTCCGGGGTGAAATCGGTGTCCGGGCCCTCGCGTTTCAGCTCGTCCGGGGTGTCTCGCCAGACCTTCTCGAACTCCTCCTTCTCGGCGTCGGTGAAGTACTCGTCGAAGCTGACGGTGTCGAGCGGGTCGTGCTCGGGGACCGGGCCGTGTGGCCCGAACCCGTAGGTGGCGGCACCGGTGCGGGCGACCAGCTTGGCCACGCCGGCGGTGTGGTCGGAGTGGGTGTGGGTCACGAGGATGTGACTGACCCGCTCCCCCTCGTCGAGAGCGTCGAGGACGGCGTCGAGGTGCTCGTCGAGGGTCGGCCCGGGATCGATGACGGCGACCTCGCCCCGGCCGACCAGGTAGACGCCGGTGCCGGTGAAGGTGAACGGGTTGGGGTTCTTCGCCACCACCCGGCGGATCAGCGGCGACAGCTGGTCGACCCGGCCGTAGACCGGCTTGAAGTCGGTGTTGAAGGCGATGGCCATCAGAGTGGTCCTTCCGGATCGGGGATGCCGGTGAAGATCAGTCGGTCGTCGCGCCCGACCTCGGCCCGGAACCGCCGCCGGCCGTCGACCACGATGTAGACCAGTCCATCACCGTCGGTCTCGACGTCAAAATCGAAGCCGAGGGCCTCGGCCAGGCGCTCGTGGTGGTCGACCAGGGTGGTCTCCAGCACGGTGGAGCGGTTCCGCTCGAACAGGTCGAAGTCGAGCTCGACCCAGTCCTCGTCGCCGATCCCGATGAACGACATCGGTCCGAAGATAGTTGAGCATCGGCCGCCGGACCGCCCCGGCCACGCCGGCGCATCGTGCCCGTGCCCGTGCTCAGGCGCCGGGGCGGAGCTGCTCGAGCGCAGGGAAGAGCCACTCGGGCGGCCGGGTCGGTCGACCGGTGCGGTCGGTGATGCCGGCCGTGACCTCGGCGGTGACGAGCAGGGTCTCGGTGCCGTCGTCCTCGGTTCGGAGGATCCGCTGGTGCCATGTCCCGCTCGCCCGCTTCATGTCGGCCAGCCCGGTCTCGATCACCAACGTGTCACCGGCGGTGGCGGCCCGGCGGAAGCGGACCTCGATCCGGGTGACGACCAGCTGGTAGCCCCGCTCGGCCATGACCTCGAGCGGGATGCCACAGCTGGTCAACGCATCGGTCCGCCCGACCTCGCAGTAGGTCACGTAGACCGAGTGGTTGACGTGACCGTAGGGGTCGATCTCGTTGAACCGGACGGTGAGCGGGGTGCGATGGGCCATGGCCGGACCACGCTACCGGCCGGCGGCGCCACCGGATTGCCCGGCCCGGCCACCGGCCGTTAGCGTCTCCTCGACGGGCGCCGAGCGGTGCCGTAGGGCTGCCGAACGGCCGCCGTCGACGGGGAGATGGAGGATGTCGTCGTGACCGCAGCATCGACGCCGGGGCCGGAGACCGCAGCGGAGACGGGGTCGGAAGCGGCGCCACTGCCGCTCGACGGCATCCGTGTCGTCGAATTGGCCCAGTGGGTCGCCGGGCCGTCAGCGGCCGGTCTGATGGCCGACTGGGGCGCCGACGTGGTGAAGGTCGAGGGACGGGACGGCGATCCGCAGCGGGGGTTCTTCAAGGCGCTCGGCATCGACAAGGAACTGCCGAACCCGGGTTTCGCCCAGGACAACCGGGGCAAGCGGAGCGTCGTGGTCGACCTCACCGACGACGACGGTCGGTCGACGTTCGAGCGGCTGCTCGACGGCGCCGACGTGTTCCTCACCAACCTGCGACCACGGGCACTCGAGAAACTCGGTCTCGACCCGACCGACGTGCTCGACCGCCACCCGGGGATGGTGGTGGCGGCCCAGACCGGCTACGGCTCGGTCGGGCCAGAGCGCAACACCCCCGGCTACGACATCGGCGCCTTCGTCGCCCGCACCGGGATGGCCAGGACCAATCGGCCGACCGACGAGGCCCCGATCAACCTCCGCAGCGCGATCGGCGACCACACGACCGGTCTGGCCACCTGTGCCGGCGTGCTGGCGGCGCTGGTCGAGCGGGGACGGACCGGTCGCGGTCGCCTGGTCGAGACCTCGCTGTTCGAGACGGGCCTCTACGCCATGTCGCTCGACCTGGCGACCCAGGCCACCCTGGGTCGGCTCGGCTCGATGAAGCCCCGCCACGACTTCCCCACACCGATGGTCAACTCCTACCGAGCCGGCGACGAGCGCTGGTTCTACCTCATCGGTGTCGAGGCGGCCCGACACTTCCCGAACCTGTGCCGGGCCATCGAACGACCCGAGCTCGCCGACGACGAGCGGTTCGACTCGGCCAGCAAGATCGCCAAGAACCGTCTGGAGCTGATCGCCATGCTCGACGAGGTCTTCGCCGCCGATGACCTCGACCACTGGGCCGAGGTGTTCGCCGAGCACGACGTGTGGTGGGCGCCGTGCCAGACCGCAGCGGAGGTGGTGGCCGATCCGCAGGCCGCCGCCCTCGGTTCGTTCGTCGAGACCGTCGACGGCGACCAGACGCTGACGACGGTGGCGCCGCCGGTTCGCTTCGACGGCCGGTCGGCCACGCCGCAGGGGCCGGTCCCCGCGCTCGGCGAGCACACCGACGCCGTGTTGGCCGAGCTCGACGAGCCGGATCCGGAGTCAGGCGACTGACCGCCGCCCGGTCGGCGCGGGCCCGGCGACCCCGACCCCGGCGTAGGCTCGGGGCGTGAGCACCATCGAGGAGATCGAGTTCGTCGGATCGCAGGGGGCGACCCTCTCGGCCCGGCTGCACCGTCCGGAGGGCCGAGCCACCGGTTCGATCCTGCTGGCCCACTGCTTCACCTGCTCGAAGGACCTGCACACGATGACCAGGCTGGCGTCTGGTCTGGCCGAGGCCGGGTTGGCGGCCATGCGCTTCGACTTCACCGGCCTCGGCGAGTCGGGAGGCGACTTCGCCGACACGACCCTGAGCGCCAACGTGTCCGACCTGACCAGGGCGGCGGCGTCGCTGATCAATCGGGGCTTCGGGCCGTGTGGCCTGATCGGGCACAGCCTGGGCGGGGCAGCGGCGGTCCTGGCCACCCAGCGTCTGAAGACCGTTCGTTCGCTCGTCACGATCGGGGCACCGGCGGACGCCAGCCACGTCCGACACCTGCTGGAGGCCGAGTGGTCGGCGCTGGCCGCCGGCGAGTCGGCGAACGTGACCGTGGCCGGGCGCCGCTTCCGACTGAACCCGGCGTTCGTCCACGACCTGTCGACCCACGACGTGGCCGGGCGGGCGGCGCTGCTCGGGCGGCCGTACTGCGTGGTCCACGCCCGCGACGACACGATCGTCGGCTTCGACAACGCCGAGGCGCTGTATCGCTCGGCGGGCCCGCCGAAGAAGCTGGCCGCCCTCGACACCGGCGGGCACCTCTTCGGCGATCGGGACGACGCGGAGAAGCTGCTCGCCGTCGTGCGGGACTGGTTCACCGAGACCCTCTGACCAGGCCGGCTGGCGCCACCGGTCGATGCCACCGTCGACGACCCCGAACGGCGCTCGTCGACCGTGCGTGCGGGCCAGTCGCGAACGGCGGGCCGTTCCTGCCCGGCGGGCCCGATCCGGTCGGCTGGCGGCGGCCGGCCATACTGGGGGGCGTGGAGCCCGATCCCACCGCCGAGCCAGCCGCCGAGCCAGCCGTCGCCCTCCCGGTGCCGCCGCCCCGCCCGAACGGCTCGATCCTGATGGCGGCCATGATCGGGTTGGCCAACGCCCTCGGCATGGAGCCCAAACACGAGCCGACCGAGATGTCCCAGCCGGCCGATCCGCTCGACGACGGCCTCGACCTCGACTTCGGCTCACTCCCGCCGCTCGACGACTGGTAGCCGCCAACGGTCGCCGCCGGGGACGATGGCGACGAGGCGCTACGGCAGCGGTCGGCCCTCGCTCGCCTGGATGAGCCGGTAGACGTCGTCGCGGTCGAGATGGACGCCGGCCGCTGCGGCCTGCTCGGCCAGGCGGTCGGGCCGCTGGGTGCCGACGATCGCCACCGGACGGGACGGGTGGGCCAGGACGAAGGCGATGGCCAGGGTGGCCCGGCTCACGCCTTCCCGCTCGGCCAGCTCGTCCATCACGGTCAGCAGCTCGGGCGCCAGCCCCTCCCCCGTCGCCAGCCGGCCGCCGGCCAACGGGCTCCAGGCCAGCGGGACCCGACCGGTGGCCATCGCTCGGTCGAGCACCCCGTCGCGCAGCGGGTCGAGGGCGACGAGCGAGAACTCGGGCTGGTCGGCCACCAGCGGGAACGGCAGGTGGGCCTGCAATGCCTCGGTCTGCGACGGCAGATGATTCGAGACACCGACCTCGCGGATCTTGCCCTCGTCCCGCAGTGCGGCCAACGTCTCGGCGACGGCCGCCGGGTGGGTGTAGAAGTCCGGACGGTGGATCTGGTAGAGGTCGATCACGTCGACACCGAGCCGGCCAAGGCTGTCCTCACACGCCTGACGGAGGTACGCCGGGCTGGAGTCGTAGGGCGTCGGCGGACGGATCCCGCCCTTGGTCGCCAGCACCATCTGCTCCCGGAGCTCCGGGGCCGCGGCCAGCACCTTGCCGAGCACCACCTCGTTGTCACCGAAGCCTCGCCCGCCCCAGTCGAGCCCGTACACGTCCGCGTTGTCGATCAGGTTCATCCCGTTGGCGATCGCCGTCTCGATCAGTGCCCTGGCGTCGTCGGTCGAGTCGGTCGTGAGGCGCCAGCACCCGAAGGCGAGGGACCCGACCGAGAAGGATCCGAGGGTTCGAGGGCTTGCGTCGACGAGAGATGCGCTCACCCGCCCGACTCTATTGGCTCTCCCGAGCAGCCGGTAGCATTGACGGATGGATCTGGCCATCAGTGATGAAGCGTTGGCGATCGTGCGCAACAAGGGCGGCACGGCGGCGGTCGACTACATCCACGCCATCGGTTGAGGCGGCTCCGAAGAGGTGTCGGTCGACACCTACCTCAAGGGCAAGAACACCTCCGGCTACCGCAAGATCCACCACGACGACGTCACGATCCTCGTGGCCAAGGCGCTGATCCAGTACGCCAGCCGCATCGAGCTCGTGACCCGAAAGAAGCTGCTCGGCCAGCGGCTGGTCGCGGTCGCCCACCATCAGCACACGGCCGCCTGCCGGCACCGTCACTGAGCGGTCAGGCGCCCGCCCGCCTCCGTCGATGACCGGCTCGTTCGCCGATCCGACCACACCGCCACCACCGCCGGCCTGGCAGGGGCGGGTCGACCGGGCGCGCGCCACGATCCTCGACAACCGGCCGGGCGAACTCATCGAGAGCCAACTCGGCACCGTCCAGCGGTCGCTGTCGGAGGCCGAACAGGACCGGCGCCACCTGCACCGGACCCTGAGCGGTCTCGATCAGGCCAAGGTGTCGGCCGACCTGAAGGCGGCGCTGCGCTCCCCCGATGCCGACCCCGCCCTCGTCGCCTCGCTGCGCCGGCGCCACGAGACGGTCAACGACCTCCTCAACCGGCTCGACCAGCTCGACCAGCAGATCGAGGCGACCGTTGCCGATCTCGAGACGCTCGCCATCCGCACCGGCGAGTTCGGCCTCCGGGCGGGCGACGACGCAGCCCGCCGTGAGATCGACCAGCTCGCCCTCGACGTGCAGGCCCTCGAAGCGGCCCACCGGGAGATCGAACACCTCTGAAACGACACCCTGAGCCGACCCCGAACAGCCCCGACCGATCGGAGCGAACACCCCATGCAGTGCCCCCTCTGCCAGAACGAGACCCTCCAGCCCCACGTTCGGGCCGGTATCGAGATCGACGTGTGTCCCCGGTGCAGGGGGATCTGGCTCGACCGGGGTGAGCTCGACCGGTTGGTGTCGACCGAGGCCCCGCCGGCCCCCGCTCCCTGGGGCGGAGCCGGTGACACCCTCGCCGACCGTCCGGCAACCGCCCCGGCGGGAACCGCAACCGCCGAGCGCCCCCGCCCGCTCGACGACCGCAACGACAGCAGCCGGACCAGCGACGACGACCACCGTCACTCGAGCCGGGAGCGTGACCGGGACCGAGACCGAGACCGAGACCGGGACCGGGACCGGGACCGGGACGACGACCGGAAGAAGAAGTCGAAAAAGAAGAAGAGCCGGTCGAAGCGGTTGGCCGACGCCCTCGAGGACCTCTTCGACGACGTGCTCGACCTCTAGCCCGACCGGAAATCGAAGCGGCCCCGACCGACCGCCGGCTCTAGGCTGGGGCGGTGAGGGCCTGGCTGATCTACATCACGAACTTCCTGTTGACCTCGGCCCTCGGCGTCGTCTTCGTGTTCCTCGAGGACGTCCAGCGGTTGCACGGACTGGCCGACTGGGAGATCGGGGCGATCGCCGCCACCGGGTTCGGCGCCGCCCTCGTCGCCCAATTGCTCCTGGCGCCGTTGGCCGACCAGGGCCGCTCCAGGGTGCTGGCCGTACTCGCCCTCGCCGCCGGCATCATCGGGCCGGTCGGATTCGCCTACGGCTCGTCGATGCTGGTCCTCGCCGCCAGCCGTGGACTGAGCGGTGTCGGCCTCGGCCTCTTCGGGCTGTTGGCCCGCAAGGCCCTCCTCGGGCTCGACACCGTCGGAGGCGGAGCCAAGCTCGGGATCCTGCTGTCGACCGCCGTCGCCGGCTTCATCATGGGCCCGATCATCGGGGCCGCCTTCGAGCCGCTCGGCCTCGAAGCCCCGTTCCTGTTCGTCAGCCTTTCGCTGATCGTCGTCGGCATCCCCGCAACCCGCAGCATCCTCCGGGCCGAGATCGCCGCCACACCGGTCGACTACTCCGACCTCGGTCGGCTGCTGGCCCGGCCGAAGGTCCAGGCGGCGATGCTGATCCAGTTCGTCGTCTTCGGCTTCATCGGTGTCTTCGACGCCCTGATCGACCGCTTCCTCACCGACCTCGGAGCCTCGACGGGCGGGGTCGCCGTCGCCATCCTGGCCGTCGGCGCGCCGATGCTCGTGCTCCCCCGGATCGCCGGTAACCTGGCCGAGCGGCTCGGTGGGGCCCGGGTCATGCTCCCGGCCCTGTTCGGGCTGATCCCGGCCATGCTCGGCTACGGCTTCGCCCCGACGGTCCTCGTCGCCACCTTCTGCGGGTTCCTGCACGGGCTCAGCGAGTCGTTCGCCTCGATCAGCGCCCAGGTCCTCGTGCTCGAGGTGACCGGAGCCGAGCGGGCCGCCGTCGGCTCGGCCCTGCTGGAGACCGCCGGGCTGTCGGCCGCCACCGTGGCCGCGGCGTTGGCTCCCTCGGTCTACGGCTCGGTCGACCAGCGGGTGTTCGTCGGTGCCGCCATGATCGGCGCCGCCCTCGGCCTCGCCGCCCTGGCCCGAGTCCTCCAGGGCTCCGACGAGCAGCTCGGGCCCCGCCCGGCCGCCGTCGCCAGTTGAGCGCAACGAGTCGGCCCGAGCCGAACGCCCACCCCTTGCTCAGCGGGGCGAGTGGGCCTCGCCACCGCCATCGTCGTACAGCAGGATCGTGAAACGGCGGGCCGCCACCCGCAGGCCGACGACGGCCAGGACCACGAGGAAGGCGACGTGGCCGACGGCGGACCAGCCCGGCCGGCCGAGGATCAGGTCGCGGCACAACGCCGCACCGTGGTACAGCGGCGAGAGTCTGGCCACCCACTGCAGCGGCTCGGGGTAGACCGACAGCGGATAGAAGGTGGCCGAGAACAGGAACAGCACCACCTGGACCCCGATCACCGCCTCGGAGTCCTCCCACGCCCGGAACCAGGTGACCGCGCTCAACCCGACGGCGGAGAACGCAACGCCGATCAAGGTCGCGGCGGGGACGGCGAGCACCGCCCACCAGCTCGGCACCAGCCCGAGTGCCGTCATCGTCAGGAGGAACACGGCGGAGTAGAACGTCCCCCGGAGCTGGGCGAACAGCAGCTCGCCGAGCGCAACGTCGGCCGGCGTCAGCGGCGTGGCGATGAGGGCGTCGTACAGGCGGTCCCAGCGGAGCTTGGCGAAGATGTTGAACGTGCTCTCGGACAGGGCGCCGTTCATGGCTGCCGCGGCCAGCATGGCCGGGGCGACGAAGACGGTGTAGTCGTAGCTCACGCCGTCGTCGACCACCTCGCCGACCAGCGCCCCGACCCCGACACCGATCGACAGCAGGTAGAAGAACGGTTCGACGAGTCCGGTGGCCAGCGGTCCGTAGTTGCTGCGGGCGGCCAGCATGTTGCGGACCGTGACGTGACGGGCCCGGCCGGTGGCACCGGGCATGGCGAACCGGGCGGCCGCGCCGAGCCGAGCCCGGAGGCCGGGCGCTCCCCGGTCGTCGCCGGCATCCGAGCCGGTCCTGGCGTCGGTGGCGGTCACGGGTACAGCCGCCGTTCGTAGGCCCTGGCCGCGGCGACCAGCCCGACCGCAACGTAGGCGACGAGCACGGCCACGTGGCCGGCGGCGGCCGCGGCCCCGACCGTGCCGGCGGTGAGGCCGCGAACGAGGCTGACGGCGTGCCACAGCGGCGTGATGACCGCCAACGCCTCCAGCACCGCCGGCAGCTGGGAGACGGGGAAGAAGGTCCCGGACAGCAGGAACGACGGCAGGATCCCGAGGCGGAGGATCGGCTGGAACGACTGTTCCGACTCCCGGCTCACCGCCCACGCCGACCCGCCGGCGGAGTAGGCCAGCCCGCCGAGCACGGCGGCGAACGGTGCCAGCAGCGCCAGCGGCGAACGGACCGCGCCGGCCACACCGGCGACGGCCAGGAAGATCGTGGCTGCGGCCAGGAGCTGCACGACCAGCCAGGCCTGGAGCCCGAGCGCGATGTCGATCGGGCGGAGCGGCGTGGCCGCCAGGCCGTAGGCCGTGCGGATCCACTTCACCGACGCCAACACCGGATAGAGCGACTGGGCCACCGCCGACTGCATCGCCGCCGCCGCCATCATGCCGGGAGCGACGAACTGCACGTAGGGGATGCCGAGGTCGGCGGACGGACTGTCGTCGACCAGCGAGCCGACCCCGACGCCCATGGCCACCAGGTAGAGGATCGGCCCGAGGATCGTGCTGACCAGCGTGCCCCGCCAGAACCTCCGGTAGAGCCGCCCGTGGTACTCGGCCACCCGGAGGAATCGGGGCGGGCCGGCGGCATCGACGGGCGTCGTCAGCGCCGTGGACGACTCGCCGGTCGACGACTCCTCGGCGGGCGACCCGCCGGGCGTCGCCGCAGGTGGCCGCCGGGTGTCGCTCATGCCTCGACCAGGCTGCGACCGGTCAGGCGGAGGAACACGTCCTCCAACGTCGACCGTCGCACGAGCGAGCCGGTCGGGTTGACCCCGATGGTCTCGACCTGGTCGACCACCCGGTCGCCGTCGTCGGCGTACACGAGCAGCCGGTCCGGCAACGGCTCGACGTGGTGGCCGCCGGCCGCCATCGTCCTCGCCGCCTCGGTCAGCCGGTCACCGTCGGCGAACCGCAGCTCGACCACGTCGCGAGGACAGTGGCGCTGGATCAGCTCACGGGGCGAGCCCTCGTCGGCGATGCGGCCGCCGTCCATGATCACGAGCCGATCACAGAGTTGCTCGGCCTCGTCCATGTAGTGGGTGGTCAACACCAGCGTCGCCCCCCGCTGCTTCAACCGGTACAACCGCTCCCACAGCAGGTGCCGAGCCTGCGGGTCGAGCCCGGTCGTCGGCTCGTCGAGCAGGACGAGGTCGGGCCGGTTGACCAGGGCGCGGGCGATCGTGAGCCGACGCTTCATCCCACCGGACAGCGGCTCGACCGGGTCGCGGGCCCGGTCGCGGAGCTGGATGAAGTCGAGCAGCTCGTCGGCCCGGCGCCCGGCCTCGGCTCGGGGGATCCCGAAGAACCGGGCGTAGACGATCAGGTTGTCCCGCACGTTGAGGCCGATGTCGAGCGTGTCGTCCTGGGGCACGACGCCGAGCCGGGCCCGGATGGCGGAACCGTCGACGCTCGGGTCGAGCCCGAACACCTCCAGGTCCCCCGAAGTCCGGGGCGAGACACAGCCGACCATACGCATCGTCGACGACTTCCCGGCCCCGTTCGGACCGAGGAACCCGAAGGCCTCCCCCGGCCGGATCTCGAAGTCGATCCCGTCGACCGCGGCGAAGTCTCCGTACCGCTTGCCCAGGCCGCGGGCGACCACAACGGCTCGCTCGTCGGCGGTCCCGCCGGCCGGATCGGTCGCTGTCATTCGGGCCACCGTAGCCGGCAACGGGCCGCCGGAGCCCTGGCTCGGCCGGCGGGCGGCGGCCGGCGATGTTCGCCCGCCGGGCGAACTCGAGGTCACGGCCGGAGGCCGTGACACCTACTCGTCGCGAATGACCTGCACGTCGTGGGGGTGACTCTCGCGGAGCCCTGCCCCGGTGATCTTCGTCAGCCGCGTCTTGGTCCGCAGCGCCTCCAGGTCCTGGGCGCCGGCGTAGCCCATCCCGGACCGCAATCCGCCGACGAGCTGCGAGACCAACTCGGCCAACGAGCCGGCGTAGCGGACCCTGGCCTCGACCCCCTCGGGCACGTGCTTGCCGGGGGTCTGGCCGCTGCCGTAGCGGTCGGCGGCCCGGCCCCGCATCGCCCCGGCCGAGCCCATGCCCCGGTAGGTCTTCCACATCGACCCGTCGACCAGCTCGAGGTCGCCAGGGGCCTCGTCGACGCCGGCCAGCGCGTTGCCGAGCATGACGGCGTCGGCTCCGGCGACGAACGCCTTCACGATGTCGCCCGAGGTGACGACGCCGCCATCGGCGATCACCGGGATGCCCCGAGGCCGGGCCACCTGTGCGGTCTCGAAGATCGCCGACAGCTGTGGCATGCCCGCTCCGGCCACCACCCGGGTCGTGCAGATCGAGCCCGCTCCGACGCCGACCTTGATCACGTCGGCCCCGGCCTCGATCATGGCCTCGGCTCCATCGGCGGTGACGACGTTCCCGCCGACCACCGTCACGTCCGGCCACTTCTGCTTGAGCCCGCTGATCGTGTCGACGACACCGCGGGTGTGACCGTGGGCGGTGTCGACCACCAACAGGTCGACGCCGGCCGGAACCAGGGCCTCGGCCCGCTCGACCGCGTCGGTGACGCCGACTGCGGCACCGACCCGCAGCCGGTCCTCGGCGTCGAGCGAGGCGTTCGGCTTCTCGATCCGCTTGGTGATGTCCTTGACCGTGATCAGTCCCTGCAGCCGGCCCTCGTCGTCGACGAGCGGGAGCTTCTCGATGCGGTGACGGTGGAGCAGCGCAACGGCCTCCTCCATCGACGTGCCGACCGGGGCGGTGACCAGGTTCTCGGCGGTCATGAAGTCGGTGACCCGCCGGTCGAACTCGGCCTCGGTGCAGAAGCGGATGTCGCGGTTGGTCAGGATTCCCACGAGCTGATCCCGCTCGTCGACGATGGGGACGCCCGAGATCTTGTGCCGGGCCATGATCGCCTCGGCGTCGGCAAGCGTCGCCGTCGGGGGCAAGCTGACCGGCGACGTGATCATGCCGGCCTGGGCCCGCTTGACCCGGTCGACCTCGGCCACCTGTTCCTCGATGGCCAGGTTGCGGTGCAGGATCCCGATCCCGCCCTCGCGGGCGAGCGAGATGGCGAGCGGAGCCTCGGTGACGGTGTCCATCGCCGCCGACAACAGCGGGACCTTCAGGTCGATCCCCGCGATCGACGTGGTCGTGTCGACCTCGGACGGCAGGATCTCGCTCCACCCTGGCACGACCAGGACGTCGTCGAAGGTCAGGGATTCGAAGCCGGTGAACAACTCGTGGTTGGCGGCCATCAGTTGGTTCCTCCAGTGGAGTCGGGGGGCGTTGAGTGGTTGGTTGTGTGGATGGTTGGCCGGTTCATCGTTGCGCCGCCCGACGTTCGGCCAGCGCGGTACCGATGGCGGTGACCAGGAGGCGGTGTTCGACCTCGTGGACCCTGGCCTCGTAGCGCTCGAGGGTGTCGCCCGGCTCGAAGGGGATCTCCTCCCAGGCGATCACCGGGCCGTTGTCGACGCCCTCGTCCGGGACGAAGTGGACCATCACCCCGCCGGACGCGATCCGACCGTCGGTCCAGGCGTCGAAGGCCCGCTCGATGGCCCCGAGTCCGGGGAACGCGCCCGGCTTGGCCGGGTGCAGGTTCAGTACCCGGTGGTGGGCCAGGAAATCGTGGGTCAGCAGCCGATCCCAGCCGGCCAGGATGACCAGATCGGCGCCGACGATGCGGGCCTCGTAGGCCAGCTCCGTGTCGTACTCGTTGCGGTTGCGGCCACCGTGGGGCAGCACCGACACCGGCACCCCGGCGGCCTCGGCCCGAGTGAGCGCATAGGCGTCCGGCCGGTTGGCGATGACGAGCACCACCTCGGCGTCGAGCTCGCGGGACCCGGCGCCTGGTGACTGGCCGCAGGCGTCGAGGACGGCCTGCAGGTTGGTGCCCGACCCCGAGGCCATGACCACGAGGCGGGAGAGCCCGGGGGCGTCGTCGTGTCCCGTGGTGGCCTCGTCCATCGTGTTATCCGATCGTGACGCCCCGGCCGGGCACGACCCGGCCGATCACCCACGTCGTCTCCGGTATGGCCTGGCGGACCGCCTCGACCTTGTCCTCGGCCACCACCGCGACCATGCCGATGCCCATGTTGAGGATCTGGTGGGCCTCGACCTTGTTGAGCCCGGCCATCTTCACCAGGAACTGGAACAGCGGCGGCCGTGGCCACGACGACGAGTCGATCCTGGCGCCACAGCCGTCCGGGAGGATCCGGGGCAGGTTGTCGACGAGACCGCCGCCCGTGATGTGGGCCAACCCGTCGATCAGGTCGGCGTCGAGGGCCGGGGCCAGCGGACGGAGGTACGACCGGTGGATGGCGAGGAGCGCGTCGGCAACCGAGATCCCGTCGCCATCGGGCAGCGGGTCGCCGAGGTTGATCTCCGACAGGACCTTGCGGGCGAGCGAGTAGCCGTTGGTGTGCAGGCCGGACGAGGCGAGACCGACCAGCTGATGCCCCGGCTCGATCCCGGCCCGCGGCAGCAACCGGGCCCGCTCGACCGCACCGACGAGCGTGCCGGCGATGTCGACCGCCCCCTGGGTCAGCACGTCTGGCATCTCGGCCGTCTCGCCGCCGAGCAGCACGCAGTCGGCGGCCCGGCAGGCCTCGGCCATGCCGGCGACGATGCGGGCCACCACCTGCGGATCGAGCGATGCCGCAGCCACCGTGTCGAGGAAGAACAGGGGCCTCGCCCCCTGGACGAGCACGTCGTTGACGCCGTGGTTGACGATGTCGGCGCCGACCGACTCCCACGAGTCGAACATGGCGGCCAGGACCGTCTTCGTGCCGACGCCGTCGGTCGAGGCGACCAGCAGGGGGTCATCGAGGGCCGACAACGACCCGAGGTCGAAGACGCCGCCGAAGCTGCCGAGGCCGCTGACGACCCGCCGGTCGTGGGTGCTGAGCACCGAACCGGCGATGCTGTCGGTCACCGCGGCCGCCGCCTCGAACGACACGCCGGCCCTGGCGTAGGCGTCGCCGGCCCCACCGTCGTTGCCGGTGGCGGCGCCGTCGGCCGCCGTCGATGAGCGGGGGGCGTGGCGCCAACCGATGTCGGACCGGGCGAACAGGGCGTGCCCCTCGGCCCGCTCGACGAGGTCGTCGACCACGCCGTAGGTCCGCTCCAAGGCGTCGGCGAGGTCGGTGCCGGTGCCGGTCACGGCCAGGACCCGACCGCCGGCGCTCACCACCCGCCCCTGCTCGGTGCGGGTGCCGGCGTGCAGGACCGAGACCCCGTCCGGCACCTCGACGTCGGGGATCGGGACACCGAGCGCGGGCGAGACCGGATAGCCCTTGGCCGCCACCACCACGCTTGCTGCCGTGAGGCCCTCGATCGGTCGGACCTCGGCGTCGGCCAGCAGGCCCCGGGAGGCGGCGGCCATCAGCTCGAGCACGTCCGAGCCGATCAGTGGGAGCAGCACCTGGGCCTCGGGATCACCGAAGCGGCAGTTGTACTCGATCAGCCGGGGCCCGTCTGCGGTCAACATGATCCCGGCGTAGAGCACGCCGACGTAGGGCGCACCCTCGGCCGCCATGCCGGCGACCGCACGGTCGAGGAACGTGGCCACCAGCTCGGGTTCGAGGTCACCCATACCCGGGACCGGGGCGAAGGCGCCCATGCCGCCGGTGTTGAGGCCGGTGTCGCCGTCGCCGACCCGCTTGTGGTCCTGCGCCGTCCCGACGGGCACGACCACCGAGCCGTCGGCGATCCCGAACAGGGACAGCTCCTCGCCCTCCAGGCGCTCCTCGAGCAGCACCGTCGCCCCGGCGTCACCCATGGTGCGGTCGGCCAGCAGGTCGTAGATCGCGCGCTCGGTCGCGACCTGGGAGTCGGGGATGATGACCCCCTTGCCGGCGGCCAGGCCGTCGGCCTTGACCACCACCGGCCGACCGAAGCCCTCGAGCCACTCCAGGGCGGCCGACACCTCCGTGAACGAGGCGGTCACCGGACCCGGGATCCCGTGCCTGGCCGCGAACTCGCGGGCGAAGGCCTTCGAGCCCTCCAGCCGAGCGGCGGCCGCCGACGGACCGAAGCAGGCGATGCCGGCGGCGTTGAGTGCGTCGGCCAGCCCGCCGACCAGCGGGGCCTCGGGGCCGACGATGACGAGGTCGATCCCCTCGCCCCGACAGAAGGCGACGACCGCGTCGTTGTCGGCCGGGGTGCCGAGCAGGTCGAGCTCGACGTTGTACTCGGCGGTGCCCGCGTTGCCGGGGGCGACGGCGAGGGACCGCAGCAGCGGCGATCGGAGCACCGCATCGGCGATGGCATGCTCGCGCCCGCCATTGCCGATCAGCAGGACGTTGAGTTCACTCACGGGTTGGCGGCTCCCGATCGGGGCGGACACGACAGATGGTCGAGCGGCTGGTCGAGGGGTCGTTCGACC
>JBCCVL010000084.1:0-24942 GCA_039195375.1 Actinomycetota bacterium
GGAGGTCTTCCGCACCTCCCGGGCGGATCTGGTGACCTACGCCGCCAGGCGTGGCGCCGATGACCCGGAGCTGCTGGCCGATCGTGCCCTCACCGACTGCTACGGGGCGCTGAGCCGGCTACGCAGCCGTCATCCCAAGGTGCTGCTGGCGTACGCCTACCGGGCGCTGGACAGCCACCTGGCCAAGGAGCGCTCGAGGCCACGGCCGGAGATCCGGGACGACCTGGAGGATCTGGCGCCGAGCGACTCCTTCGAGGAGCAGCTGCTGGCGGCCGCCAACCTCGACGACCTCCTGCGGCAGCTCTCCCCCGCACAGGCGGAGGCGCTCCGGCTCCAGCTGGTCGACGACCTGTCGTCTGACGAGGCCGGACGGCGTCTCGGCAAGAGCCCCGTCGCCGTCCGCCAACTGCAGCATCAGGGCATCCGCCGACTGCGCCGCCTGCTGTACGGCGTCGCCATCGTGCTCATCGCCATCGCCGGCGTCGTCATCGGGCTGCTGCAGCGACAGGCTCCCGACCCCTCGCCGGTCGACCGGCCGACCACGACGATCGCACCACCCGAGACGGTGCCGACGACCGTCCCGACGACGGGGCCGTCGCTCGACGCCATGCCCGGTCCCGGTCGGGGCGGCGTCGGTGCCGCCCCCGACCCCGGCCCGGTGTCTCGCCCGGGCTCGGCGTCGACCACCTCGACCACCGTTGGGGTCGACCCGGCGGCCGACCCCCGAGCGATCCTCGATCCGGCCGCTCCCCCGCTCCCGGCGTCCGACCACGCAACCGAGCCGGGACCGGTGAGCGCAGCAGCCGACGTGTTCGGGCTGGTCAACGCCGGGTCGGGGCGTTGCCTCGATCAACCCTGGTCATCGGACAACGGGGCCCAGCTGATCCAGTGGCGCTGCGCCGGGCACACGGCCACCAACCAGCTCTTCGCAGTCGGGTCGGGCACCGGCGGCTTCACCCTGGTCCTGCAGCACTCCGGCAAGTGCCTCGACGTGCCGGACGGCCGGGTCATCCAGTGGGACTGCCACGGCGAGCCCCACCAGACGTTCAACTGGGACGGAGACCAGCTGCGGGTGGAGGCGTCGGGCTGGTGCCTGACCGTGCTCGACGCACGGAACGAGGACGAGGCCGAGCTGGTCGCCCGGCCGTGCACCAACGACCCGTCCCAGCGGTTCCGCCAGGAGCGCTACGGGCGCTGAACGACCTCGGCCGATGGCGGCCCGTCCTCCCCGGAGGCCCGGGCCTGGCGATCGAGCGGTCAGTGCCGGCTGGCCTCGAACGCAACGGCCGCTGCGTCGGCGTGGGTGTGGAAGGTCGCGACCGCCTGCTCCCTGCGCTCGGCCCGGAGCTGATCCAACGCCTCACGGTCGGCCACACACGGACCGGCGGTCGGGTCGATGGCGAACAGCTCCGCCGCGGTCCGACCGAGGATCTTGGCCTTCACCTCGGCGGTGAGCGCCGGGTAGCCGAACCGCTCCTGGAACTCCTCGGTGATCTGGAACGCCCGGAACGCCTCGATCTGGTCCTGGGGCGAGCCGTACCAGATCGAATCGGTGCCCCAGAGGATGTTGTCCTCGCCCAGTGCCAGCAGCAGCTTGCCGAGTGCGTGCGCAGCCTCGTCGGGTCGGGTCATCAGGCTGCGCCACGTCGAGCCGAGCTCGGCGTACACGTTGTCGCCAGCCCCGAGGCCGGCGTCGACGACCGAGGCGACCAGCCGGTCGATGCCGCCGTTCGGTGCGGCCGGATCGTAGGGGCCCTCGACCACCCCGTTCTCGTACCCCGAGTGGTAGACGAGCAGATCGATGTCGGGATGGGCCGCAGCCGCCGGTCCGACGTCGACCGGCGACGACCACGGATCGCCGCCCGAGAGCCCCTTGTGCACGGCGACGATCGGCACCCCGACGGCCGCCACCTTGGCGAAGTAGGCGTCGCCGGTGTCGTCATCGAGCCGCCACGGCGCTCCGGCGGCGTGGGTGTAGGTCTTGAAGGCCCGGATCGGGAACGCCGAGGCCACCTCGCCCATGGCGTCGAGCCCGACGGACGTGGGGAACGATTCGCCCTGCATCAGCACCCGGTCGGCGCAGCCGATCCGGTCGGCGGCCTCGATCGCCCGCTCCATGACCTCGGGTGAGAGGGCGCCGGGGGCGAACGGGATCGCCGACAGCATGACCACGTGGGTGTCGCTGTCGATCAGGACCAGTTCGAGGAAGTGGTCGATCGAGTAGCAGTCACCGGGGTCGGCCTCGCCACACGCCGACTGGGGGAAGCCGGGTGCGTTCTGGTCGGGCCCGAGCTCGAGCAGATGGCCCTGGACGTCGATGATCAGCTCGCGGTCGATGGCCCCGACCGCGGCCTCCGGGTCACCGAGCCGTACTCGGGTAGGAAGATGAGCGAGTCGTTGTAGACCGCGGCACCGACCAGGATCGAGATCACGCCGCCGTGGCACACGGCCGCCACCATGCCATCCGGATGGGCGGCCTCGATGGCCCCGAAGCCGGCCAGCACCCGCTCCCGGAATTCGGGGCTGCGCATGGCCGCCAGTTTGGCCATGGCGGTGCCGGCGTCCATCTCGGCTGCGTGCTTCTCGGAGTAGTAGACCTGTCCGTGGTCGAACTCGGCGATCCGCTCGTCCACCACCGGCTCGAGGCCGACCGCGGCGGCGAGCGGCTCGGCCGACTCCGTGGCTCGCCTGAGCGGGCTGGTGTAGAGCGCAACGAGCGGCTCGGCGACCAACTGCTCGGCGGTGGCCGCCGCCTGGCGATGGCCGGTGTCGCTCAGGCCCGGGTCCTCGACGCCGCCGGCCGACGGGTCGCCGTGGCGAACCAGGATCAGCTCGGTCGGCACGACGGGACTCCTCGGGACGGGGCTCGGACAGGGGCCCGGTCGGAGCCGGACCGGGGTGCGGTGGTCACGGAGCCCGCAGCCGGCGGAGCAGGTCGCCGAGCACCTCGGCGTCGCCGTCATCGGCGACCGGGATGGAGAACTCGATGCGGTCGACGCGGTCGCCGTAGCGGGACCGGAGCCGATCGGCGATCTCGTCGTGGGTGCCGAGGGTGGCGACGGTGTGCAGGACCTCGTCCGGGACGACGGCGGCCAGCTCATCCCAACGCCCCTCCTTCGACAGGACCGCCGCCCGCTCGGCCAGGTCGCCCCACTCGTGCAGCTCGAACACCCGCCGGTAGGCCGGGGTCGAGAGGTAGAAGGCGACCCGGGCCCGGACCGTCCTGGTCACCGCCTCGAGTCCACCGTCGTCGGCCGCCGTACCCACGAGCGGTTTCATGCAGACCTCGACCGCCGACCGGTCACGGCCGCTACGGGCCAGGCCCCGATCGATGGCCGGGCGGACCCGCTCGTCGATGAAGCGCTCGGTGCAGATCGGATGCAGGCGGACCCCGTCGGCGACCTCGCCGGCCAGGGCGCACATGTTCGGGCCGATGGCGGCCAGGTGGACGGGGATGTCGGGATGCTCGATCGGTCCGGGGTCGAACAGGGGCACGATCAGGTCGATCGAGTAGTGCTCGCTTCGGTAGTCGAGCCGCTCCCCGGTCTGCCAGGCCCGCCACACCGCTCGCACGGCGCCGATGTAGTCACGCATCCACGGCGCCGGCGGATGCCACGCCAGACCGAACCGGCGGCGGACGTGGCCTCGGACCTGGGAGCCGAGGCCGAGCACGAACCGGCCACCGGAGAGCTTCTGCAGCGACCAGGCCGACATCGCCGTCACGGTCGGGCTACGGGGGAAGGCCATCGCCACCGAGGTGCCGAGCCCGACGGTCGACGTGGCTGCGGCACCGAGAGCCAGCAGCTGGTAGGGATCGTCCTTGGTCTCCTCGACCAGGACGGCGTCGTAGCCGACGGCCTCGGCCCGGGCCGCCAGCGGCCCGAACTCGGCGATGTGGAGCGGGGTGTCCGGCTCGCGCAGCCCGGGGTCGAGCTTGCCGAGCGGGAGAAGGGTCTCGATCCGCACGCCGCCCCGCCCGGCCCTACAGCTCGACGGTGCCGGAGACGACGATCGAGGCCGCCCCACCGACCCAGATCTCGGGCCCGCCGCCGTCGGCTCCCCCGCCGTCGCCGCCGGTGATCGTGATCCGGCCGGACCGGCCGATGGCCGTGCCCTGGGTGGCGAGGTACGGCGGGGCGATGCGACCGGTCTCGACCAGCCACTGGGCGGCCGATGCGTTGAGGCTGCCGGTCACCGGATCCTCCAGGGTCGCCGCGCCGACCGAGAAGAAGGCCCGCACCTCGTAGGCGGCCTCGTGCCCGTCCGGATGGAAGCCGATCAGTCCGATCTTCTCGCTGATCGTCCCGGGCTCGACGGCCAGCACCGCCTCCGCGCTCGGCAGCAGCAGGCCGAGCCAGCCGGGCCCGTTGTCGATCCAGGCGGCGTCGACCACGTCCGCGGCATCGAGGCCGAGCTCGGCCAGCGTCCTGGTCAGATCATCGTCGTCGACCGGCCCGGACCGGGTCAGGGGCGGGGCCAGGAACGCCTGACGGTCGCCGTCGACCCGCAGGGGGACGAGGCCGGCACCGCACTCCTGGACCACGGTGCCTGCCGTCTTCGGCTCGCCGCCGGCGTCGAGCCAGGCCCGGCACGACCCGAGGGTCGGGTGGCCGGCGAACGGCAGCTCCTCCGCCGGGGTGAAGATCCGGACGTGGTAGTCGGCGGCCGGGTCGGTCGGCGGGAGCAGGAACGTCGTCTCCGACAGGTTGGTCCAGTTGGCGTAGGCCTGCATCTGCTCGGTGGTCAGACCGTCGCCGTCGAGCACGACGGCAAGCGGGTTGCCGGCCGGGGGTTGCTCGGCGAACACGTCGACGACGCGGTACCGCCGTTCGGTCATGTCGTCGCCTCCCGCTCAGCCGTTGATCTGCCCGACGGCCGAGCCGGGGGTGAGCCGGATCAGCAGCCGGCCCTCGTCGACCATCGCCTGGCGGTACTCGTCCCAGTCCGGGTGTTCCTTGCCGGCAACGGCCCGGAAGTACTCGACGAGGGCATCGGCGGTTGCGTCGCCGGGGTCGGTGGTCGTCGGGGTCAACTCGACGGTGCCGTCGATCGACAGGTACGACCAGGCGCCGGGGTCGGTGACGTGCAGGACGGCCCGGGGATCGCGTTTCAGGTTGTTGGTCTTGGCCCGGCCGTCGGTGACCGAGATCTCGATCTGGCCGTCGACGACCCGGTAGGCGATGTCGGACGACTGGGGGCGGCCGTCTCGGCGGATGGTGATGAGCACGCCGTTGGTTCGGTTGGCGGCCCAATCGAGGGCGGTGTCGAGCTCCATGGCCGGATCCTATCCCCCTCACCCGGTCCGGCCAGTAGCTTGAGCCCATGCGACTCGGCGTCTCGATCTCGTCCGCCCACCGATCCGATGGCCCGCGCCACATGATCGAACGGGCGAGGGTGGCCCACGAGGCCGGCTTCGACTCGCTCACCATCGGCGATCAGCACAATGTCCCGATCCCCTACGCCCAGAACACACCCATGCTCGGCCGGCTGCTGGCCGAGTGGCCCGACCGCCCGGCCGGCTGCCTGTTCCTGATGCCGCTGTGGCACCCGGTGCTCATGGCCGAGCAGATCGGGACCCTGGCCGCCATCCACCGGGTGTCGGCCCCCGACCCGTCGGTTCCCTTCATCGTCCAGACCGGCATCGGCCACGGCGACGCCCAGTTCCAGGCCTTCGGCGCATCGATGGCGACCCGAGGTCGGGTGCTGGAGGCGTCGATCGAGGCGGTCAAGGCCTTGCTTGACGGCGAGAAGGTCGACGACGACCGGCTCGGTCTCGTCGGCGGCCGGGTCGGGCTCCGGTCGGACGGCCCGATCGAGTGGTGGATCGGGGCCGGGGTCGACACCGCAATCGAGCGGGCGGCCCGGATGGGCGACGCCTGGTACGCCTCGCCGGGCCTCGGTCCGGAGGAGGGGGCGGCCAAGGTCGAGCGCTACCGGTCGCTCGGTGGTGAACGGGCGATCATCCGCAAGGACGCCCTCGTGCTCGACGACGGCGACGAGGCCAGGCGGTCGGCCGGCGAGCTGGTGGCCGCCGGCTACCGGGGCATGGATCTCGACGTGCTGCTGGTCGGCAACGCCGACGATGTCGCCGCCCAACTCGAACCGCTGGCCCTGGCCGGGTTCGACGACGTCATCGTGCGGTGCATGAACGTCCCCCAGGACCAGGCCCTGGAGACGCTGACCCTCGTCGGGTCGTTGCAGGGTCGGGTGTAGATCCGGTTGGAGGGGCCGGCCGAGCGCACCCGGCCGACCCCTCGCTCGACCGCTACAACTCGCAGTTCTGCAGCGTCTCGCCGTTGGTGCAGGTGTCGGTCTGGTTCCCGCCGTTGAGCAGGTCGTCACCGTCGCCACCGTCGAGGTTGTCGTCGCCGGCCCGACCGAACATCCGGTCGTCGTCGCCGTCGCCGGTCATCGTGTCGTTGCCCGAGCCACCGTCGACGAGGTCGTGGCCGTCGCCACCGCCGAGCACGTCGTTGCCGGCGCCGCCCCGCACCCGATCGTCGCCCGGGCCGCCGACGGCGACGTCGTCGTCCTGATCGCCGTTGATGTCGTCGTCGTCGCCACCACCGTCGAGATCGTCGATGCCCCGACCGCCCCGGAGGAGGTCGTTGCCGTCGCCGCCGTCGATGACGTCGTCGTCGTTGCCACCGAGGAGGCGGTCGCGGCCGGGGCCGCCGAGCAGGGTGTCGACGCCGTCGGCACCGTTGGCGTAGTCGTTGCCGTCGCCGCCGTCGAAGGTGTCGTTGCCCGAGCCGGCCTGGGCCCGGTCGTTGTCACCCTCGCCGAACATCTCGTCGTCGCCACCGCCGCCGTACAGCAGGTCGTTGCCGTCGCCGCCGCACAACACGTCATTGCCGGCGAGGCCGATCAGGGTGTCGTTGCCGCCGAGGCCGACGATGACGTCGTCACCGGAGGTCCCGACGAGGCGATCGTTGCCGTCGGTGCCGACGATGGTGGCCGGGAGGCCGTTGCACATCGGACCGGTCGGGGTCAGCGAGAGCCCGACCAGGACCGGGTCGTGGTCGCTCGACTTCCACTCGTCCGGGGTGGCCTGCCCCGGCGGGTTGAAGTTCTGGTAGTCGATGGCAAACGGCTCATCGGCGTTGATGTGCCAGACGTCGGCCCCGGTGACCTGCGGCGCCAGTGCGTCGTTGGCCATCGCATAGTCGAGACTGCCGAACTCGCCGTTGAACACGAAGCTGTGGCCGCCGATGGCCCACGAGGTGTCGCCCCCGTTGGCCGCCTCGACCAGGTCGGCGTAGCCCTGACCCTCCAGCTCGGTGATCGGATCCTCGTTGGCATAGGCGTTGAGGTCGCCGAGCACGAGGAGGTTGTCAGACGACGCCCCGGTCGGGTCCTGGGCCAGCCACTGACCGAGCACCTTGGCCGCCGCCGTGCGGGTCAGGTTGCAGTTGCCGGTGAACAGCGGGTCGCCGATCGGGCCGACGTCGAGATCGTCGCCGAGCGCGTAGGGGGCGACCCCGAACGCCGGGTCACCCGGATTGGCCACGTCGTCGCAGGCGGAGCCCTTCGACTTGAGGTGGTTCACGGCGACGGTCAGGTTGGCGCCGCCGGCCAGGTCGGTGAACGTCTGGGCCAGCGCCGGCCGGTTCTTGGTGTCGATGAAGGCCGGGCTGACCGACGAATCGAGCACCGCAAACGGACCGTCGAGGCCGACGGTGGCCGGATCGTAGATGTAGCCGACGGCGATGGCGTCGGTTCCGACGAACCCGGTGGGCACGTAGTCGTAGGTCCTCGCCGAGCCCTGACCGGCGAGCACCGCGTTGACCTTGGCCACCAGGTCGGCGATGGCGGCGTCGGTCCCCGAGTTCTCCAGCTCGATCAGGCCGACGATGTCGGCGTCGAGATCAGCGATGGCATCCGCGATCTTGGTCGACTGCAGGTCGAACTCGGCCTGGGTGTCGGCGCCGCGGCAGCGCTGGAGGTTCGACGGCGGGCCACAGATCGCCTGGCCGTTGTCGATGGTCGTGAAGTAGTTGAGGACGTTGAAGCTGGCGACGGTCAGGTCGCCCCCGACGTCCGGCACCGCGGTCGGGCGCGGCGTCCTGGTGATGGTCACCCCACCGTCCGGGTCGGTCGCATCGGCGAGGTTGACCGGCTGGACCTCGTAGTCGCCGAAGGCGAAGTGGACGACGCCGAACAGGTCGTTGACCACGTCACCGGCCCGGACGGTCCCCTCGGGGCCGTCGAGGTACGGCGTCGGGTTCGGGTTCCAGGTCGACAGCCCACTCGGGAAGCTCTCGTTCTCGTCCTCCCCGTCGTCGAGCACGACCCGGGACGCGAGGTTGAGGGCCCGAACATCGGCCGCGGCCTGCGAGCCGACCGCCTGGACCTGGTTGGGGTGGTCCCACGGTCCGATGGCCGACAGGTCGATCTCGCCGAACGACCCGAGCGGGAACAGTCCCGACACGAACAGCGGCTGGGTGAACGACACCGACATGCCCTCGATCGCCTCCCAGTCGACCGGGGCGTCACCGAGCGACGTCGGGACGGTCGGGGTGGCCGGGGTCGGCAACGGGTTGCCGGACGAGACCACGGTGATGTCGGTGACGTTCGTGATCTCGGTCAGGTCGAAGAATTCGTCGACGGTGCCGGTCACCTCGACCAGGTCACCGACCGAGACCGCGGCCCCGCCGGGGGCGAAGACGAAGATGCCCTCGGAGGTGGACGGGTCGGCGTCGGCGTCGGCGTCCTCCTCCTGGACGAAGAAGCCGTCGAGCGGCTCGTCGGTCGGGTCGTTGGTCACGATCTCCTGGAAGTCGCCGACCACGATGCCGCTGATGACCACCGGCTGACCGTCGAAGGGGCTGGCGTCCCCGGTGCCCTGGATCTCGCTGATGAGCCGCAGCTCGGGGCCGGGCCCACCGCTGCAGTCGTTGGCCGCCCCCGGGGTCGGGGTGACGGCGTCGTAGGTGGAGGTGTCGAGCGGGGTGCCGCTCGAGTCGGGGCAGCGGGAGTTGGAGTGACCGGTTTGGTCGCCGTTGGCCCCCTCGTCAACCTGCCCGCCGGCGGTGTTGAGCACGGCGAGGAGGCCGGCATCGTCGGCGTCGTTGGTGTCGTAGACGAGTGCGTCGACCAGGCCGGTTGCGGTCGGGGCCGTGCCGGCCGGGAAGTCCGCAGCGTCACCCTGGTAGAGGGCGACGGCGTCGGCGCCGTTCTGGATGAGGTTCGTGTCCGGTGAGACGTCGAGATCGCAGTTGGCGGTGGTCGCCGCGTTGCCACACAGGACGAAGTACCCGTCCGCCCCGGTGCTCTGGCCGTCGAGATCGAAGGCGTTGTAGCTCGCATCGCCGCTTCCGTTGAAGAGCACCAGCACCAGGCCGTCGAGCGACGTGTTGCCGACGCCACCATCGGACAGCTCGACGAACTCGGCGTCGTCCGTGCTCGTCTGGTCGGCGTCGACCTCGTTGATGAGGACGTCGGGCCCGGGGATCGGGACGATCTCGTTCGGAGCACCTGGCGTGTTGAGGGCCTCACCGGGCTCGGGCGACCCGTTGGTCACGCCGTCCCAGGAGAAGTCGTTGCGATACCAGTCGGCGGCGGTGTCGGTGTCGGCGCCATCGGGGATGCGGCTCAGGCCGCCGGGGGCGAAGGGGTTGTCGAGACGGGCGTCGTCGAAGGACTCGTCGAGCACCGGCGTGCCGTAGAACAGGCCGCCGGTGTCGTCGACCGCAACCGAGTCGACGATCCGGGACCACGGCTCGACGTCGAGCGTGCCGTCGTCGTCGGTGTCGAGATCGTCCTCGTCGGCCCCGGTGAAGCCCTCGACGAGGAGGAAGGTCGAGCTGTCGTTCTCGAACGAGTTGCTCGGCACCGACGTCGAGAAGAGCCCGTTGGCGCCGGTGGTGCCGATTGGGACGACGTGGTCGATCTGGCCCGGGTTGGCCGTGCCGGGATCGCTCTCGAGCTGCAGGATGGTGAAGGCCGAGTAGTTGGCGCTCGGGTCACCGAAGACCTCGACGAACTCGTTGTCGGTGCTGGCGTCGCTGAAGCCGAGCTCGTTGATGACGGGGTCGGCCGGGTCGGTCGAACCGCCGCCGAAGTCCTGACCGGTGTTGACCGCGCCGGGGCTCTCACCCGCCGGACCCTGCCAGGTGAAGTCGCCGGCCACGGTGCCGGTGCCGGTCTTGGCCAGCGACTGGCCAACGGGAGTGGAGCTCGCCTCCTCGACGCCGATGTCGGTCGACGTCAGGCCGCTCGCCGGGCCATCGGTCGCGTTCACCGTGCCCTCGTAGGAGAGGAACTCGACCACGTTGCCGCCGGGGTCGACGAGGGCGACCCCGTCCGGGGCACCGTTCTGGATGCCGTTGACCGGATACGAGACGCTGATGGTCCCGAAGCCGTCGTCCTGATCGGAGATCACCCCGGCGAGCACATCGGTTCGATACGACGCCCCGCCGCTCCCGTTGTAGAGCACGAGCGACCAGCCGGTGAGGTCGGTCCCGGCCGGGCCGGCCACCTCGACGAACTCGCCGGTGTCGGTGCCGACGTTGTCGTAGTGCAGCTCGTTGATGAAGACCGGGGCCGTCGGATCGACGGTCGCCTCGGCGGGCGAGGCGGCCACCAATCCCAACAGCAGGGACATGGCGGCGAAGATCAACAGGCGGACGCGTACGGGCATTGGCGGGCTCCTGAGTGGTGCGGGGAAGGTGCAGCGGTCAGGCGGACCTTAGTGCGTCGGCATCGATGAGGCAGCAGTACCAAGAAAACATCAGCTTCCCGCTACCTGACGGCCATCCGCCCTCAGCCGCCGCCCGTAACCGACCAGGAACGGGAAAAAGAAAGAGGCCGTCCCTTCCGCCAAAGGGACGGCCTCTTCGGAGGGGCTCCGGCGACCCGTCGGGGGGTCCAGATCGCCGAACTCATGCCTCCATCCCGCCAGCCGATGAACGGCCTTCCGGCGAAGAGATGCGGCGCCTGGCAGTGACCATTCGAAGGAAGATCGACCCCGTCGGACAGGTTCCGCCGAGATGTCCTGTTCGACGTGGTCGATGGAGAACCATCACTGCCAGGCACCAGAACTTTGTTTGAACATCGAGTTAGTCGCAGCCTTCCGCCCAAAAGTTCCGCGATCCGAGAAAAATCCGGGGGATTTGTTCAAAGTCGTCGAAAACCCACTGGGACAGCGGGGTTTTCGGGTCAGCGTCTCGGCGTCCAGCGGAAGAAACGCAGGGTCACGACCAGGGCACCGACCCCCCAGGCGGCGATGACGAGCCAGTTCCGCCACGGGAACGGCGTGCCGTCGACGAAGGGGTCGAAGCTCTCCTGCAGCGCATTGGAGAGGTGCAGGATCGGGAAGATGCCGGCGACGGTGCTGATCCAACCGGGCACCTGGTCTGACGGGATGAAGACGTCGCTGATGAAGTAGAGCGGCAGCATGATCGCGTTCGTGACCGCCGGCGCGGCGTCCTCCGACGGGATGATGGCGGTCAGCGCCAGGCCGATGGCGGCGAACGACATCGCCCCGATCAGCAGCGTGATCAGCAGCGAGGGAACACCTCGGGCGAACAGGCTGACGTCGAACAGGACCCGCCCGACGACGACGATGATCACCGTCATCAGCACCGAGATCACGAAGGCGGCGATCGCCTGGGAGACGACGAACACCCATGGCGGGATCGGGGTGCCACGGACCCGCTTGAGCACCCCTCGCTCCCGCCTGGTCGTCATCGTGATCGCAAGGTTGACGGCGGTGGCGGAGGTGATGGCCAGGGCCAGGATCCCCGGCACGTACAGGGTGGCGACCTTGGCCCCGTTGTCGAGGGTCTCGTTGCCGAAGATCGAGGTGAAGATGACGAGGAAGATCAACGGCAGGACGACCGTGAAGAAGGTGGCGGCCGGGTTGCGGCGGAAGACCAGCAGGTCGAAGCGGGTCTGATGGGACAGGCGCTGGACGGCGGTCATCCGACGCTCCCCCGGCTCGGTTCGCTCGGCCCGGTCAATGGGACCGCGGTCTCGGCCGCCCCGGCGGCGCCGGGGCCGTCGTCATCGGTCAACGCCAGGTACACGTCCTCGAGCGTCGGGCGGTTGACCGAGACGTCGGTCAGGTCGACGCCGTGATCGAGTGCCCAACCGGTCAGGGTGTGCAGGGTCGGGACGACGTCGTCGGTCCTCAGCTCGTGTGCGCCGTCGCCGACGGGCCTCGCCCCGAGGCCAGGTGGCGGTTCGGCGGCGTCGGCCGGGGCCCGCCAGCGGATCGTCGTCGATGCCCCGACCTGACGGGCCAGGTCGGCTGCGGTCCCCCTGGCTGCGATGCGGCCGCCGGCGATGACCACGATCCGGTCGGCCAGGTGCTCGGCCTCGTCCATGTAGTGCGTGGTCAACAACACGGTGCTGCCGAAGTCCCGGAGGGCGTCGATCATGTCCCACGACTCGCGTCTGGCCGACGGGTCGAAGCCGGTGGTCGGCTCGTCGAGGAACACGAGCGCCGGATTGCCGACGAGGGCGAGAGCGAGGTCGAGGCGACGCTTCTGACCGCCGGAGAGCTTGCGGGTCCGCTGGTCCGCCGAGTCGGCGAGGCCGACGATCTCCAACACCTCGGCAGGGGGCCGCGGGTTGGCGTAGTAGGCGGCGTGCATCGCCACCGACTCCAGCGCGGTCAACTCGGGGACGGGCTCGGACTCCTGGAGCACGATGCCGATCTGGTCACGCCACGAGAGCGGCGCCTCGGCCGGGTCGACGCCGAGGACCAGGACCTCGCCGCCGTCGCGCTCGCGGTAGCCCTCCAGGATCTCGATCGTCGTGGTCTTGCCAGCCCCGTTCGGGCCGAGGAAGGCGAGGATCTCGCCCCGGTCGACGTCGAGGTCGATGCCCCGGACCGCCTGGAAGTCACCGTAGGCCTTGGTCAGGCCTCGCACCTCGATCGCTGTGCCCATGAGCGGTCACGGTAGTGGGTCGACACCGGCGGCGGTCGGTCAGACCGGCCGTCCCGCCCTAGCCACCGAGGCCGGAAACGAACAGGCCGGAGAGGTCGTTGCCCACCTCGACCGGCAGTGCCCACTCGGCACCGCTGTCGAGGTCGACAACGACGAGCTGACGGTCGACCTGGTCGAGGAACCATCGACCATCCTCGCTCACCGATGCCACCGGAGGGAACGGCCCGAACCAGCCCCGCTCCGATCCGACCGATCGGGCCGTGCGACCGGTGGCGATCTCGATCACCTCACCCGTGCCGTCGCTCCAGTCGATGTAGAGCAGCCAGCGGTCGCCGCCGACGATCCGGTAGAAGCCGCGGCCACCGAGTGCGCTCGGCGGGGGCGCCGGGAAGCCGATGCGACCGCCGGTCCGCAGATCGTGCCACTCGAGCTGGCAGTCGAGCTCGTCGTCGCAACGGCGCAGGATGGCGACCCGATCGCCGACGGCGAGCGCCTGACCGGTCGACACCCGCTCGAAGCCCTCACCGTTGCGCCGGTAGAGCCCGCCGCCTGGGTGATAGAGATACCCCGAGTCCGGCGTGATCCCGAGACCGAAGATGCTGTAGGGGTCGATGCCGAGCGCGGTCGGGTCGATCTCGTCGACGACCTCGCCGTCGACGTCGTAGGCCCGGTAGAGGGTCCCGCTCGGACCGTCCTCGATCATCCAGATCCGATCGGCCTCCACGTCGAGCACCTCGGTCCAACCGCCAGAGGAGGCGGCGGCGATGGGCTCGGCGACGGGCTCGTCTGCGGCCAGGTCCATGATCGCCGGGGCCCCGTTGTCCCGCTGCAGGATCACGTTGGTGCCGATCACCCCGGCGGGAGTGCCCCGAATCCGCTCGATCTCCCGCTGCTCGCCGGTGTCGAGGTCGACGATCGTCAGTCCCGAGCGATCCCACCGCCCGAGGAGGAGCGTCAGACCGGTCGGCTCGCCAAGGAGTGGGCCCTCGGCGACCGCGGTCGGTGGGTCGTCGCCCGGCACGCTGGTCGTCGGCCCGCCGTCCCTGGTGGTCGACGGGGCGTCGTCGTCGGCCGGGTCGTCGGCGGGCTCGTCGTCTTCGGCGTCGTCGTCGGCGGGCTCGTCGTCCTCGGCGGGGTCGTCGTCGGTCCGCTCACCGTCGGCCTCGGCCGTCTCCTCGTCGTCGCCGGCACCAGGGTCGTCACCGGCGGGCTGGCGGAACAGGGCCCAGGCCAGGACGGCCATGACGGCCAGGCCGGCGACCAGCACGAGGCGCCCGCGGGTCGAGCTGGCACCGGCCCGGACCGACGCCTCCTCCCTGGCGGGCTCAGCCCACGGATCCAGCAGGAAGGCCGAGCCGTCGGCGCCGTCGACGACCGAGCCGACCGGCGCCCCGCCGGTCCCCGCACCGCCGGACGCCAGCCGGCCCCGCTCGGCGGTGACCCCGACGGCGGCGCCGGCCCCGATCGGTGCGCCGCACTCCGGGCAGTACCGATGGCCGTCCTCGACCAGGCGACCACACGAGCTGCAGCGGTCCGGGTCGGCGGTGTCACCGGGGCTGCCCATGGATCAACGCTAGCCCACGGTGCACCGGTGCCGTACCCGCGTGCGATCGGCCGATCTGAAAGCTCGGGAGCGCACGACCGGCGCTGACTACGCTCGCCGGGATGGGGATCGAGATCCGACCGATCGTGGCCGACGAGCTCGAGCGGTACATGGACCTGTGCCACATGGCCTTCGGGGGCAAGCCCGAGGAGGGTGAGGCCGAGCGGATCACGGAGGTGATCGGCCTCGACCGGGTCCATGCGGCGTTCGACGACGGGAGGATGGTCGGCACGGAGGCCGCCTACGGCCTCCGGCTCACCGTTCCCGGCACGCCGACCGGCGATGCCACCGCCACCGAACCGCCCGGCCGGGAGACCGGGAGGGGCGCGGAGCCTCCGGGGATACCGACGGCCGGCCTGAGTCGCGTCAGCGTGGCCGCCACCCACCGACGGCGGGGCATCCTGACCGGCTTGATCGGTGCGCACTTCGCCGATGCGGTCGATCGCGGTGAGGCGCTGTCGGCCCTCTGGGCAAGTGAGCTGCCGATCTACGGACGCTTCGGCTACGGCCCGGCCGCCGACCTGCTGCAGGTCAGCTACGACAACCGCAAGGCCAGGATCCGGCCGCCGGACCGACCCGTCGACCTCGCGTTCGCCGAGGGCGACGAGGCCACCGAGCTGCTGCCGATCCTGCGGGAACGGGATCGGCGCCGGCGCCCCGGCCACTTCCATCGCAGCCCCACCTGGTGGCGGCTCCGTCGATTCACCGACCACGAGTTCCAGCGGGAGGGTGCGAGCCCCCGCCGGACCGTGATCGCCCGCCGCCGCGGCGAACCCGTCGGCTACGCCACCTACCGCTACGCACCCCGATGGACCGACCACGATCTGCCGGACGGTGAGGTCCGGGTGATCGAGGCGGTCGGGGACGACCTCGACGTCCGCCACACCCTGTGGTGGTACCTGTCCAACGTCGACCTGCACCCCAACGTGCGCTTCTGGAGCCTGCCGGTCGACACCGAGCTGCCGTGGCTGGCCACCGACCCGAGGGCGATGGTCCGCCACCTCACCGACGGGCTGCAGGTCCGGGTGCTCGACGTGATCGCCGCGTTGGAGGGCAGGAGCTGGGCGGCCGACGGCCAGCTCGTCTTCGCCGTCGACGACGCCAGCCACCGCCAGGCCGGTTGGACCTACCGGCTGACCGCCGAGGCCGGTCGGGCGATCGTCGAGCGCACCGATGACCGGCCCGAGCTCCGGCTCCACCCGGCGGCGCTCGGCGCGCTGTACCTCGGGTCGCGCCCGGCCACGGCGCTCGCCGTCGCCGGCTGGCTCGAGGCGGAACCGACCGTTCGGGACCGGACGGATCGGCTCTTCGGCTGGTCGACCGCAGCCTGGTGCGACGAGTCGTTCTGACCGCGTCCGGGTGGCGGACCCGCTCCGGCCGGACGGGGCCGGGGATGCGGTGCGGCACCCGCCGCAGTGCCATGATTGGCGTGACAGGAGACCGACGACCGGGGATTCCCAGCCATGCCAGTCCAGCCAATGAACCTGAACGACTTCGACGGTGAGCTCAACCAGCTCGCCATGTCCCAGGAGGCCCGTCCCTTCCTGGCCAAGGTCAGGACCTTCATCGACGAAGAGGTCCTCCCGATGTCGGTCGAGTTCCACAAGCTCGACGCCGACAAGTCCGACCCGTGGTCCTACGCCCCCGGGCAGCTGGAGCTGCTCGAGGAGACGAAGTCGAAGGCGAAGGCCAACGGGCTCTGGAACTTCTTCCTGCCCGACTCCGAGGTCGGCGGCCTGACCAACCTCGACTACGCCTACATCGCCACCGAGCTCGGCAAGCACCGCCTCGCCTCGGAGAGCCTGAACTGCTCGGCTCCCGACACCGGCAACATGGAGGTGCTCGAGCGGGTCGGTACCCCCGAGCAGAAGAAGCAGTGGCTCGAGCCGCTGCTCAACGGCGAGATCCGCTCGGCGTTTGCCATGACCGAGCTGCACCACGCGTCGTCCGACGCCAAGAACGTGGCCACGTCGGCGGTGCGCGACGGCGACGAGTACGTCATCAACGGCGAGAAGCACTACATCTCCGGTGCCGGCGACCCCCGCTGCAAGATCATGATCACGATGGTGCGGTCGAACCCGGACGCCCCGCCACACAAGCAGCAGAGCCAGATCCTGGTCCCGACCGATCATCCGGGGGTGGAGATCGTGGGGGCCCAGCACGTGTTCAGCCGCGACGACTCACCACACGGCCACATGCATATCCGCTTCAACGACGTGCGGGTCCCGGCGTCGAACATGCTGCTCGGCGAGGGCCGCGGCTTCGAGATCTCCCAGCTCCGGCTCGGCCCCGGCCGCATCCACCACTGCATGCGCTCGATCGGTGCGGCCGAGAAGGCCCTCGAGCTGATGGTCACCCGCGGCCTCAGCCGCGAGGCGTTCGGCAAGCCGCTCGTCGCCCTCGGCGGCAACACCGAGATCATCGCCAGGGCCAGGGTGGAGATCGAGGCGATGCGGCTGATGGTGCTCAAGGCGGCCAAGGCGATGGACCTGATGGGCAACGCCGAGGCGAGGGTCTGGGTGTCGGCGGTCAAGGCGATGGTGCCAGAGCGGGTCTGCAAGATCGTCGACCAGGCGATCCAGATGCACGGCGCCCTCGGCGTCTCGCAGCACACACCGCTGGCCGACATGTACACCCAGCAGCGGACCCTGCGGCTGGCCGACGGGCCGGACGAGGTCCACTGGATGGTCGTCGGTCGGGCCGAGATCGCCCGCTACCAGAATCTGCTGGCCGAGGCCGCAGCCGACGCCGCGGCCGACCACACCGACGTCGCCCGCAACTGACGGGGAGCGCCCCAACCGGCTGTGAGGAACTGGTGGACAACCAGTGGAAACCAGACGGTGAACTGGGGATGGAAAAGAAATCCTGCGGACAACCCTGGGGATTGCTCGAAACTGCTTGACCCTTGTTTCTGCAGCTCTCAGGATGGCCTTCAACCAGCCGACGACAGGTCGGTGGGGGGCTGAGGAAGCAGGTGACTCGACAAGAGGTGGCTCCGCTGAGCGGACACTTCTGCGGCGGTTCGCGTGCCTGCGACCGATCCTCGTTCCCCCGTCGACTCCGACGGTTGGCCGGAACAGCAGTCACCCGGTCGCCACGACCTGACGAGACCTCGGTCTCGACGGGACACGAGTGACCACGGTGCCGCCGACCCCGGTCGGTGGCATCGCCAGGAAGAACACCGGCGGAGCGATGCGATGGCCGACCATCGTGGAGATCCGGCGGCGATCCCCGGCAAACCAGACTGCCCGCCAGCCCGATTCGGGCCGACGGGCAGTCGTCACTCCATCGCTCAGAACGGTACACCCGATCGGATCGATGGCGGTGCATGCTGATCCGACCCTCCGGTGCTCCCGGCACCGATCTGGCAACCCCGGATCGGTCCGGGAGCATTGGCGAATTCGCGGTATCGTGGGCGCCTTGTGACCGGCGCGCGGGTACCGGTCGTGCGGACATCGCCGAAGGAGGAGGCCTCAGAGGATGAGCTGGACCTCTGAACACGAGCCTTCGGCCCCCACCCACCCCGGTGCCGCCGCATCCGCCCCCGCCGAACCACCCGGTTCGGACGTCGGGGCGACGGGCGACGACGAGTTCGACCCGCTGGGCGACGAGGGACCGCTCGACCCGTCGGTCTTCGACGGGCTGTTCGACGACCTCGGCTCCGCCACCGATGAACCCGCGGCCGACAACCCGCTCGACGAGTTCCTGCGGGCCCCGCTGGCCGACGCCGTCGACGAGGCCGTCGCCACCGTCGACGAGTCGGGCGTCATCGATGGGCCGGCCGTCACGGGTGAGTCGGACGATGCCGGCGAGCTCGACCCGTTCGACCTCGACGAGCTCCTGCTCGACACGCCGACGGGGGACCCCGCCGACCATCGGGATGGCGGTGACGGGCCGGCGGACGGCGACGCGCCGCCGACCGACAACGACGACGAGCTGGACGCCCGCAGCTTCGCCATCGACGACCTGTTCCCCGACGCCGGCGACCCCGACCCGCAACACGACGAACCGCAACACGACGACCCGGGACACGACGGGCGGGGACACGACGAACCGGGACACGACGGTGGGGTGTCGGCAGGCGACGGCGACCGGGAGGCGACGGCGGACGGCACCGCCGTCGCTCCGGCTGGCGACGCCTTCGGTCAGATCACCGTCGATCCGTCAGACGAGACCACGATCGCTCGTGGCCCGGTGCCGGGGGAGCCCGAGCCACTGGTCCTCGACCCGATCGACCACGGGGGCGAACCGGGGCCGGTCGACGACGAGCCGGCGGCAACGCCCCTGCTCGACGCCGATCGCTCGGCCACCGACGAACGCCGCTGGTCGGACGGCTCGTTCGCCACCGGCAACGATCACGATCCCTCCGCTGCGACCGGCATCCCGGTCACGCCGCCGTCTGAGGCCGACCGTCCGGTGTTCCCCTCCGCGCTCGACGTGACACCGCCACCGCCGCTCGGCCCGCCACCGTCGGAGGCCGACCAGCTGCGCCCGCCCGAGGCCCAGCCGAACCCGCCGTCGCCCTGGACGGCGCCGGCGGCGCTTACGCAACCGACGACCGAGCGCCCCGAACCGCGGCGGGAGGCGCCGGACGACTGGTACCACGACGAGCCGCAACGCGACGACGAGCGATCGGTCGTGCACTGGGACCGGCCCGCGGCCGAGCAGACGGCGCCAGCCCGGTTCGCCCCCGTCGGCGGGCCGGCGACCGGGGAGCCGCTCACGGGCGAGTCGGCCGACGGTCCGTTCCGGGCCTCGCCGCCGATCCAGCACGACCCCGAGCCCGAGTTGCCGCTGGCCGCACCGGTCGAGCCGGCACCGGTCGAGCAGCCGGCCGTCGTCGTCTCCCGCAGGAAGCCGGGCCGGGTCGCCGTCCTGGCCCTGGCCGTGATCATCGGCAGCATGGCGGGCGTCGGCGGCGCCATCGTGCTGGCCAGCCTGACCGGCGACGACGGCGACCAGCTGGCGGCGCCCGTCGAGACGGCGTCCGAGCTGACCGACGACTCGGAGGTCGCGGCCCCGGCCGGCCCGGTGGCAACCGGCGCCACCGTGCCCGAGCCGGCGGCCATCCAGACGACGACCCTCAACTCGCTCCGCTTCGCCGCCGACGGCGCGTCGCTCGCCCCGTCCCCCTCGCTCGCCCTCCTGGCCGAACTGATCGCCACGAAGCCGGACCAGCCCATCACCGCCACCATCCGGACCTACACCGAGACCACCGCGGCCTCCGACCTGGCCCGCTCAGCCGACCAGGCGGCGGCGCTGGCAGCCGGCCTGGTCGAGCTCGGGGCCGATCCGGCCAAGGTGTCGGTGCTCGGGCTTGGGCGGTCGCTGCTGAACCCGGCGCAGCCCGTTCCCAACTTCGTCGTACCGAGCGCCGGCCTGAACACGACACCGCTGTCGCTGGTTGCCGACGAGGTCGGCCCGTTTGCCATCGGCCTCGACCGGGCAACGGGCGAGCTCCGGCCCGAGAGCGTCGCCGCCCTCGACCGGCTGGCCCAGACGATGGTCGCCGATGCCGACGGCCCGCACCTGACCCTGGCCGCCTACAGCTTCGACCTCCCGACGCCCGAGGCGAACGACGCCCAGGCGACGGCCGCTGCGACGGCGGCGAGCGATCATCTGGCGGCCGCCGGCGTCGATGCTGGTCGGGTGCGTGTCGTCGTGGCCGGCGACGATTCGTTTGCCGTCCCCGACCGGGTGGCCAACCACATCGATCTCCGGTGGGGCACGGCGGCCGACGCCGAGCTCACGCTGCAGTCGATCGACATCGACGGCATCGACTTCGCAAGCGGTTCGGCCGACCTCGACGATGCGACGACGGGCATCGTCGACGAGTTGGCGGCGGTCATCGTCGCCTCGGGTGCCGAGGCCGTGATCGACGTCCAGAGCTTCGACGGGTTCGACACCGCGGCGGAGGTCGACCTGAGCGTTCGCCGGGCTCAGGCCATCGGGCAGCGCCTGCTGGCCGCCGGCGTCCCCGCTGACCGGCTGCGGCTCCACGGCGGGGCGACCCCGCAGTTCCGGGCCGAGGACGGCAACTGCCGGGTCGTGGTCACCCTCATCCAGCCACCGACCCGTTCCTGAAGCCGCGGCGCAGGTCCGGCGGCTCGGCCCGCCCGGCCGGATGGCGCCGACGGACGGCTCGACGATCGACCGGCTCACCAACCGCCACCAGGTACTCGATGGCCCGGGGCACGGCGTCGACGGTGAGGCCGACGAGGCCGACGACGTAGATGCCGGCCACCACGATCTCGACCTCGCGCTGGGCGGTCCACAGCATGGGCCCGAGCCCGACCGGGGCCAAGAGCGTCTCGATGGCCAGCACCGAGGCCCAGCCGGCGGCCAGCGCCCGGCGAACGCCGAGGGCGAGCTCGTGGGGGATGTCCGGTCGGACGGCTCGGAGGTCGCGGATGCGGGTGGTGGCCACGGCATCGGTCGTCGTCCACGTGACGGTGGCCGCCACCGCCCCGACGATGCCGGCCTCCCCCGCCCCGAGCCAGAGCACGGCGATCGGCCCGATGGCCATGGCCGGCACCATCCGCAGCAACGAGGTGACCGGATCGAGGATCGTGCGGGCCAGCGGGGCCGAGCCCATGGCCAGACCGAGCGCTCCGCCGATGCCAAAGCCGATCAGAGCGCCGATGACGAGGCGGGCCAGGCTGGCCGCGGCGTGATCGACCAGCTTGGCTCCGGCGTAGCCGTCGACCCGCAGGTCGTTGAATGCCGCCGCGACCTGGCTCTGGGTCGGCACCGTGTCGTCGGAGACCAGGCCGTCGGGGACCTTGAGCAGATACCAGGCGACCGTGATGACGATGAAGGCGAACGCGGTGCCAACGATCCGGCGCCACACCCAGATCGCCGGCTCCCGGTACTCGATGCGATGGCGGTGGATCGGGTCGATGTCGGGGCCGGGGACCTTGCGCCGAGGATGGGCGACCAGACGACCGAGGGCCCGGCCGACGGTGACGAGCGACGACGACCGCACCGGAATCCCGTCGCCGGTCGGGGCTGCGACCTCGAGGGCGTCCGGGTCGAGGCCGTCGGCCTCCCGGTCAGCGTCGTCGAGGTCGTCGAGGTCGTCGAGGTCGTCGAGATCGAGCGGCTCCCGGCGACGGGAAGATCCGCCGGCCCGGCGGGCGGCGGCTGCATCGCCGCCGGAGGCCGAGCCGTTCCCGCCGTTCGGCTCGGCGATGGCCGGTTCGATGTCCGAGGAAGACGGCATTGGGTTTGACCTCCGTGATCAGGGGAGGCCGGCGACGATTGGGCGGGCGCGCCACAGCCGGGGGAAGCCGGGGCCGCGCCGTCCCGGTGGCGGCCGGGGAGGGGGCGGTGAATCGAGCTTAGGGCAGGCCCCCGGAGCGCCAGGGGATGGTGCCGCCCGGTCCGGGCGCCGCCGACGATCAGCGACCGTGCACGTAACCCCAGCCGAACCGACCCTTGATGCAGAGGTGGCCGGCCGTCACGTCGTGGTCGTCCGGCGAGGTGACCTTGACGATCGTCTCGTCCTGGACGTGCAGCTCGAGATTGCAGCCGACGCCGCAGTACGAGCAGACCGTCCGGGTCACCGTCTGCTCCTCGGGCCGCCACGAGGCCGCCTCCCGGAGGTCGAACTCGGTCTTGAACTGCAGGGCGTTGGTCGGGCAGACGGCGACGCAGTTCCCGCAGTAGACACAGGCCGAGTCGGGCAGGGTCACGTCGAACTCGGTGCTGATCCTGGCCCCGAAGCCGCGGCCAGACATCGTGATGGCGTACGTGTGCTGGGCATCGTCGCCGCAGGCCTCGACGCACTTGTAGCAGAGCACGCAGCGGTCGTAGTCCCGGATGTAGAGCTCGTCCTGGACCCGCACCTCCTCGTCCATGGTCGCCGGGGCCGGACCGTACCGTCCGGGGTCGGCGCCGTAGTGGGCGCTCCAGCGGGCCAGGTCGGGGGCCTGATCGAGCTCGCTGGCCGAGCCGAGGAACTCGAGCACCATCTTGCGGCTGTGGCGGACCCGCTCGGAGTCGGTGTGCAGCACCATCCCCTCCTCGGCCCGCCGGCTGCAGGCCGGGACGAGCGTCCTGGAGCCCTCCTGCTCGACGACGCAGAGGCGGCAGGCGTTGACCGGTGTCAGGTTGGCGGCCCAGCACAACGTCGGCGTCTCCACCCCGGCCGCCGTGCAGGCGTCCAGCACGGTGGCCCCATCGGCAACCTCGACCGACCGGCCGTCGACCGTGAGCGTCACCGGCGTGCCGACGTCGGGAGGCGACCCGCCGCCGGCACCGTTGGCCGAGGACGGTCCGTGCCCGGAATCGATGGTGGTCATGGGGAGTCTCCGTTTGTTGCCCGGACGAGCCCGAGATCGATGGCCGAGCGGACGGCGGTCCCGGCGGTGTGGCCGAGCCCGCAGATCGAGGCGTCTTTCATCGCCCGGTCGATCTCGTCGAGCAGGACGGTGTCGAGCGATCGGGAGGGCGAGAGGCCGTCGCTCGTCTTCGGGGACGTCAGCTCCACCAGCAGTTCGTGTTGGCGGGTGGTGCCGACCCGGCACGGCACGCATTGGCCGCACGACTCGTGGCGGAAGAAGTCCGCGATCCTGGTGACGACCGGGGCGAGGTCGATGCTGGTGTCGAAGGCCATGACCACGCCGGACCCGAGCGACAGGCCAGCGGCTCTGGTCGCCTCGAACGTGAGCGGCAGGTCGAGCCGGTCCGGCCCGACGAAACTGCCGGCCGCCCCGCCGAGCAGCACGGCCTGCAGGTCGCCGGTGACCCCGCCGGCCAGGTCGAGCAGCTCGCCGAGGGTGGCCCCGAAGTCGACCTCGTAGACGCCGGGCCTGGCGACCCGGCCGCTGAGGCAGAACAGCTTGGAGCCGTTGGAGCCCTCGGTCCCGATGGCGGCATAGGCCACACCTCCACCGGTCACGATGTCGAGCACGTTGACCAGCGTTTCGGGATTGTTGATGACCGTCGGTCGCCCGAACAGGCCGTTGGTGGTGGGGAACGGCGGCTTCTGGCGTGGCTCGCCCCGGAAGCCCTCGAGCGAGTTGAACAGTGCCGTCTCCTCGCCGCAGATGTAGGCGCCGGCACCGCGGCGGATCTCGATCTCGAAGTCGAAGCTCGACCTGGCGATGCCGGTGCCGAGGAAGCCGGCGGCGGTGGCGGCGTCGATCGCACCCTGGAGTCGTGCCGTGGCCAGTGGGTACTCGCCGCGGATGTAGATCCAGCCCTTGGCCGCCCCGACGGCGAAACCGGCGATCGTCATGGCCTCGATCAGCGCGAACGGGTCGTTCTCCAGGAGTACCCGGTCCTTGAAGGTGCCGGGCTCGGACTCGTCGGCGTTGACCACGACGTGGCGGGGACCGGGCTCGGCGGCCACCGCCCGCCACTTCACGCCGGGAGGGAAGGCGGCGCCGCCACGGCCCATCAGTCCGGACGCCACCACCTGGTCGATCACGCCGTCCTGGCCGAGCCGGAAGGCGTCGACGAGGGCCGAGTAGCCGCCTGCGGCGACGTAGGCGTCGAGGCTCGTCTGGTCGACCGGCCCGGCTGCGGCGCCGATCCGGCGGAGCAACCGCAGACCCGGCTGTCCGCTCTGCGGCACGGGCACGGACCCTGGCACCGACGACGGCGCCTCGTCGTCCGCCGGGACCCGGTCGGGTCGACCCCGGCCCTGCACGAACGTCGCCACCGGCCGTTCGCACTGTCCGAGGCACGGACTGGCCTCGACCGGAACGCCGGCCGAGCGGAGGCGTTCGAGTTCCGCAGCCGAGCCCGCGATCTGACAGGCGGCGTCGACGCAGACGTGGGTGACGTCACCGTCGTGTGCGGGCTCGTCGACCCGGAACAGGTCGTAGAACGTGGCCACGCCGTAGGCGTCGGCCGGTGGGACGGCGAGGACCTCGGCGATGTGGTTGACACCGCCCGGCGAGATCCATCCGGCCGTGTGCTGCAGCGCGTGCAGCGCCGGCAACAGGAGGTGTCGGCGGTCGTTGCGGCGGCTCAGGCCACCGCGGACCAGGCGCTCACCCTCGACCACGACGGCCGGCCCGAGCGCCCCGTCGACCACGGCGTCGACGGCGGCTCGCTCGGCATCGGTCGGTCGGTCGGTCCCGATGTGGAGGTCGGTCACCCGGCCACTCCCCCGCCGCCGGCGGCGGTGCCGGATGCAGAGGCGGATGCGGCCGCACCGGACACCGGCGCCGTGAGCTCCAACGGCTCGATCCGGATGGCTGCGGCCTTGAACTCCGAGGTGCCGGAGCGCTTGTCCCAGGCGTCGTTGGTCAGCTGGTTGATGTCGACCAGCTCGGGGAAGTGGAACGTGGTGAACGTCAGGCCCTCGGGCAGGCCGGGGTCGATCCTGGCCGGCATCTCCACCGAGCCCCGCGGCGAGGTCACCCGGACCCGCATCCCGGCGGTGATCCCCAGTCGGGCGGCGTCGGCCTCGCTCACGTCGATGGTGTCGCC
>JBCCVL010000085.1:0-24817 GCA_039195375.1 Actinomycetota bacterium
CGTCATCGCCATCGCCACCGGTCGGCGATCCGTCGGCGTCGGCCGTGGCGCCGGCTGGGTCGGCGTCCGCCACGCGCCCGTCGGCGCTGCCCTCGGCTGTGTCGTCGGCCGTGGCGTCGTCGGTCGTGTCCTCGGTGTCGGCTGTGTTCTCGGTGTCGGTCGTGTTCTCGGTGTCGGCTGTGTTTTCGGTGTCGGTCGTGTCCTCGGTGTCGGCTGTGTCCTCGGTGTCGGCGTCGTCGCCACCGCCACCGTCCTCGTCGTTGGCCGCGGCGGCGTCGGTCGTGTCCTGGGTGTCGTCGGTCGTGTCCTCGGTGTCGGCGGCAGCGTCGTTGGCGTTGGCTGCGTCGTCGGCCACGGCGTCGACGTTGGCACCGACGACGTCCTCGGAGGCGGCCGGTTCGGCCTCGTCGTCACCCGTACCGGCTCCGGTGTCGGGCCCATCGTCGGCGTCGGGCGCGTCGACGGCCCCACCCGAGCGGTCGGCCCCGCCCGCGCTGTCGGCGGTGTCGGCCGAGTCAGCCGCCGCCCCTGGCAGGGCGGCCGGGGTCGGAGGCGTCAGCATGTCGGCGGTGATCCGGACGGTCTCGTCGGCGCCGCGATCTCCCGTCGTCGCCGCCGACGGCAACACCGGCGGCGCCGGTGCCTCGGCGTTCGACGACGGGCTGTCGTCGACCGCCGGCGCGTCAACCTCCAACCACTGGTCGACCGAGATCCCATCCGGGTCGTCCTCGATGGTCAGCCCGTCGGCGGCCTCGACCGTGACGTCGTCGCCGGTGACGATGGCGGTGCCTTCGAGGTCTTCGGGGTCTTCGGCGTCGGCGGCATCAGCACGGGCGGCGTCCGTCTCGTCGCCGGCACGGTCGTCGAGCGCCGTCGGTGCGTCGGAGGAGCCGGCGCCGGCCAAGCCGTCCGACGCGTGTTCTTCCGCTGCCGAATCGGATGGTTCCACTGCCCTCGCCGTCCTCGCTGTCCACACCGGCACCGACCCGGGGCCAGCGCTCCCATCATCAAGAAGAGGTCTCCCGCCGAGTGCGACCAATGTAGTCGCCGGCCCGGTCCCGGTGAGGTCATCTCTCTTTTCGTCGGCTCCTGCGGGCCTGTGTCATGATCGGGGCCACAGGTCACCCCCGACGTGCCCATGTCGGTCCGGCTGTGCCGGTCGACGCGCTCCTCGAGGTGCGGCTCCGGGCCCCAGCTCGTGGTGGTCCGGTGGTGGGTCGGCCGACGGACAGAACCGACAAGAGGTACGGATGACTGCATTGTGTGAAGGACGGGTGGCCATCGTCACCGGCGCCGGGCGTGGCATCGGGCGTGAGCATGCGTTGATGCTGGCCCAGCACGGGGCCAAGGTCGTGGTGAACGACCTCGGCGGCGAGGTCGACGGCAGTGGCGGCACCCTGAGCCCGGCCCAGGAAGTGGTCGAGCTGATCAAGGAGGGCGGCGGCGAGGCCGTGGCCAACGGCGACGACGTGTCCGACTGGGAGGGCGCCCAGCGGATGGTCAACCAGGCCATCGAGACCTTCGGCGGCCTCGACGTGGTCGTCAACAACGCCGGCATCCTGCGCGACCGGATGCTCTCGAACATGACCGAGGAGGAGTGGGACGCCGTCATCAAGGTCCACCTCAAGGGCACGTTCGGCCCGGCCAGGTGGGCCGCCGCCTACTGGCGTGAGCGGGCCAAGGCGGGCGAGACCAACGACGCCCGCATCATCAACACCAGCTCGGTCTCGGGCATCTACGGCAACCCCGGGCAGACCAACTACGGCGCAGCCAAGGCCGGCATCGCCGCCTTCACGATCATCGCCGCCCAGGAGCTGCACCGCTACGGCGTGACCGTGAACGCCATCGCCCCCGGTGCCCTGACCCGCATGACCGAGAACCTCGGCATGGGCCAGGCCAGTGACGAGGACAAGGAGATGATGCACCCCCGGTGGATCGCCCCGATCTGCACCTGGCTGGCGTCGACCGAGTCGGCACCGGTGACCGGCCGGGTCTTCGAGGCCTCCGGTCGGGTGCTCGGCATCGCCAACATGTGGCACCGGGGCCCGACGATCGAGCCGGTCGACGATCCGACCGAGATGGCCAAGGCGGTCAAGCAGTTGATGGCCGAGGGCCAGCCCAACTCCGACATGCAGGGTGCCCCGGTCACCGGCCCCGGTCGACCGACGCCGTACTAGGCGCCGGCCGGACACCACGTCGAGGAACGCCGAGAGAAGGAGCATCCCATGCCCGTCAATCCAGACGCCGTCGGTGCGAAAGGTGAGCCCCGACGGGCCAGCTGGACCGCCGACGACTGCCTGCTGTACGCCCTCGGGATCGGAGCCGGGGTCGAGGACCCGGTTGGCTACGAGCTGGAGTTCACCACCGAGAACACCGCCGGCGTCGACCAGAAGGTGTTCCCCACCTTCGCCGTGATGGCCGGCTTCACCGCCAAGGGTGGGAAGTCGGCCATGTCCGAGGCTGGCACGTGGGACAACCGCATGCTGGTCCACGGCGAGCAGGGGGTGAACCTGTTCAAGCCGCTGCCGACCAGTGGTGAGGTCGACACCGTCGACGAGATCACCGGCATCTACGACAAGGGCAAGGGTGCGGTCGTCGCCACCAAGACGACCGCCACCCTCGTCGGCGACAGCGAGCCGCTGTACGAGCTGATGTCGTCGGTGTTCATCGTCGGCGAGGGTGGCTTCGGCGGCGACCGTGGCCCGAGCGAGCGGCCGAACGTCGCTCCCGACCGTGGCCCCGACTACGAGGTCACCTACCAGACCCGGCCGGACCAGGCGCTGCTCTATCGGCTGTGTGGCGACCGCAACCCGCTGCACTCCGACAAGCAGTTCTCCGATGTCGGCGGCTTCCCCAAGCCGATCCTGCACGGCCTGTGCACCTACGGGTTCACCGGTCGGGCCCTGTTGCACACGCTGTGTGGATCGGAGCCGGAGAACTTCGGCGGCATGGAGGGCCGGTTCAGCTCGCCGGTCATGCCGGGCGAGGCGCTGACCGTGCAGGTCTGGGACAACGGTGACGACAGCGCCGTCTTCCAGACGCGTGGCGACGACGGCCGAGTGGTGATCGACAACGGCGGCGTGAGGTTCGTGTCCTCGCGCCGTCCCGCTACCCTGTAGCCACACACGAGAACGCGTCAGGGGGTGGCTGGTCGGGGGGCCGGCCGCCCCCCGACGGTCCCTCCGACATCCGGCCGGTCCTCAGGGCCGGCCTCGCTCGTTTTCGAGCCCTAGAACAGCTTCTGCTGTGGGCGTTCGACGCCCCGGAGCACGTCGTAGTCGACCTCGATCCAGTCGATCGATCGGTCGGCGGCCAGCGTCTTGGCCTGGAGCTTGATCTCCTGGGCAACGAACATCCCCCGCACCGGTGAGAGGTCGGGCTGGCGGTTGAGGAAGTCGAGGTAGCGGGTGAGCTGCTCGACACCGTCGATCTCGCCCCGTCGCTTCACCTCGACCGCGACCACCCGGCCGTCGGCGTCCCGGCACAGCAGGTCGACGGGGCCGATCTCGGTCGGGTACTCCCGGCGGACCAGACGGAGGCCGTCCTCGAGTTGCTCGGGGTCGACGGCCAGCAACTCCTGGAGGTGGGCCTCGACCCCGTCCTTCTGTAAGCCGGGGTCGGTGCCCAGGTCCTGGCTCACGTCGCTCAGGATCTCGTGCAGGGTGATCGTCAGCGCCTCACCCTTCGGGTTGGTCACGACCAGCCGCTCCTCGTCTTCGACCAACAGGTTCGGGGCGTTCATCCAGTTGAGCGGCTTGTAGGCGCCGCCGTCGGCGTGCACGGCCACACACCCGTCGGCCTTGACCATGATCAGCCGGGTGGCCCGGGGCAGGTGGGCGGTGAGGCGGCCGTCGTAGTCGACGGTGCAGTCGGCGATGACGAGGCGCACCCCTGCTGTGTAGCAGCTCCGGGCCCGGGTCGCAGCAACCCGGGCCCGGCCGGCCGATGCACCTCGACCCTCCCCGGCCCGTCCGGGAGCCGCTCAGCCAGAGGCCGCCCGCACCACCAGCTCGGCCACCATCCCCTCGACCGCGTGGGGTGGCCCGCCGGGCACGTCGGGCGGACCGCCCTCGGCCTCGGCCGCCGCGGCCAGGTAGGCCTCGGGGTCGGCCCCGGTCGGGATCAGGCAGAAGATCACGTAGCGGCCCGGGTCATCCAGGGTGGCCGTCCCCTCGACCACGAACCCGTCGGTTGCGGTGCCGTCGGCCGCAGGCGGGGCGATGATCACCGACGACGCACCTCCCAGCATCGGGCCGAGCTGGTCTGGCGGAAGGGCGAGCAGCTCGGCGGCGCTGCGATCGTCGCCGTCGTCGAGGCGGAGGGCGACGAACTCGTGCACCTCGACCTCGCTCTCGTTGCGGAAGACGATCTCGCTGCCTGCGGCCAGCTCGTCCGGGAGTCCCTCGAAGGCGTAGTCGACGCCGACGACGTCGATCGTGGTCGGGGTCAGGGCATCGGCGTCGTCACCGCAGCCGGCGAGGCCGGCGAGGAAGCAGGCGAGGAGCAGCGCGCCGGCGCCGCGGGGTGCCCGCCCGGTCGTCGACCTCATGAGCGGGGGCGGGGGGCCGGCGGCGGGCCGACGACGGCGATGCCGTGGGCCTCCGAGATCGTGGCCAGGCGCTCCGGGTCGACCGGACCCGGTTCGGGCATGGTCGCCTCGGCGGTCGCGGTGCCGACGGCGGCGACGAAGGCGTCGAACCGTGGCCTCGTGGTGGCCGAGGCGGTGATGGCCACGAACCGGGCTTCGTCGGACAGCACCTGGAAGCAGTGGGGGACGCCGTGGGGGAGGAAGGCGCAGGCACCGGCGGTGGCGCGGATCTCCCGGTCGCCGGTCTGGAACGCGATCTCGCCATCGAGCACGACGATCAGCTCGTCCTCGTGATCGTGCTGGTGGACCGGCGGGCCGAAGTCGCGCCGGGCCCGGAACTCGACGACCCCCATCGAGCCCGTCGACTCGCTTGCCACCTTGGTGGTGGCGAGATGGTTGATGAAGTGATGGTGTCGGCCCTCGTCCCGGTTGAGGACGTAGGGCTCGGTGCTGACGTGCTGTGCTGTCGTGGTCATGGCCCCACGGTGTTCCGGGACCCTTTGGGAAACCTTTCGGTCGTCTGGTCAGCCCGACCGGTCGATCGTCAGGACCTCGGCCAGTGGGGCCACGGTGGTGCCGAGCTCGGCCGCGACCTCGACCCAGCGATCGTGGGCCCGCCTGGCGTCGCCGTCGGCCCCGGCGCCGGCGAGGGCGACGACGAGGAGTCGGTGCCCGTCGTCGCCGTAGGGGTCCGACTCGATCAGCCGCCTGGCCGACGACGCCGCCTCGTCCCACCTGGCCTCGGCGATGGCGGCGGACGTCAGCCGCCGGGCCGCGGCGCTGAAGCGGGCCGTGATCTCGTCACGCACCGCGGCGGTCCAGTCGTCGTAGCGGTCCTCGGGCAGGAAGGCGCCGCGGTACAGGTCCACAACGGCATGATCGTCGGCGGCGGCGTACAACGCCTCGACGTCGGTGGTGACCTCGCCGAGGTCGAGGGCCACGGTCGTGCGGTCGGCCACGACCCCGCCACCGAGGACCCGCCGGACCGCCGACAGCTGGACCGACAGCCGTGCCCCGAGCTTGGTCAGATCGCTCTCGTCCGGCCAGAGCAGGTCGATCAGCTCATCCCTGGTCACCGGTCGACCCCGGGCTGCGACCAGCCGCTTGCACAGCGTGCGGGCCCGACGGGATCCCCAGGCCGAGACCGGTACCTCTTCGCCGCCACGAACGACGGCGAACCGTCCGAGGGTCTCGATGTGGGCCGCGCCCTGCGGCGGTCGGGCCGGTCGGGAGGCGACGGCGCCGGTGATGAACCGCTCCATCTCGTCGACCCAGGCGTCCATGTCGCCGGCGAAGCCGAAGTGGTCGATCCCGGGCAGCTCCACCAGCTTCGCGCCGGGGATGCCGTCGGCCGCCTCCCGTCCGAGCTCGACCGGCACGATCGGGTCGTCGACCCGGTGCAGGACGAGGGTCGGCACCGCCACCCGGTCGAGGACCTCGGTCACGTCGATGTCGAGGTTGATGTCGAGCAGCTCGCGGACCGAGTCGCGGTCGGCGGAGTTGCGCTCGTACCGGGGCCACCAGGCCTGCAGGCCCGGCTCGTCGGCCACCGTCGGGGCGAAGGCGGCCAGGATCCGCGATGCCGCCGTGCCCCAGTCGTCGGCCATCTGGTCGAGGACCTCCTTCACCGCCGGGAGCTCATCGTCGGTGAAGCGCCGCATGCACCGGGGACCGGTGCCGAACAGGGTCAGCGACTCGACCCGGTCCGGGTAGGTGACGGCGAACAGGATGGCCATCGGCCCACCCTCGGACTGGCCGAACAAGTGGGCCCGGTCGACCCCAGCGGCGTCCATCACGGCCCGCAGGTCGTCCACCCGCTCGTCGAGGCCGGGGACCCGGACCCGACGGTCGGAGCTGCCGGTGCCCCGCTTGTCGAACTGGATCCAGCGGCAGAAGCCGCCGAACCGCTCGAACATCAGCCGCTTGATCGGCGACTCGAACGCCAGCTCCAGGTTCTGGGCCAGCGGTGGGACGGCGACGACGACGGGCGCATCGAGGCCGAAGTCCTGATAGGCGATGCGTGCCCCCCTGGCCTCGGCGAAGCGAATAGGCGGGCCATCGCCCGCGCCCCACGTCACCATTGCGCCATCTTGGCCGCTCGGGGCGAGGCCGGGCAACCGGCACCTGCCGCCGAGCCGGGCCGGCCGAGACCCGGCCGGTGTCAACCGGCGACCGGTGCCGGCCGGTCACCGGCCAGCGTCACGTGAGGCGTCGGCCGGCGAGGCGCTTGTTGATCAGCGCCCGGCGCTCCTGCAGCTCGGCGTACGTCAGCCGGTTGGTGGTGGCCGGGTCGACACCGAAGCCGGCCTTGATGCCGTCCATGTCGACGTCCCAGGTGTCGCCGGCCAGTCCGAGCTGGGAGGCGATCGTCGGCCCGTGGGTCACGGCGAAGTGGGTGGCCACGTCGGTGACGGTGGCGAACATGTCGAGCTCGGGGGCGAGGGTGGCGATCGCACCGTCGATGAAGATCAGGTTCTTGATGTAGAGCATCAGCGGCTTCGGCATCCTGGCCCCGTAGCCGAGCAGGGCCTTGACGACGCCCTGGATCTCCTTGACCAGCTCGTCCGGGGTGAGGGCGGTCGGGTCGAGCGGTGGGCCGTCGAGCTTGAGGTCGGTCACCACGGTCTCGACGTCGGTGTCGGCCGGCAGGAACCCGAGGTCCCGCAGCGCCGCCACCTGGCCACGCACGTCGTTGCTCGTCGCCGTCATCATCATCTTGAGGAAGCCCATCCGCTCGTCCTCGGTGAGACGGCCGGTGATGCCGAAGTCGAGCAGGGCGGTGCGGCCGTCGGCCATGACGAACAGGTTCCCGCCGTGCAGGTCGCCGTGGAAGATGCCGTGCAGGAAGGCGCCCTCCAGGAAACCGATCATGCCGGTGCGGATCACGGCCTCGGTGTCGACGCCGGCGGCCTTCATGCCGGCCACGTCGTTGAAGTTGAAGCCCCGCAGACGCTCCATGACCAGGATGCGGCGGGTGACGTGCTCGGGGTGGGGGCGGGGGACGACGAAGCCCCGCTGGTCGAGCTCGACGAAGACCCTGGCCACATCGAGCATGTTGGCCGCCTCGAGCCGGAAGTCGAGCTCCTCGACGATCGTCTCGGCGAACAGCTCGACCAGCCCGGGTGGGTTGGCCAGCGCCGCCACCGGGATGCGTCCGACGAGGAACGGGGCCAGCCATGCCAGCACCTGCAGGTCCTGACGGACGACGACGTCTATCCCTGGCCGCTGGACCTTGACGACGACCTCCTGACCACTGTGCAGCGTGGCGGCGTGGACCTGGGCGATCGAGGCCGCCGCCAGCGGTCGACGGTCGAACGAGGCGAACACGTCCTCGATCGGCCGGCCGAGCTCGCCCTCGACGACGGTGCGGACCTGCTCGAAGGGCACGGCCGGGACCTGGTCACGACACTTCTTGCACTCGGCCACCAGCTCGGCCGGGAACACACCCTCGCCGGCGGAGATGATCTGGGCCAGCTTGATGTAGGTCGGGCCGAGCTTCTCGGCCGCCAGCCGGATCCGACGGGACAGACCGGCCTTCGACCGCTCGCCGCCCCGCTCCCGCAGGTACCAGATGGCGATGGCCAGGCCGAGGACCCGGACGACGGTGAACGCCCGGCGGACCGGGGGGATGCGGGGCGGGCGGGTCAGCCACGGCAGCTGCTCGGCCTGGTGACGACGGAGGATGTCGACCGGGCGGCGCCAGGTCGGGGACTCGCCGGCCAGGCTCCACGGCGGATCGTCGGAGAAGGAACCGAGGTGCAGGTCGTCGGCGGCGCCGGTCGATCCGGGGGCTTCTGTCGAGGTGATGCTCATGGGTTCGTGTTCCCGGTCGGCCGCGAGCGGCCGGAGTGGAGGCCAGTGGTCACTCGCTCAGTGTGGCCGACGTCGGCCGGCAACGGCTGGTCGACCGGCTAGAACGCCGGCGGTCGCTTCTCCCGCAGGGCGGCAACGCCCTCGGCGTAGTCGGGCTCGCCCATCATCACGTCGAGGCGATCGCGTGAGTCGTCGACCGACACGCCGACCCCGCGGTGCAGATCGAGGTAGACCTGGTGCCTGGTGGCCCGCAGCGACCCGGCCGACACCGTCGAGGCCAGCTGCTCGGCGTAGGCCATCGTGCGATCGAGCAGCTCGTCGGTCGGGAACAGCTCGTTGATCAGTCCGAGCTCGGCCGCCTCGTCGGTCAGGAACACCCGCGAGGTCAACAGGAGGTCCATGGCCCGGGTCAGGCCGACGTGGCGGGGGAGCAGCCACGACAGCCCGTACTCGGCCGGCAGGTTGAGCTTCCCGTGGGCGGTCGTGAGCTTGGCTCCCGGTCGTGCGAACCGGAGGTCGGCGAAGCAGGCGAGGGCCAGGCCGATGCCGGCCGCCGGACCGTTGATGGCGGCGATCACCGGCTTCGAGAGCCCGTAGTGGAACGCCATCTGGGTCTCGAACTCCGGATGGAGCCCATGGCCGGCCGGCACGTCGTCACCCGGCGACGAGCTCGAGCCGGCCGATGCCTCGGTGCCGGCGGTCAGGCCGTCGTCGTAGGAGCCACGCTCGGCGTGGCCGGACAGGGCCTCGCTGTCGCCGCCGACACAGAACGCCTTGCCGGCGCCGGTGACCACGACGACCCGGACGTCGGGATCGGCATCGGCCAAGCCGACGAGGTGTACGTACTCGGCGTGCATGCGGCCGGTCCAGGCATTGCCCCGGTGCGGCCGGGCGAGCCGGATCACGGCCGTCCGGCCGACCAGCTCGTACTCGGTCGCCTTCAACTCCATCCCGGTGTCCTCGGCCCGTTCCATGGGCCACAGGCTACGCGCCGTGGCGCTCCGGGTTCCACGGGGCGTCAGCCCCGGTTGAGGATCTCCAGGCAGCGCTCGGCCCACTCGGGACGGCAGATCAACAGATCGGGGAGGTAGGGATCGGGGTTGTTGTAGGTCAGCGGCGAGCCGTCGAGGCGTGAGCAGTGCAGCCCGGTGGCCCTGGCCACGGCAACCGGCGCACACGAGTCCCATTCGTACTGGCCGCCCGCATGGGGGTAGATGTCGGCTTCGCCACGGACCACCGCCATGGTCTTGGCTCCGGCCGAGCCGAGCTCGATGTACTCGGCCCCCAGCTCCTCGGCCAGCTGCAGCGCCGGCGCCGGGCGCCGGGTCCGGCTGACGATCACCCGGGGGATCTCACCACCAGGCCCGAGGGACGGGGGCTCGTCGGTGGCGAGGGTGAGCTCCTCGGCCGGGAGGGCGACGGCGCCGGCGATCGGCTGGCCGGCGGTCACCAGGGCGACGTGGACTGCCCAGTCGACCCGGGGCGGCTCGCCGAACTCGCGGGTCCCGTCGAGGGGATCGACGATCCAGGTCCGTTCGGCGCCGAGTCGGGCCTGGCCGTCCGCCCCCTCCTCGGAGAGCACGGCGTCGTCGGGACGCTCGGCCTCCAACGTCTCCATGAGATACCGATGGGCGGCGAGATCGCCGGCGTCCTTGATGGCGGCGGGGTCGGCCTGCTGGTCGGCCATCTGGGCCCGGAGCTCGACCAGGATCTTGCCGGCCTCGGTGGCCAACTGCCTGGCCAGTCGATGATCGTCGGTTGCGGTGGTCACCCGGACACCGTACTGGCGGCGGCCGGACTCCCGGTCCGGGCGGCTTCACCCAGCCCGAGCGGCCCGGGGCTGATCAATTCTTGACCGCGTCGCCGTACGGGAAGCCGGCCTTCTCGTAGCACTCGAGGTGGTACTGCTCCACCCGCTGCCACACGCCGTCCTCGTACACGTTGCAGATCACCTGCTGATCCCGGTGGCGGGCCCGGAACTTCACCCGCTCACCGCAGAACGGGCACTCGGCCACGCTGCCCGGCTCGATCAACCGCAGCACGGCCCGACTCTCCCACACCGCGGTCTGGTCGGCGGTGTCGTTCGAGCCGCCCTTGGCGGTCTTGCGGGTTGGCTTCTTGGTCGTCGGCGCCATGACGCCTCCATCGGCGAGACGAGGTGCGACGTGAGCGACCCGATGCAGGTGGGTCTGTGACCGACGGCCTGGAAGCCGCGGGCGGCGGGCCGACGCCCGTCGGCCGTCAGCGGGTGAGCGGCTTGTACGTGACCCGGGACGGGATGGCGTCCTCGCCGAACTCCCGCAGGCGGAACTCCTCGTACTCGGAGAAGTTGCCCTCGAACCACCGGACCTGCGAGTTGCCCTCGAACGACAGGATGTGGGTGGCGATGCGATCGAGGAACCAGCGGTCGTGGCTGATCACCACGGCGCAGCCGGGGAATCGCTCCAATGCGTCCTCGAGCGCCCGCAGGGTGTCGACGTCGAGGTCGTTGGTCGGCTCGTCGAGCAGCAGCACGTTGCCGCCGCGCTTGAGCACCCGGGCCAGGTGGACCCGGTTGCGCTCACCGCCGGACAGCACCGACACCGGCTTCTGCTGGTCGGATCCACGGAAGTTGAACGAGGCCACGTAGGCCCGACCGTTGACCTCCCGGTCGCCGACCTTGAGCGTGTCGTGGCCTTCGGTGATCGCCTCGTAGACCGTCTCGTCGTCGCTGAGCACCTCGCGCGACTGGTCGACGTAGGCCATCTCGACCGTCGAACCGACGGTGATCGCGCCGGCGTCCGGCTGCTCACCCCCACCCGAGTCACCGCCGGTCGCGGCGGCGATCAACATGTTGAACAGCGTGGTCTTCCCGGCGCCGTTGCCACCGATCACGCCGACGATGCCGGCTGGCGGCAGCGAGAACGACAGGTCCTCGATCAGCAGCCGGTCGTCGAAGCCCTTGGCCAGGTGCTCGACGTCGATCACCTGGTCGCCGAGCCGCTTGCCCGGTGGGATGTGGATCTGGACCTTCTCGTCTGCGGGGTTGTAGGCCTCGGCGTCGGCCAGCAGCGACTCGTAGGCGGTGAGCCTGGCCTTGCCCTTGGCCTGCCGGGCCTTCGGGGCCATCCGCACCCACTCCAGCTCGCGGGCCAGCGTGCGGGCCTTGGCGTCCTGCTCCCGCTTCTCCTGGTCGAGCCGACCCTGCTTCTGTTCGAGCCAACTCGAGTAGTTCCCCTCGAACGGGATGCCGCGGCCCCGGTCGAGCTCCAGGATCCAGCCGGCGACGTTGTCGAGGAAGTAGCGGTCGTGGGTGATGGCCACGACGGTGCCGGCGTAGTCCTGCAGGAAGCGCTCGAGCCAGGCCACGGACTCAGCGTCGAGGTGGTTGGTCGGCTCGTCGAGCAGCAGCAGGTCGGGCGTCGACAGCAGCAGCCGGCACAACGCAACCCGTCGTCGCTCACCGCCGGACAGGTGCTCGACGCCCGAGTCCTTCGGCGGGAGCCGAAGCGCCTCCATGGCGATGTCGATCGTGCGTTGCAGGTCCCAGGCGCCGATGGCCTCGATCTTGTTCTCGAGGTCGGCCTGCTCGGCTCCGAGCTTCTCGTAGTCGGCGTCCGGGTCGGACCAGCCGGCCAACACCTTCTCGTAGGCGGCCAGCAACGACACCGCCTCACCGGTGCCGTCCATCACGTTGCCCTGCACGTCCTTGGTCGTGTCGAGCGTCGGCTCCTGCTCGAGGTAGCCGACGGTGAAGCCCGGCGTGAGCCGGGCGTCGCCGGTGTAGCCGTCGTCGAGGCCGCCCATGACCTTCAGCAGCGACGACTTGCCGGCCCCGTTTGCGCCGAGCACCCCGATCTTGGCGCCGGGGAAGAACGACAGCGAGATGTTCTCCAGCACCTGGCGGTCGGGCGGGTGGAACCGGCCGACCTTGTGCATGGTGTAGATGAACTGTGCCGACATAGCCGCGAGGCTAGCGGCGCCGCGGTTGGTGGCGGTCGCCGACGTCGCCGTGGTCGGACGCTGCGCCGGTCGCGCCTTCGACAACGACGAAGGCCCCGACCGGAGTCGGGGCCTTCGTTGATCTCGTCTTCGGTGGTGGCCGGTTCACCCGGCCGTACCCGTGCGAGCGCTCAGCGCCGCTTGGCCACCTTCTTGGCTGCCTTCTTCGTGGTCTTCTTGGCGGCCTTCTTCGCCGGTGCCTTCTTGGCTGCCTTCTTCGTGGTCTTCTTGGCGGCCTTCTTCGCCGGTGCCTTCTTGGCTGCCTTCTTCGTGGTCTTCTTGGCGGCCTTCTTCGCTGGCGCCTTCTTGGCTGCCTTCTTCGTGGCCTTCTTGGCCGACTTGCGGGCCGTGGCCTTGGCGGCGCGGGCCGAAGCCGTGGCCTTGGCCGGAGCCTTCTTGGTCGCCTTCTTGCTGGCCTTCTTGGCGGTCTTCTTGGCCGCCTTCTTGGCCGACTTCTTCGTAGCCACGGTGGTATCGCTCCTTGTGGGATTCGCCTCTCCGGCTGCTTCGTCGGCGACGTCCGCAGATTCCTGAGAGGTTTGGTTGTTCGCCTGCCGGCGGGAACTTCCCGCTGGGAGGTTCTGTCGTGATCCGTCATCGGAGACGGTGCGCACCAACTCGACGTTGATGCCGCGACGGTCGGAGTCTAATGACTCGACCTTCACGATCGTGGTTTGCCCGATCGAAACGACGTCTCGGGCTCGACTGGGTGGTGGGTCGCCCATCGCAGAGGAGGGCAGGTAGCACTGGGCGCCCGACGCTCGCACGTAGCAACCGTGCGACGAGTAGCGCTCGACCTCGGCCTCGACCTCGTCGCCGATCGAGTGCCTGGTCACGAAGCCGAGGAAGACCTCGGGGCTGTTGAGCTCCTCGAAGCTTCGCTGCTTCGATCGCTTCGACGACTTCGACGTCTTCTTCGACGCCTTCTCGGCTTTCGCCTCGGCGTCCGTCGACGCCGACCGGGAACCGGACGACGAGGCCGCCTTCGAACGCGACCGGCTCCGCTTGGCCGCCGGCGGCGGCGTGTCGGCGCTCGGCACCGGAGGCGGCCCCTGAGCGTCCTTGCTCGTCCTGGACCGGCCGGCCTTCTTCGTCGACGACTTCGTCGACTTCGAGGACGACCCGCGACCGCGGCCCTTCTTGGCGTCACGGGTCGCCCGTCGGCTGGCCGGTCCGCGGACCGGGACCCGCTCGACGAAGACCCAACCGATGCCCTCGACCGGCTTGCCCCCGATGAGACGACCCTCGTCGAACAACCACGGGTGCTCGCCGTGGAACTCCTGGAAGGAGTCGTTCGACAGCACGGCGGCGTCGGCCTTCTCGGCCACCTGCAGGATGAACGCGTCGCCTCGACCGACCGCGCCGGCCGGTGGCATCAGGATCTCGCCGTTGTCGCTCGCGTCCTCGAACGTCGAACGTTCAGACGAATCGATGCGGTGGGCGAACGTCGCGTCGACGATGACGGTGACCGTCCGGTCGGGATCCTCGGCCTGGATCGCGCGTACCGCCTCGTCGAGCTGGGCCAGACTCGGGAGGGTGCGACCCTCGGTCGCGATGTTCGATCCGTCGACCACCAGATGTCGACTCGTGCGCGCCATGACCCGACCAGTCAATCATCTACCGCCAAGAATTCCGTCGATGGTTCGTCGATCCATGCGATTCCGTCGGCGCTGCTCGCGCGTTGATGAGCGTCGCCGGGGTGCCAACGACGACCGGGCGATGGCGCGATCACTATGCTGCGGCCAGCGACAGCGAGCATCCGAGCTCGCCGATCGACACGCCGAACCGACCAGCAGGAGAGCCGATGGCAACCCGTCCCGACCTCAGCACGTCCGCGGCCTGGGAGGTGCTCGACTCGCTGTCGTTCCGTTGCATCGGTCCGCCTCGCGGCGGTCGCAGCGTCGCCGTCGCCGGCGACCCGGGCGATCCTGCGGTCTTCTACTTCGGTGCCGTCGCCGGCGGCGTCTGGAAGACCGACGACGCCGGTCGCACGTGGCGCAACATCAGCGATGACCACTTCCTCACCTCGGCCGTCGGGGCGCTGGTCGTCTCCGACTCCGATTCGAACGTCATCTGGGTGGGGACCGGTGAGGGCACGATCCGGGGCGACGTGTCACACGGTGACGGCGTGTACCGCTCGACCGACGGTGGGCGGACCTGGGATCACTGCGGGCTCGACGACACCCGCCACATCAGCGAGATCGTCGTCCACCCCCGCGACCCCGATCGGGCGCTCGTCGCCGCCTTCGGGCACGCCTTCGGGCGGAACGAGCAGCGCGGCGTGTTCCGGACCGACGACGGCGGGGCGTCATGGGAGCGCGTGCTGTACGCCGGCGACCGGGCCGGGGCCGCCGACATCACGCTCGACCAGGCGAACCCCGACGTGGTCTACGCCAGCCTGTGGCAGGCCCACCGCAACTTCTGGGAGCTGAGCAGCGGCGGACCGGACAGCGGGATCTGGCGCTCCGACGACGGCGGACAGAACTGGACCGAGATCACCGCCAACCGCGGCCTGCCGACCGGGGTGCTTGGCAAGGTCGGCCTCAGCGCCTCACCGGTCCGCGCCGGTCGGGTCTGGGCGCTGGTCGAGTGCGACGTCGACCCCGGGCTCTACCGGTCCGACGACCACGGCGAGACCTGGGAGCTGGTCAGTGACCGCAACGATCTGCGCTATCGGCCCTGGTACTACATGCACGTCTTCGCCGACCCGGTCGAGGCGGACACGGTGTGGGTCAACAACCTAGGGCTCTGGCGCTCGACCGACGGCGGTCGCAACTTCACCCAGGTCGGCACCCCGCACGGCGACAACCACGACCTCTGGATCGACCCGGGCGACAACCGGCGGATGGTCCAGAGCAACGACGGTGGGGCCAACGTGTCGTTCAACGGCGGCGCCAGCTGGACGTCGATCCACAACCAGCTCACCGCCCAGCTGTACACGGTCACCACCGACGACCGGGAGCCGTACTACCACGTGTACGGCACCCAGCAGGACAACACGAGCATCGCCGTGCCCGTGTCGACCAACGACGACGCCATCAGCTGGTCCGACTGCTACCCGGCGGGCACGGGGGAGAGCGGCTTCGTCGCCGTCGACCCGACCGACGACGACGTGCTGTTCGTCGGCGCCATCGGCAGCTCACCCGGCGGGCAGGGGGCGCTCCAGCGCTACGACCGCCGCACCGGCCAGATCCGGCTCATCAACGTGTGGCCGGAGGAGCACGGCGGGATCGGTCCTGGCGAGCTTCGCTACCGGTTCCCCTGGACGTTCCCCATCCTGTTCTCGCCCCACGACCCTGGCGTCCTCTACACCGCGGGCAACGTCGTGTTCCGGAGCACGGATGAGGGGCAATCGTGGGAGCCGATCAGCGGCGACCTGACCCGAGACGATCCCGACAAGCTCGGTCCGTCTGGCGGACCCATCACCCGCGACACCAGCGGGGCCGAGCACTACTGCACGATCGCCACGCTGCGGGAGTCGCCGAGCGAGCCGGGCGTGATCTGGGCGGGCTCAGACGACGGCCTCGTGCACCTGACGACCGACGGTGGGGGCGGTTGGACCGACGTGACCCCGCCCGAACTGCCCGAGTGGAGCTTCGTCCGCACCGTCGAACCGTCGCCACACGACCCCGACACCGTGTACCTGGCCGCCACCCGCTACAAGCTCGACGACCCGGCCCCCTACCTCTACCGCAGCACCGACCGTGGAGCGACGTGGACCTCCATCACCGGTGTCGGACAGGGGGCGCTTCCTGACGAGACGATCGTGCGGGTGCTGCGGGCCGACCCCGAGGTGGCTGGCCTGCTCTACCTCGGGACCGAGACCGGGCTCTTCGTCTCGGCCGACGACGGGACGAGCTGGTACCGGTGGGACGCCAACCTCCCCGTCGTGCCGATCTACGATCTCGTGGTCAAGGGCGACGACCTCGTGTTGGCTACCCACGGCCGATCGTTCTGGGTACTCGACGACCTGACCCCGCTGCGGACCCTCGGCGAGCTCGGGGCCGGCAGCGCAGCCCACCTGTTCGCCCCACCGACGACCTGGCGGGTGTTGCCGAACCTGATCGCCGGCTGGGCGCCGACCGAGGGTCGTGGCTACGGCGTCGGTGGTGGGAAGCCTGTCGTGTTCGACGCCACGACCGATGGAACCGGTCGGGTCGAGCGGACCGTGCTCGACGCCGGCACGAGCGCACCGCTCGGTGTCACCGTGCACTACCACCTCAGCGAGGCGTGGGTCGACGGCGTCGTGCGCCGGCGGGTCGACGGCGACGACGGATCGGACGGCGGCGACGCCTACCCGACCCTGTCGCTGACGTTCGTCGACGTCAGCGGCGAGGTGATCCGAACCTTCCGCCCGAAGCCGGTTGGTTGGGACCGACGCAGCGACGACGAGAAGGCGTTCGAACCCGGCCCGTGGCTGACCGTCGAGCCGGGGCTCAACACCTTCGTGTGGGACCTCCGCTTCCCGGGAGCCGAGCGTGTCCTCGGCAACAAGATGACCGGCGCCGCCGACGTCGGGCCGCTGATCCTCCCGGGCCGGTACGCGGCCCGCCTGACCATCGCCACCGACGACGGGGTCGAGGTGGTCCAGGAGCACGAGTTCGAGGTCGTCAACGATCCGCGGGTCGACGTCGAGCCAGACCACCTCGTCGAGCAGCTCGAACTGCTGCTGGCCATCCGCGACACGGTCTCGGGTGCCCACCGGGCGGTCAACCGGATCCGGGCGTTGCGCCCCCAGGTCGAGACGTGGTGCCAGCGCCTCGCAACCGGGAGCACCGCCACTGGGAGCATCGCCGACGGGAGCACCCCCGAGGGGAGCGCGGCCGACGAGGACGGGGCGGCCCTGGCCCGCTCGGTGGCCGACGAGCTCGACGACATCGAGGGCCAGCTGATCAAGCCGGGCGAGCACCGGGACACGTTCCGCCTGCACGACCGGGCCAGGCTGCACGAGAAGCTGGCGTCGTTGCTCCCGGTGGTGGCCAGCGCCGACGCGCCGCCGACCGACTCGTCGATCGAACTGGTCGAGCGCCACACCGGCGAGATCGACGAGCAGATCGCCCGGCTCGATGCGCTGGTCGACGGCGACCTGGCCCAGCTCAACCAGCACATCGCCGAGACCGCCATCCCCGCCATCGGCGTGTAGGCCACCGGCCGGCCCCGAACCCAGCCTCCTCGAGCTGGCGGGGCTCGGGGCCGTCGGCCACACTGACGCCGGTGACGACGCAGATCCGGGCCGTACTGTTCGACTTCGGTGGGGTGGTGACCACCAGCCCCTTCGATGCCTTCGCCAGCTACGAGGAGGCCAACGGACTCCCGGTCGGCCTGATCCGCAGGATCAACTCGACCAACCCGGACGACAACGCATGGGCCAAGCTGGAGCGAAGTGAGGTCGACCGGGCCGGGTTCGCCGAGCTGTTCGAGGCCGAGGCCGCAGCCATCGGCCACGAGCTGAGCGGCGCCGCGGTGCTGGAGCTGCTGGCCGGCGACCTGCGGCCCGAGATGGTCGAGGCGATCCGTCGCATCGCCGAGTCACCCCTGCGGCTGGCCTGCCTGACCAACAACTTCCGCCAGGGGAGCCACGGCACTCACCCGGTGAGCGGCGAGACCGATGTGAAATCGCTGTTCGACCACATGATCGAGTCGGCGGTGATCGGTATCCGCAAGCCCGAGCCCGAGTTCTATCGCAGGGCGCTGGAGATCGTCGGCGTCGAGGCGAGCGAGGCCGTGTTCCTGGACGACCTCGGCATCAACCTCAAGCCGGCCAAGGCGATGGGCATGACCACGATCAAGGTCGTCGACGCCGCCGAGGCCCTGTCCGAACTCGAAGCGGTGATCGGACTCGACCTGCGGGGCTGACGGCGCCGGCGTGCGCCCTCCTGTCAGACTCGTGTGAGCGAGCGACCGACCGGAGGGAACCATGTTCGAGCGCTTCACGGATCGAGCGCGACGCGTCGTCGTGTTGGCCCAGGAGGAGGCTCGCCTCCTCAACCATGACGTCATCGGCACCGAGCACGTCCTGCTCGGGCTCACGGCTGCGCCGCCGGACAGCGTCGCCCATCGGGTGCTGAGCGGCGTCGGGATCGACGTGAACGAACTCCGCCGCGAGGTCGAGGACGCCGTCGGCCAGGGACGCCATCACCAAGGCGACGGCCACATCCCGTTCACCCCGCCGGCCAAGCAGGTGTTCGAGCTGGCGCTGCGGGAGGCACTGCAGCTCGGTCACCGCTACATCGGGACCGAGCACCTCCTCCTCGGCATCGTGCGCCAGGGGGACGGGGTCGCAGCCCAGATCCTGATCGGGCGCGGGCTCGAGCTCCCCGAGCTCCGTCATGCGGTCATCCAGACGATCGCCGACGGCACGACGGAGGCGATGCCACCGGCCGACGACGAGCCGATTGCCATCCGCCGGACGGTCCGTGGCGACCGAACCGTGGCCTCGGCCCCGTTCGCAGCCGGCCCCGGACCAGGCGCCTCATCTGCACCTGCGCCCGTGCATCCCGCCGACCGGGTGACCCCCGGGCTGCTCGCCGTGGTGTTCGTGCTCGTCGGCGTTGTCGCCGCCGGGATCGATCGTCCGCCGACCGCGCTCGGCCGGGTCGCACTCGGCGTGCTGCTTGTCGGCCTCGTCGCCGCTGGCATTGCCGCCGCCAAGCCGGCGTTGTCGCCACCCCTCGCTCGACGGCTCGGCCTCGGTGGCCCGGCCGTGTCGGCGCTGCCCCGCGTCTCGTTCGCCGTCGCCGTGCTCGCCTTCGGGACGGCGAGCGGGATCCTGGTGATCGACACCCTCGTCAGCTGACCCACCAGCCTCCCCCCGGGCAAAAGAACTCTATTACGCAGGAGTCCGGCGAACTACGGTGACCGCCGCCAGCGGTGACTCTGGCGGAGCCGACGGGGCGAACCACGACGAGAGGTTCGACCGCGCGAGGAGGGGAGACGGTGTGAGCAGGTTTCGAACGATGGCGTGTGCCCTGACGGCCGTGATCACGCTCGGGGCGATCACGGCGACGACGCCGCCGGCCGATGCCGGGACGATCGACGTCGTCCTGAGCGAGGTGATGTACCACGCTGCCGACGGCACCACCGACGATGACGACGACTACGACTACATCGAGCTGACCAACCGCAGCGGCTCCCCGATCGACCTCCTCGGCTGGTCGCTTGACGACGCCGTCGAGTTCGTCTTCGAGGAGTCCTACGTCCTCGGCCCTGGCGAGTACGTCGTCATCGCCGAGGACGCATCGACGTTCGAGGAGCGCTACGGCTCACCCCCGGCCGGGGTGTGGGACGGCAAGCTGAAGAACTCGAGCGAGCTCATCGAACTGCGGGCCCCGGACTCGACCCTGGCCGACGTGCTCGAGTACGACGACGACCCGCCGTGGCCGGGAGCGGCCGACGGCGATGGCCGGTCGCTCGAACGCGTCGACCTGACGCTCCCCAACACCGGTGACGACCGCGATGTCGTCAACTGGCTGGCCTCGCTCGACGAGGACGGCACGCCGGGTGAGGCCAACTCCGCCATCTTCTCCGGTCCGGTCATCTTCTCGGTCGACGACGGCGACGAGCGCCCACCGGCCGGTGCCGACATCCCGATCTCGGCCGAGATCTCCGCCAACGCCGACGTGGTGACCCTCCGCTACCTGGTCGGCTTCGGCGAGGTGGCCGAGATCACCATGGCCGACGACGACGCCTCCGTCGGTGGCGCCGGCGACGGCACCTACACCGCGCTGGTGCCGGCCCAGGTCGCCCGGTCGCTGGTCCGCTACGAGGTCGTGGCCGGCAACGACAGCGGCACCACCACCAGTCCGAGCGTGACCGACACGATCGACTACCACGGCCTCGTCGTCGCCGACCCAAACGAGCCGACCGACATCCCGGTGCTCGACTACTTCATCACCGAGGCCGACTACGAGCTGCTGCTCGGGGCGAATCGCTTCACCGACAACACCTCACCGATCGTCGTTGCCCACGGCGACACCGTTGTCGACAACGCCACGATCCGGGTTCGTGGCAACGCCACCCGGTCGCTGCCGAAGCCGAGCATGCGGATCGAGCTGCCGAACGGCCACCTGATCTCGTTCGGCGACCGGACCGAGGAGCCGGTGGACGAGTTCAACCTGTTCTGGCGCAACGACCTCAAGGCCGACGTCGGCTGGGAGATCGCCGAGGAGCTCGGTTTCCCCCGAGTCGACTTCTTCGGGCTCCGCGTCTTCCGCAACGGGACCTTCTGGGGCACGGGGGCGTACCTGACCGCACTCGACGGTCGCTGGCGCGACGCGGTCGGCTACGACGACGCGGCCGTCTACAAGGGGGCCAGGCTCATGCGGGCCGACCCGACTCCGGAGGCCACGGCGAACCGCTTCGAGAAGAAGGAGGGTGCCGAGGGTGACTTCACCGACATCTGGGAGCTCTCCAACATCGTCATCGACAACGACTCCGATGAGCAGTTCCGCCAGTTGATGGAGACGCTCGACGTGCCGGCTGTCATCAACTACTGGGCGTTCGTCAGCTTCCTCAACCAGGTCAACTCCGACCGGAAGAACTTCTACCTGATACGGGACCCGGAGGGGACGGGCCGCTGGCGGGTCGACCCGTGGGATCTCAACCTCCCCCTCGGCTCACCGAATCTCTGGACGAACGGGATGCCGCTCATCGACCAGCTGAACGAGTACGAGGTCTTCCGCGAGATGCACGCCAGGCGGCTGCGCACGATGATCGACTCCTACTCGGCGGAGGAACTGATCCAGCGGTTCGATGACAAGTTCGCCGTGGCCGTCGAGTCGTTCGACGAGGACCAGGCCATCTGGCGGAAGGGCCACTCGTCGACCAAGTTCCGCAGCACCTGGGTCGAGGGGGCGGCGAAGCGCTACGAGGAGTTCGCCGACAACACGGACCGACGCGGTCGATCCCTGCCGGTCTCCCAGTCGGACGATCGACCGATCGAGATCAGCGGCGTGACCGCAGCGCAAGGCGACCTGCCGGCCATCGTCGAGGTGACCAACCTGTCGGCCGACGAGTCGTTCGACCTCACCGGCTGGTCCATCGACGAGATCGACCTCACGATCACCGACGGGACCGTGCTCCTGCCCGGCGCCACGGTGGCGTTCACCACCGACGACGTGGCGTTCCGCCAGGCGACCGACGGGGCGTTCGCCGCCGGTGAGTTCGACGAACTGCCAGACGAGCGGCTCTTCACCCTCACCGACGCTGCTGGACAGGTGGTGTCGGTCCTCGTCGACGATCCCGATCTCGATGACGATGGGGTGGTGAACGAGGTCGACAACTGTCCGGCCGATGCGAATCCGGATCAGGGTGACGCTGACGCCGACGGCATCGGCGATGTCTGCGACCCCTCGCCCGACGGGTCGACCGTGGTCGTCCCCGGTCTCGACGGCATTCGCCCGACCGTGTCGGTCGTGGTCGAGCCCGAGCGGATCAGCGTCTCCTGGTCATCGGTGGTCGGTGCGTCCGACTACCAGTTCCGGTACCGGGCCTGGCGTCGTGCGTGGATCAAGGACTCGCCCGACCTGACGTTCGGCCGGATCATCGAGTCGACCTCGGACGGCACCCCCTACACGATCCAGGTGCGCGCCAAGGTCGGGGGGATGTGGCGGCCGTGGACCCAGGCGATCGTCGTCGGCGAGGGCGCCTGACCGACGAGCACTCGACGCCGGCTCCCGAGCGCGGTCCGGGCGGACTGGTGGCCGCCCGGACGTGACGATCAGCCTTCGGTCTGCTCCAGGCCACCGAAGGCCCGCTGCAACAGCTCGGACTGCTCCTGGCGGTGGATGGCGGCCGAGCCGGTGGCCGGGCTGCCCGACTCGGGCCGGCTCACCCGCCGGATGCGGTAGTTCTCGCCGTGGGCCTCGTAGAGCCGCCCCTTGACAGCGTTCCACGCCCCCATGTTCTCCGGCTCCTCCTGGAGCCAGACGATCTCGGTTGCGTTCGGGTAGCGGGTCAGCATGTGGCGCACGGCGGCGAACGGCCAGGGATAGAGCTGCTCGATCCGCACGATGGCGGCTGAATCGAGCCCGTTGGTCGTGCGATGGTCGGCCGCCTCGGCCGCCACCTTGCCGGACGCCAGCACCACCCGGGTCACCTGCTCGGGATCGGCGACGTTCGGGTCGTCGAGCACCTCTTCGAACGAGCCGTGGGTCAGCTGCTCGATGGGGGAGCGGGTGGTCTTGGCTCGCAGCCCCGACTTCGGCGTGTAGACGATCAGCGGGCGCGAGTCGCGACGCACCATCTGCCGACGCAGCACGTGGAAGAACTGCGCCGCCGTGGTGGTGTTGGCGACCTGGATGTTGTCCTCGGCGCAGAGCGTCAGCAGCCGCTCGAGACGACCGGACGAGTGCTCCGGGCCCTGGCCCTCGTAGCCGTGGGGGAGCAGCAGCACCAGGCCGACGGTCTGGTTCCACTTGTCCTCGGCCGCGACCAGGAACTGGTCGATGATGATCTGGGCCCCGTTGATGAAGTCGCCGAACTGGGCCTCCCAGACCACCAGCGCCTGCGGGTTGGCCACGGCGTAGCCGTACTCGAAGCCGAGCCCGGCGTACTCCGACAGCGTCGAGTCGTAGACCCAGAACTTCGAGTTGCCGGCGTCGGCGGCCGAGGCGAGCGGCGTGAACTCGTCGCCGGTGTGGTAGTCGTGCAGGGTGGCGTGGCGGTGGGCGAAGGTGCCGCGGCGGGTGTCCTGGCCGGCCATCCGGACCGAGGTGCCGCTCAGCAGCAGGCTGCCGATGGCAAACGCCTCGCCGAGGGCCCAGTCGACCTGCCCGTCGGCCCACATCGCGTCACGACCGTCGAACTGGCGGGCCAGCTTCGGGTGCATGGTGAACCCGTCCGGCAGGACCTTCAGGTGCTCGTACAGCTCGTCGAGCATGCGCTTCGGCACGCCGGTGTCGACGTGGGGCAGCACGCCGACGGCGGGAGCCGGCGGTCGGGCCAGGATGTCGGGCCTCGGCGCGGTGCCCCTGGTGGCGTCGAGCGCCTCCTGCAGCACGTCGTCGAAGTAGGAGATCGCCCGCTCGGCCTCGTCGACGCTGATGTCGCCCCGGTCGATCAAGGCCTGGGTGTAGAGCGTGCGGGCCGACGGCAGCTCCCCGATCTTGCGGTACATCATCGGCTGGGTGTAGCTCGGGTCGTCGCCCTCGTTGTGACCGTGCCGGCGATAGCCGATCATGTCGATCACGACGTCCTTGTTGAACTCCTGGCGGTAGGCGAAGGCCAGCTTTGCCACCCGCACACAGGCTTCGGGATCGTCGGCGTTCACGTGGAAGATCGGGGCCTGGACCATCTTGGCCACGTCGGTCGAGTACTCGGACGACCGCGACTGGTGGGGGGCGGTGGTGTAGCCGAGCTGGTTGTTGATGACCAGGTGGATCGTGCCGCCGACCTTGTAGCCGTGGACCTGGCTCAGGTTCAGCGTCTCCGCCACCACGCCCTGGCCGGCGAAGGCGGCATCACCGTGCATCAGGATGGGCAGGATCGGGTAGTTCCCGGCCTCGCTCAGGTCCATGTAGGCCCTGGCCATGCCAACCACCACCGGGTCGACCGCTTCCAGGTGCGACGGGTTGGCGGCCAGCTCGATGGCGACGGTGTTGTTGGCCGGGCTGGTGTGCTCGCCGACCTGGCCGAGGTGGTACTTGACGTCGCCGGAGCCCTGGATGGCGTCCTCGTCGACGGCGCCCTCGAACTCGGTGAAGAGGTCGGTGTAGCGCTTGCCCATGATGTTGACGAGCACGTTGAGTCGGCCGCGGTGGGCCATGCCCATGATCGCCCGCTCCATCGAGGCGTCGGCCGCAGCCGACAGGATGGCGTCGAGGATGGGGATGGTGCTCTCGGCCCCCTCCAGGCCGAACCGCTTCTGGCCGACGTAGCGGGCGGCCAGGAACTTCTCCAGGGCCTCGGCGGCGCTCAGCCGCTCGAGCACGTGGTGCACGGCGTCGCGGTCGAGGGGCTCGCCCGGCTGCTCCACCTGCTCCTGGATCCAGCGCTTCTCCGCCGGGTCGGCGATGTGCATGTACTCGACGCCGACGGTCCGGCAGTAGGCGTCTCGGAGCACGCCCAGGATGTCGCCCAGCTTCATCTGCTGGACCGACCCGCCGACCGAGGCGTAGATCCCCGAGCGGTTGCCGGTCAGGAACTGGCGGTCGAGGTCCCAGATCGTGAGCCCGTACGTCGCCGGGTCGAGCTCGGTGTGCATCCCCGTGTCGTCCTTGCCGAGGGGGTTGGTGTTGGCGATCAGGTGACCGCGGACCCGGTACTGGTTGATGAGGGTGTTGACCGCCATCTGCTTGGTCATCGCCCCGTCGATCGGGTCCTCGGCGTCGGCCGCGCCGTGGTCGATCCGCCACTTGACCGCCTCGTAGGGGACGCTCATGTCGGCGAAGAGCTTGCCGTAGACGTCGTCCTCGCCGAGCAGGAGCTCATGGACCC
>JBCCVL010000086.1:0-24737 GCA_039195375.1 Actinomycetota bacterium
CTCGAGCACGCCGTAGTAGTCGAGCCACGTCTCGCGGAAGCCCGGCACCTCGGTCGGCCACACGTTCGGTCGTGACCAGACCGGGTGGTCCTCGGCGCCAAGCGACTCGACGGTGGCGACACCCGGCTCACCCAACCGGCAGATCGTATAGAGCTGGCAGAGATCGGGGGCGGTCTCGATGTCCTCGGACGCCGCGACGTAGGACGGGGTGGCGTAGTAGCCCCGGATCGTCGGGTCGCCGTCGGCGACGGCGTACCGCTGCTTGGCCTCGTCGGCGAGGGCGAAGAAGGCCAGGCTGACCTCCTCCATCCGGGTGACGAGCTCGGTCGGCACGCCGTGGCCGGTGATGACGAAGAAGCCCGAGTTCTCGCAGGCCCTGGCGACGGCGTCGGCCACCACCCGACGATCGACGACGTCGGTCGACCAGGCCGCAGACACGTCGATCACGGGCACGTAGCCGTCGACGAGCACGACCGGATCGCTCGACTCGCTGGCTGCGGCGACCGGAGTGGCAGCTGGCGTTGACCGGATCGGGTCGGCCGACATGGGGTGCTCCTTCGGTTGGTTCGGTCAGGCGTCGTCGGCGTCGGGCTCGGCCCCGGAGAGGAGGGCCGAGCCCCGATCGCCGGTGGTCTGCACGGCGTCGGCCGGCTCCATCGCCCTGGCGCTCGCCACTTTGGCCAGCAGGTGGTCGCCCGCACTGATCGACTCGTAGCGGGGCGGGTTGTCGTCGTCGACGCAGGTCGGCAGCGGTTCGATCATCGCCTCGGGATTGGCCTCGTGGAAGTAGGCCATCGACCGGCGTGTCACCGACTGCCCCGGCTTCGCCGGCACCACCCGGTGCACGGTCGACCGGTAGCGGTCATTGGTCCAGGCCGCCAGCATGTCGCCGACGTTGACCAGGTAGTGCCCCGGGATCGGGACGACGTCGACCCACCGGCCGTCCGGAGTCAGCAGCTGCAGGCCGGGCACCGGGTCGGCGTAGAGCATCGTGCACATGCCGTAGTCGGAGTGGGCGCCCAACCGCATCTGCCCGGGCTCGGGGTCACCACCTCCGAAGCTGCGGTAGTCGAGGGCCCGCAGCACGTCGGGGGCCTGGTCGGCCTGGGAGGCCAGGTACTCGGGGTCGAGGTCGAGCGCGGTGGCCAGGATGCGGAGCATGCGTTGGGCCAGGGCCGACACCTCGGCGATGTACCCCTCCCAGATCCGACGCATCGTCGGCGGCTCGTCCGGCCACACGTTCGGGTGGTAGAGCGCGGCGTGGTTGCTCGGCCGCAGGGCGGGGTCGACGGTGTGGATCTGGGCCCCGGCGTTGAACGCCTGGAACAGGTCGGGCGGGGTTTCCAGCCCGGCCGAGTAGGACAGGGCCTCGGCCCCGGGCGGCGAGTAGCCCCGGTTGGCCTCCGGCGGCCGCATGTGGGCCAGCTTCGTCTCCAACGGCTGGTCGAAGTACTCGGTGGTGACCGCCTGCATGGCCGCGATCAGCGACGCCGGCACGCCGTGGCCGGCGACCTGCAGGAACCCGATCGTCCGGTAGGCCTCGTCGGCCGCCTCGGCGATCTCCTGGCGCCTGGCCGGGCCGGCCGACTCGAAGCCGCCGATGTCGACGACGGGAACGGTGAACGGGGCGGCGACCTCGGTCACGAGTCGGCCGCCGGTTCCGGGTCGGGGTGGGCGACGATGGCGTCGAGCAGCTCGGCTCGTAGCCCGTCCGGTGCGCTGCTCGTGGTGACGCTCGCCGCGGCGAGTTGACGCAGGTCGTCGGCGCCCCAGTCGAACGCCTCGGCGCAGCGCAGGTACTCGACGGCCAGGTCGGTGTCGAAGAACAGGGGGTCGTCGGTGTTGATGGTGACGACGACGCCGGCCTCTCGCAGTGGCCGGATCGGGTGGGCGTCGATCGAGGGGACCACGCCGAGGGTCAGGTTCGACGTCGGGCAGATGGCGAGCGGGACCCCGCTGGCCGCGAGCTCGGCCACCAGCTCGGGCTCCTCGACCGATCGGATGCCGTGGTCGATCCGGTGCGGCCGGAGGTGGCGGATCGAGCGTCGCATGTGTTCGGGGCCTCCCGACTCGCCGGTGTGCACGTTGACCCGCAGGCCGACCTCTCGCACCCGGTTGACCGCCCGCTCGAAGCGAGCGCAGCCGGCGCCGTCGGCCGACTCGTTGCCGTCGACGCTGACCCCGACCACCCGGTGGGTGCCGGCCCCGACGATGGCGTCGGCCACCCGGTTGGCGTCGGCGGCGCTCTGGTGGCGGCCGATCGACAGCGACAACCCGATCGGCGCCGACCCTTCGGCCTCGGCCATGACCAGGCCGGTGTCGATGGCCTCGATCAATTCGGGTAACCGGTTGGTCCAGCCAGGCCAGTGGGCCGGGTTGAGGATCAGGTCGGTGTAGGCGGCGCCTACGGCATCTCCCGCCTTCGACTTGGCCACCGCCAGCGCCGTCAGATCTTCGGGCTCGGTCATCAGCCGGCAGGTCACGTCGAGCTGATGGAGGAGCTCGTCGAGGGTGGACACCGGACCACTCGGCACGGCCACGCCGGCCCGCCCGGCCGCCCTCGCCACCACGTCCGGGTCGAGGCAGCCCTCGAGGTGCACGTGGTTCTCGGCCTTCGGCAGCGCGATCACCCAGTCCCGATCGATCGCGACGTCGTGGCTCATCGGACACCCCGCAGGTACGGCACACCGAGGTGGAGGGGGGCGTTGCTGCGTGACCGGTTGACCACCAGGGCGACGATCGTCAGCACGAACGGCAGCGCCAGCAGCAGCTGTTGGGGCACGTCGGTGCCCTGGCCCTGGATGGTCAGCTGGTACGACTCGAGGTACCCGAAGAACAGGGCCCCGACCAGGATCCGCCCGAGCCGCCAGTTGCCGAAGATCACGATGGCCAGGGCGATCCAGCCGCGGCCGGCGGCGATCGTCGGGAAGAACAACCCGGTCGAGAAGATGCTGAGGAACGTGCCGGCCAGCCCGGCCATCAACCCGCCGAAGGCGAGGGCCAGGTACTGGACCCGAGCGATGTCGACCCCTCGGAGGTCGGCCGCCGCCGGGTTGTCACCGACACTGCGCAACTCCAGGCCGAAGCCGGTCCGGTTGAGCACGAGCCACACGAGCGGGACCATGGCGAAGGCGACGTAGGTCAGCCAGTGCTGGGAGAACAGCACCTCGCCGACGCCGGGGATGGCGGCCAGGCCGGGGATCTCGACGACGTCCCAGGTCGCGACCGAGGGAACGTCGGAGGCGGCGTTGTCGAAGACGGCTCGCAACAGGTAGAAGCTGAACCCGACACCGAGCAGGTTGATGGCCAGTCCGGCAACGACCTGCTCGACCTTGAACGTCACGGTCAGCACCGCCATCACGAGGCTGACGGCGGCCCCGGCCAGCATCCCGAACAGCACGCCGAGCAGGAGCGAGCCGGTCCGGTCGACGGTGACGAACGAGATGAACGCGCTGAAGGTGAGCGTGCCCTCGATGCCGAGGTTGAGGATGCCCGAGCGCTCGGTGACCATCTCGCCGATCGCGGCCAGCAGCAGCGGGGTGCCGATGCGGACGGCGCCGACCAGCACGCTCAGGGCGACCGCCGTTGACAGATACTCACCCATCACCCTGCACCCGCCTCACCCGGTAGTTGACGACGACGGCGGCCAGCAGCACCAGCACCAGCGCCAGACCCTTGAGCACGTCGACCAGCGCCGCCGGGACCCCGGTCGTGAGCTGCATCGTGGTGGCCCCGTTGGTCAGCGCGCCGGCGATGATGGCGGCGATCACCACCCCGGCGGCCCGCAGCCGGGCGACGAGGGCGATGATGATCCCGGTGAAGCCGAGGTTGTCGGAGATGTCGAGCTGGAGCCGCAGGTGGATGCCGGTGAGCTCGCTTGCGCCGGCCAGACCGGCGATGGCGCCGCTGACGAGCATCGTGGCCAGGATGATCCGCCCGCTCTGGATGCCCCCGTAGGTCGCGACCCGGGGGTTGGCCCCGATGCTGCGGACCTCGTAGCCGAACGAGGTCCGCTCCAGCACGAACCACACCACGGCAGCGGTCACGAGAGCGATGATGAACCCGAGGTGCAGCCGGCCCGAGTCGAACAGTCGGGGCAGGGCGACGACGTCGGGCATGCGGGCGGTCTGGTAGTAGAACGACTGCGGGTCCTGCCACCAGTCGGCCAGCAGGAACGACACGATGTTGAGGATGACGAAGTTCAACATCACGGTCGAGATGATCTCGTTGACCCCGAAGCGGGTGCGGAGACCGGCGGCGATGGCGGCCCAGCCGGCGCCGAACACCGCAGCGAAGACCATGACCAGCGGGATCAACACGATCCGGGGGGTGGAGCCGGCCATCAGCTCCGAGGCCCAGAAGGCACCCATCGCACCGGCGTAGAGCTGGCCCTCGGCCCCGATGTTCCACACCTTGGCCCGGAAGGCGAACGTGGCGGCGAGACCGGTGAAGATCAGGGGCGTTGCCTGGACGAGGGTCTCGATGGCGGCGTTGCCGGAGCCGAAGGCCCCGTTGTAGAGCGCCCGGTACGACTCGATCACGTCGGAGCCGGCGGCGGCGATCAGCACCGCGCAGGCCAGGACGGCGGTGACGATGCCGCCGCCGATGGCACCGGCCTCCAGGTACCAGGGTGTCTCCAGCCGGCGCTCGATCCGCCAGCGGCGCCTGGCCCGGTCGCGGCGGCGGACGATCGGCGACGGGCCCGGCGTCGCCGGGGCCGGGGTCACGGTGGCCGGCGCCGTTCCGCTCGCGGTCATACCAGCACCTCGCCCGCCTCGGTCTCGTCGACCACGCCGGCCATCAGCAGGCCGATCCGGTCGAGGTCGAGCTCGTCGTGGCCCATCTCGCCGATGATCCGACCTTCGAACATGACCCCGACCCGCGAGGCCAGGCTGAGCACCTCGTCGAGATCCTCCGACATCAGGACGATGGCCGCCCCCCGGTTGCGTTCGTCGATCAGGCGGCGGCGCACGTTGTCGGCCGCCGACACGTCGAGGCCGCGGGTCGGCTGGTGAACGACGATCAGGTCGGGCTGCCCGTCGAGCTCTCGGGCCATCACCACCTTCTGCAGGTTCCCACCGGACAGGACCCGGGTGAGGTGGGTCGGCGACGGGGTGGCGATCTCGTAGTCGTCGACCGCCTCCCTCGCCCGCGACCGGAAGGCCCGGCGCTGCAGGATGCCCCGGATCGAGAACGGCTTGTCCCGGTGGCGACCGAGGGCGAGGTTCTCGTCGATGGTGAAGTCCATCAACAGGGCCTGGTTGATGCGGTCGGCGGGGACGCTGCCGACCCCGAGGGCACTGACGGCCCGCGGGTCGAGCCGCCCGGCGTCCTCGTCGCCGATCCAGACCTTGCCCTGGTCGGGGCTCTTGGCCCCGACCAGGACGTCGAACAGGGCGGACTGCCCGTTGCCGGACACACCGGCGATGCCATAGATCTCGCCGGTTCGCACCTCGAAGCTGACCTTGCGGAGCGAGCCCCGCTCGGTCGCCTCCCCGGCGACAACGTCGTTGACGGCCAGCACCCGGTTGCCGGGCTCGGGATGGTCGGTGACCTGCGACAGTTCGACCGAGCGACCGACCATCATCCGGGTCAGCTCGGCGGCGTCGACCGAGGTGGTGTCGACCGTGTCGACCACCTTGCCCTTGCGGAGCACGGTCACCCGGTCGGAGATGCCGGTGACCTCGTGCATCTTGTGGCTGATGAGGATGACGGCGAGGCCGTCGGCCCGCATCCGTCTGATCGAGCCGAAGAGCCGCTCGACGCCGGCGGGCGTCAGGGCCGCCGTCGGCTCGTCGAGGATCAACAGCTCGACCCCGAGGTACATCGTCTTCAGGATCTCGACCCACTGCTGCAGCCCGACTGGGAGCTCGCCGACCGGCTTGTCGAGGTCGAGGTCGATCTCGTAGGCCTGGCACAGCTCGGTCAGCCTGCTCCTGACCCGGTCGAGGTCGAGCCAACCGGCGCCCGTCGTGCCGAGGGCGACGTTCTCGACGGTGGCCAGCGGCATGACCAGCTCGAAGTGCTGGTGGACCATGCCGATGCCGCGGGCGATGGCGTCTCGTGGCGACCGGAAGTCGATCCGCTCCCCGTCGATGGTGAGGTGACCCTCGTCGGGGCTGTGGACGCCGTAGATGGTCTCGGCCAGCGTCGACTTGCCCGCACCGTTCTCGCCGAGGAGGCAGTGGACGGTGCCCCGCTCGATGGCGAGCGAGACCTCGTCGTTGGCCACCACCCCGGGGAACCGGGTGGTCACCCCGTGCACCCCGAGCAGCGGCGCCGTTGCCGGCTCGGTGGTGCCGGGGTCGTCGGCGTCGACTCGGTCGTCGGTCTGCGGTGCGGGCCGGTCGGTCATTGGCGACAGGATTCGGGACCGGCTACTGGTCGAACGGGGAGTCGTCGAACGGGATCTCCAGGTCGCCGGCCAGGATCTGCTCCCGGGTGCCGGCGACCAGTTCGGCCACGTCCGAGGGGACCGAGGCCGACAGGTCGGTGATGTCGCTGCCGCCGTTGGTCATCGAGTCGAACACGATCCGTTCCTCGGCCGGAGCGGCGTAGGCCGCACCATCGGTGACGTTGGCGTACCAGGCGTCGACGATGGTCATCACCGCCGGATCCCAGAGGGCGATGGCGCTGGCCAACACGATGTCGGGGTTCAGGCTGGCCTGGTCGGTGAAGTGCCCGAAGGCGAACACGCCGTCCTCGTTGGCCGCAGCCTCGACGGGCCCGAACCGCTCGGCGTAGATCATGTCGGAGCCGGCTGCGATCTGGGCCACCGCCGATTCGTTGGCGGTCACGGCGTCGAACCACGACTCGATGTAGGTCACCGATGCGGTGATGTCGGGATTGACGCTGAGGGCGCCGTCGATGAAGGCGTGGACCGGGGCGTTCACGTTGGCGAACGGGAAGCCGGCCACGGCGCTGATCTGGTTGGTCTCGGTCATCGAACCGGCGATCATGCCCATCAGGTACGCCGGCTCGTGGATGAACACGTCGATCCAGAACACGTTGCCGCCCATGGCGAGGTCGTTGCCCGAGCCCGACACGCCGAAGGCGATCTCGGGGAAGTCGGGTGCGAGGGCGTTCACGCTGTCGACGTAGGCCGAGTGCATGATGATCATGTCGTAGGTGCCGGAGTTGGCGAGGTCGCGGCCGATGCGTTCGCCGTCGGCGTAGGCCACGTCCTCGACCAGCTGATAGCTGACGTCGAGGTCGTAGGGGGCCTCGGTGGTGATCCGGTCGAGGGCGTCGATCATGGCGGAGTTCCAGCCCTCCTCCTTCACGCCCTCGAGCACGACGGCGATGTCGAGCGTCGACGGTGCACCTTCGGCGGCCGCCTCACCGTCGGTCGCGCCGTCGGTGCCCTCGTCGGTCCCGGCCTCCTCGGTCGAGGTTGCGGTCTCCTCCGACTCCGCCGCGTCATCGGTGTCGTCTGAGTCCGAACCGCAGGCCGCAGCCAGAAGCGACAGTGCCGCCAGCAGGATCAGGAGTTTCCGTAGGTGTCGACTCATCGGTGCGCCTCTCCATCTCGTCCTCCGACCACTCCCTGTCGAAGGCTGTACAACTTGGGATCACCTCAACGTACGGCCGGGCTATTGCGCCGTGATTACCCGTTTGTGTCCGTGTGTGCGGAGGAGCTGACGGAAATCTGGCGTCGTGTTCCGCATCGATGAACATCGCGTTCACTCCGGTCCTGGACCCTTGTCTCCCCCCGCCGGTGCTGACTGAATGACCGAAAGGCGAGCGGTGGGTTCGGCGAGGAGGAGCAATGACAGCGACCGACGAGGTGCCGATCATCGATATCGGACCCTTCCTCAGTGGATCCGAGGACGGAAAGGCGCAGGTCGGCGCTGCGGTCGACCGGGCCTGCCGGGACATCGGGTTCTTCCAGATCGTCGGCCACGGCGTGCCGACCGGCGAGGTCGACGCCGTCTACAGCGCGGCCCGGTCCTTCTTCGCTCTGCCGGACGCCGACAAGGAGGAAGCGGCTCAACCGGCCCCGGACCAGGTCCGTGGCTGGTCCGGGGTCGGCAAGGAGGGGTTGTCGTACAGCCTCGACGAGGCCGCCCCCGGCGATCTCAAGGAGAAGATGGACATGGGGCCGCCCGGCGTCGACCGGTCCGACCCCTACTTCACCGGCGAGGCCGCCGGACCCCACTTCGCCCCGAACGTGTGGCCGACCACCGTGCCCGGCCTTCGCGATGCCTGGGAGACGTATTTCGCCACGATGAGTGAGCTGGCCCGCCAGCTGATGATGATGTTCGCGGTCGGACTCGGCCTGCCCGAGGCGTTCTTCGACGACAAGATCGATCGTCATATCTCGATGCTGCGGGCGCTGCACTACCCGAACCAGCCCGAGCCACCGCTGCCGGGTCAGCTCCGGGCCGGCGCCCATTCCGACTACGGCAGCCTGACGATCGTCCGCCAGGAGGACCGCCCGGGTGGGTTGCAGGTCATGGCCCGCAGCGGCGAGTGGACCGACGTGCCGGTCGTGCCGAACGGGTTTGTCGTCAACATCGGTGACCTGATGGCGGAGTGGACCAACGATCGCTGGGTCTCGACCCTGCACCGGGTGGTCAACCCACCGAGGGAGCGGGCCGACGACGCCGACCGGGTGTCGATCGTGTTCTTCCACCAGCCCAACTACGACGCCGTGATCGAGTGCCTCCCGACCGTGCTCGAGCCGGGTGAGGCCCCGAAGTACGAGCCGATCAGCAGCGGCGACCACCTCTACCAGAAGTTCGTGAAGCAGACCTCGATGGGAGCGGCATGAGCCAGACCAGCGAGACCGGTCGGCCCGGCCGGACCACGACGACGGCCAGCTTGTCGCTGGCCTCCTACGTGGCCACCGACATCGAGGCCCTGTCGTCGTTCTACGCCGCCGTGTTCGACCTGCCCGAGGTGACCGAGCTGCGGTCCGACATCTTCGTCGGCCTCGACCTCGGTGGCGTGACGCTCGGCTTCTCGGCCCCGGTGGTGTACGAGATGCTGTCCATCGAACCGTGGGCCAACCCGAAGGGGACCAGCCAGTACCTCACGTTCGAGGCGGCGACCGACGAGGAGGTCACCCGGCTGACCGCGGTGGCGATGGAACAGGGCGCCGAGCTGCGGCACCAGCCCTACGAGACCTACTACGGCGCCTTCCAGTCGGTGCTCGCCGACCCCGAAGGCAACATCTTCCGTATCAACCACTTCCGTTGAGCGGACGCACCGGCGCCCGGTGCGCCCCGCGTCGGCTCCGGGGGTCCCGCTAGGGTCACCCGATGCGCGTCCGGGCCACGATCCTGCAGACCCCCCGGCCGGGCGAGCTGCAGGTGCTCGAGGACCGGTTGCTGACCATCGACGGTTCGGGTGCGATCACGGCGATCGGGCGGGGCGGGCGAGCGGAGGCCGACTCGGTACCGCCAGACGTCGAGCTGCCACCCGACGTCGTGCTCGTTCCCGGCCTGGTCGACACCCACGTGCACGCACCGCAGTGGCCCCAGCTCGGCACCGGGCTCGACCTGCCGCTGGAGGAGTGGCTGCTCGCCCACACCTTCCCGCTCGAGGCCCGCTACGCCGATGAGGCATTCGCCCGACGGGTGTGGGCCGACCTGGTGCCGACCCTGCTGGCCAACGGCACGACCACCGCTGTCTACTACGGCTCGATCCACGAGCCGGCCACCGTGGCCCTGGCCGAGACCTGCGTGGAGCACGGCCAACGGGCGCTGGTCGGTCGGGTCGCCATGGACCATCCGGACGCCACCCCGCACGACTACCGAGACGCCGGGCCGACGGCCGGCATCGAGGCCAGCGCCCGCTCGATCGAGGCCATCCGGGCGCTGCCGGGGGCGAACGGCCTGGTGAGCCCGATCGTCACCCCCCGGTTCATCCCCGCCTGCACCGACCCCCTGCTGGCCGGGCTCGGCGAGCTGGCGGCCGCCACCGGGACCACCGTCCAGACCCACTGCTCGGAGAGCGACTGGGAGCACACCAACGTGGTGAACCGCTGTGGGCGGACCGACGCGGCGGCCCTCGACGGCTTCGGGTTGGTCGGCGAGCACACGGTGCTGGCCCACGCCACCCACCTCGACGACCGTGACCGGTCGCTGCTGGCGGCTCGCGGTGCCGGTGTCTCGCACTGCCCGCTGTCGAACGTCTACTTCTCCGAGCGGGTCTTCGAGCTCCGGTCGGCGCTCGCCGCCGGGGTCCGGGTCGGGCTCGGCACCGACATCGCCGGCGGGCCCGACCCCAGCCTGCTGGCCCAGTGCGGCCACGCCGTCGGCGCGTCCCGCCAGTTGGCCAGAGGCGGGCCGGGCGCACCCGTCGACGGTCGGGCCGGCGTCGATCCCGTCGTCGACATCACCACCGCGTTCTGGGCCGCCACCGTCGGCGGGGCGGAGCTGGCCGGGCTCCCGGTCGGGCTGCTGGAGGTCGGTCGGCCCTTCGACGCCGTCGCCGTCGACCTCGGTCCGTCAGGCCTCGGTGTATGGGACGAGGTCGACGACTGGCCCCGGGCGTTCGAGAAGCTCGTTCGCCTGGCCCGTCTGAGCGACTTCACCGACGTGTGGGTCGCCGGCCGCCGGGTGGCCGGCCGCCAGGCCGGCGAGGCCCGGCGGCGAACGTCGACGGTCGGGTAGCGCTCAGCTCTCGTTCAGGCGCCGGCGGGTCGCCTCGGCGTCGAGGTGCAGCTTCTTGAGAGCCTGGGCCTGTGGGCTGTATTTCATGGAGCCGTTGTCGATCCACTCGGTGGCGAACTCGGCGCCCCGCCCGAACTTCGAGCGCTCGAGGGGGAGCTTGATCACGTCGTGTGGTTCCCGGACCACCGCAACCGGGTCCTGCCCGTCGACCACGGCGACCATCGCCTCGCGGAACATCCGGCGGCACGCCACCACGCCGACGTCGCTCTTCGTCAGCTTCTCGTTGACCCGGTCGGCCACCGCCCCCTGGGTCACCCAGGCCATGATGTCCTGGCCCTCGATGTAGTCGACGATGTAGGTGCCGTCCTCCCGGATCCACTCGTACTCGTAGTCGATGCACGGCGGGTCGTCTGGCAGCTCCGCCCCCTCGGGGGCGTGGACCGTGTAGAAGATGCAGTGGGTGGTCGTGTCGTCGACCGGGACCCGGATCTGCATCTGGAACACGCCGTTGCCGCCGACCCACATCTTGTAGGGGAAGACCAGGGGGTGGCCGATCTTCCAGTCGTCGGACTCCTCGTCCTGGCCGACCAGCAGGCGGCGCTTGATGATCCCGTGCTCGAACGGGTCGAACGCAACCTTCTCGTGTTTGTTGCCGCCGAACGACCCCGGCATCGGGATACCGGTCCAGCGGGCGACGAACTCGAAGTAGTTCCCGTGCAGCGCCTCGACGTGGTACGGGTCGACGGCGTTCTCCATGATCTGCAACCAGTTGCACGGCAGCATCGAGTGGCCGATGTCGCGCACTCCGTCCATGACGTAGGCCTCGTAGCGGGGTAGCTCGGGAGCCGGCCCCGAGCCCACGTACGCCCACACCATCCCGCCGAGCTCCTGCGCCTCGCCGGCCCTGACCGAGCAACCGGCCCGGAACCTCGGCGACGAGTCGGGCTCGGCCAGGATGTCGACACACGTGCCCTCGGTGTCGAACTTCCAGCCGTGGTAGCCGCACCGCAGCCCGTCGTCGTCGACGATGCCGTAGACCAGCGACGCCCCCCGATGGGGACAGCGCTCGTCGACGATCCCGTAGCCCCCGGACGACGTCTTGAACACCGCCCAGTCCTCCCCGAGGAGGCGGACCTTCTTCACCGGGAACTCGTCGAGCTCCCGGACGATCGCCACCGGGTACCAGTAGTGGCGGAGGACGTCACCCATCGGGGTGCCTGGCCCCACCTGGGTCAGCTGGTCGTTCTCTTCCTCGGTCATCATGGCGGGAACCTCCTCGGGGAGTCTTGGGCGGGTGCGGACCGGGCCTCGGCGCCGGGCGATGGGTCAGCCGAGGATCTCGACCGTGCCGTTCGAGCCATCGACGCGTAGGCGATCGCCGGTCGTGATCTGATTGGTGGCGAAGCCGGTGCCGGTCACGGCCGGGACGCCGTACTCGCGGCACACGATCGCGGCGTGGCTCATCATCCCGCCGATGTCGGTCACGCAGGCCGAGATCTTGGGGAACACCGGGGCCCAGCTCGGGGCCGTGATCGGTGCGACCATGATCTCACCCTCGACCAGGTCGTTGATGTCCTCCGGCCTGGTGATGATCCGGGCAACGCCTTCGACCGCGCCGGGCGATGCGGCCATGCCGTTGAGCTCCTCGCCCGTGCTGAGCCAGTTCTCGACCGACTCGGTGGTGATGCCCCACAGCATGACGGTGAACGGCTCGGTGATCACCTCGGGTGGCTCACCGAGCGCCTTTGGCGCCTGCCACGCCGAGAGCTTGGCGTGGATCTCGCGACGACGCTCGATCGTCGGGCCCCAGTGGTCGGCCGACATGGTCGGGCTGTTGACGGCCCAGTTGGCGTAGTAGTCCCACAGGACCTCGTTGACCTCGTCGCGGCGGAGGAACAGCAGGTCGTCGTCTGCGTTGAGCACGCCGTCCTTTGCCAGCGTGGCGCCGAGCTCGCGGACCTTGCGCCAGATGATCGACATGGCCCAGTGCTCGACGTAGAAGTTGTGGTCCTCGACGTAGGGGAACACCACCCGGGCCAGGCCGAGCTTGCCGTCGAAGGCCTCGCGGTCCTCGTCGCTGTCGATCAGGTCGCGGTACTCGGTGACGATGCGGTCACGCTCGGCCCGGATCGCGTCGATGGGGCGGGTGATGTCCTCACCGGCCTCGATCTTGATGATGTAGTCCCTGATGAAGGCGTAGGGGATCTCCAGGTTCTCGATCCACACCTTGTCGGAGTGGTAGAAGCCGTAGCCGGACGAGAAGTTGAACCACGGGTTCTTGGCCTCGTCCCATGCCGCCTGCCACGTGGCGCCGGCGTCACCTTCGAGTGAGACGTTGTGCGGGTCGTCGAAGGCCCTGGCGATGCCGAGATCGATGGCCTTGCGGGCCAGGATCTTCAGCTCCTCGTTCGGACGGAACAGGTCGACCTCGACGCCGGCCACCATCTTGGCGATGCCGAGGTCGGGGATCGACGGGAAGACCTGCTTGCAGAAGCCGAAGAAGTCCAGGTAGGCGGCGTAGCCGAGGTTCAGGAACTCGAAGTGGTAGTTCCAGAGTTTGAGGACGAGATCCTTGAGCCGGTTGTAGTCGGCCAGCAACTGGTAGCCGGAGCCGGTGCCGAGCCCGTCGGTGATGGTCGACATCTCCTCCATCTCCGGGAGCGGTGAGAAGTCGATCGACTCGAGTTCGTCGATGAGCGCCTTGATCTTCACCCGCCAGTTGTCGAACAGCGAGTCCCAGTTGGCGAAGTAGTGGCCGGCCCGATCCATGAACTGCGGGACCCGGGCCTCGATCTTCGACGGGTCGACTTCGACCGGCGACAGGTAGGCGTAGCCGTAGAGAACCCGGAAGTCGACGCCGTCGGCCGGCGGGATGCGGTAGTGGCGGCTGTTCATCTGGCTGAGCGACGCCAGGGCGACCTCGAAGAAGTTGGCGTCCCACGGGGTCATCGCCTGACCCCAGTGCATCGAGTCCCAGAACCAGAAGCGCGAGTCCTCGTAGTCGCGCCGGTGCTCGCCGAACGTGACTGACGGGGAGTAGAGCTCCTCCCAGCCGTCGACCCCCTCCGGTCCCTCCAACTCGAACGGGCTGTCGAAACGGTTGCTCATGGTGTGCTGTCCCCCTGTGACTGGCGATGCGGTGGTGTTGGTTGGTCCGGAGCGGCGGCACATCCCCTGTGCCGTCGCTCCCTCGGTGATTGGCTACTTCTTGTTGAGTGGCGAGACGAGGGTCGACACGATGGATGACATCGGGTCATAGGCACCCGTGGTCACCGACGACGCCGCCTTCTGCGACCAGACCGTCTCGGGCCGGCTCTGGAGCATGACGACGTTCTCGCCGTCGGGGAGGTGCCGGTCGATGGCCCACTCGACGTCCTGCGGGCAGCCGTAGTGCTTCTCGGCCCGCCGGGCGAGGGTGGCGATGGCGACCAGGTCGGCGTCGGTGACCGAGGCGACGCTGCGGCGGTCGGCGTCGATCTCGACCTTATCGACCTCGCCGCGATCGGTCAGGCGGTACTCGACCTCCTTGTCGGAGATGTTGCGCTTGACCACCTCTCGCAGCACCTTGTCGACGAGGAAGTTGTCCGGCGTCACCTCGCCGGAGACGACGGCCTCGCCGAGGCCCCACGAGGCGTCGATCGCCACCTGGGAACGGTCGCCGTTGCTCGGGTTCAGGGTGAACGCGACGCCGGAGGCGATCGGGTCGACCATCTTCTGGACGCCGACCGACATGGCGATCGCCTCGTGCTCGTAGCCCATCGAGTGGCGGTAGGCGATGGCCCGATCGGTGAACAGCGACGACCAGCATCGGCGGACGTGCTCGACGACGGCGTCGGCGCCCGTGATCCAGAGATAGGTGTCCTGCTGGCCGGCGAAGCTCGCGTCCGGGAGATCCTCGGCCGTGGCCGACGATCGGACCGCCACCGGCAGGTCGGCGACATCGCAGTGGTCACACAGCGCTCGGTACGCCTCGACGACGTCGGTGACGACGTCGTCACCCATCGGGACCGATTCGATCCTGGCTCGGATCTCGTCGGCGATGGCCCGGTTGGCCGCGTGGTCGTCGTGGTCGATGCTGGCCAGCAGGTCGACGACGTCCGCCACCAGCTCCCGATCCGACCACGCCTGGTCGTAGGCCACGGTGGTGACGGCGAAGCCAGGCGGCACCGGGAGCTCGGCCGCCATCATCTCGCCGAGCGAGGCGTTCTTCCCGCCGACGATGGGCTTCTGGCTCGGGTCGTAGCGGTCGTACCAGACGATGTGGTCGGTCATGGCAGCGTCAGCCTCCCTCGCCCGGTGCCGTCGTGGTCGGGAAGCCGGCCCAGTCGTCGTCGACCCGCCAGGTGGGGAGCTGGTCGATGTCGGGGACCTTCACCTCCTGCACCCGGTTGCGGTAGGCGACGGTGGCGTCTCGGCCGTTGACGGTGTGCCCGTCGTCGGTCAGGAGCTTCACCCGGACGTGTTCGGTGTTGTACGGCTCGCCGGGGTCGTAGCCGAGGGCGCTGACGGCGAAGGCCCGGATGCATCCCGAGTGGGTGGCGATGGCCAGACGGGCGCCGGGGAACTCGCCAGACAGCCGGTTGATCCCAGCCCAGAAGCGGCGGACGCAGAGCGCCGGCGGTTCGAAGTGCAGCATCGGGATGGTCAGCCAGTGCTGGATCGGATCGCCGCCGCCCTGCTGGGTCCGCCAGAACCGGTCCATCTCGACCACCCACTGCGGCCGGTCGCGGGCGGCCGAGCGCTCGAAGCCCTCCAGCAGCGACTGGTACTCCCGGAAGGCGGCGGTCACGTCCTTCAACCCGTCTGGGGCGACGAACTGGAAGTTGCGGAACTCGTCGGCCACGTCCGGCTCGACGATCGTGATCGACTTCTCGTACTGGGCCAGGCCGTCGACGAGCCCCCGGTGAATGTGCTCGGCGGTCTCGGTGGCCCGGGCGGTGGCGGCGTGGCGGAACACGACGGTCTCGCCGCTCGTGATCCGCCGCGACAACGTGTGGCCGTAGCTGTGGGCCTGCCAGGCCCCCTGGGGGGTCAGCCCCGAGTCGGTCGAGTAGCCCTGGGTCTCGCCGTGGCGGATCAGGTACACGTCGTTGCGCAGCGCTCGGGCGCTGCGGGGCGGGGCGGAGATCTCCTTGTTGCGGTTGTCCTCGGTCAGCGCCTGCTGGGTCGGCAGCGCCGCCCGCTGCCACAACGGTTCGCCGGTCTCGGCCCCGGCTCCGTTGCCGTCCGGTCCGGCGCCGTTCGTGTCGGCGGGGCCGGCGTCGCCCGCAGACCGGTCGCGGAACCGGCGGAGGTAGAGCGGCGTCTCGTCGTCCCGGCCCTGCTCGGCGGCCGACCCACCGCCGTCGCGCTGACGGTAGCGGGCCAGGTAGAGCGGGGCGTCGAAGCGACCGTTGTCGTGGTCGGCGGGGGCCATCAGGAGTGCACCGTCATGAACGAGGGGTCGACCTGACCCCGGTAGGTGAACACGGCCCGCCCCATCTCCGACTCGGTCCACGTCGTCGGCTCGTCGTCCGGGTCAAACCAGTAGCCGCCGGTGTAGACCTCGTTGCGGTTGCCGGCCGGGTCGAAGAAGTAGAGACCGCAGCCCCTGGTGGCGCCGTGGCGGGTCGGTCCGGCGTCGATCTCGACCCCGTGGTAGGCGCAGATGTCGGCGGCCCGACGGAGGTCGTTCCACTCGTCGACCCAGTAGGCGAGGTGGTGGAACCCGCCGTCCGGCCCGGTGAGGAAGGCGATGTCGTGCGGGGTGTGGCTCCTCTCCAGGAACGTACAGAGCTGGTGCCCGTCGTCGGCAACGATCTGTTCGGTGAGTCGGAACTCGAGCACGTCCCGGAAGAAGGCGGTGATGCCGTCGACGTCCTCGCACAGCAGGAACACGTGGTCGATGCGTGGTGGGTGCATGCCCCGCAGGTCGTCCGGCGCCGGCGGCGGGTTGATGAGGGTCAGCCCGTTGCCGACCTGTCCCTGCCCGTGTTCGAGGTCGACCACGTGACCGCTCGGGGCCCGGAACCGCACCATCGAGCCGGCCGAGTGGTGGAGCCGGCCGGGGGCGAACCGCTCGACGGCGATCCCGGCGTCGGTGAGTCGCCCGGCGAGGCGGTCGAGTTCGCTGAGCTCGGTGACCTTGAACGCCAGCGAGTTCAGCCCGTACGTCGGCTCCTCGGCCAGGATCAGACTGTGGTGCTGGTGCTCGTCCCAGCCCTTGAGGTAGGCCCGGCCCGGCTCGGTCTCGGTGACCACCAGGCCGACCACTTCGGCGTAGTAGGCCACCGCCAGCTGGAGGTCGGGCACCCGGACCTCCAGGTGTGACAGTCGGAGGATCCCGTCGGTCATGACGTTGCCTTCATCGAGCGACCCGCCTACGTGTGGACGGTGGCGAACCGCTCGTTCAGCACACCCTCGTAGTAGAAGACGGCCCGACCCTCTTCCTCCTGGGTCCAGGTGATCGTCGGGAAGTCGGGATCGGGTCGGTAGCCGCCCGTGAACACCTCGTTGCGGGTGCCCATCGGGTCGAAGAAGTAGATGGTGTTGCCCCGGGTCAGGCCGTGGCGGGTCGGGCCGACGTCGATCGTGATGCCGTGGTAGGCGAGGATGTCGGCCGCCCGGCGGACGTGGTCCCAGTCGTCGAGCCAGAACGAGAAGTGGTGGAGGGCGCCGTTTCGGCCCTGCACGAAGGCGATGTCGTGCGGTTTGGCCGACCGCTCCAGGAAGGCGATGATCTGGTGGCCTTGCCCGTCGAGAAGCTGCTCGGTCAGCCGGAAGTCGAGCACGTCGGTGAAGAATCGCCCGATCACCGGGACCTCCTCGGCGTGGACCAGGAGGTGGTCGATGCGGGGCGGGGCAATGCCGACCAGGCCGTCGACCATCGGCGGCGGGTTGACCAGCGGCAGCCGCCCGCCGACCTTGTGCACGTCGGCCACCAGCTCCATCTCGTGGCCGGACGGGAGCTCGAAACGGATCGACTCCCCCTGCCCGACCTCGTCGCCGTCCGCCACCCGCTCCACCGGGTGACCGGCGGCCTCGATCCGTGACTCGAAGCTGGCGAGGTCGTCGGCGTGCTCGACCTTGAAGGCGAAGCGGTCGAGCCCGACCCTGGCGTCGAGCCGGACGGCCAGGCAGTGGTGGTCACGCTCGTCCCAGCACTTGAAGAAGATGCGGTCGTCGGTCCGCTCGGTGATGTCGAGGCCCATCACCTGCGTGTAATAGGCGGCGGCCAGCTCCAGATCGGTCACGGTGATGTCGACGTGGCTCAGCCGCAGGATCCCCATCCATCGACGGTATGTCGTCGGTCACAGTCCGGGTAAGGGCGTTCCCGCATGGCGGGATGGTGCCGCCGGTCGATGGTGTGCAAGGGTTGTCCATGGGGTCGTCCCGCAACCGGCTGAGCTCGGTGGCGAACGCCGCCAGGGTGCTGAAATCGTTCTCGGCCGAGCGGCCGACGTGGGGGGTCAGCGAGCTGGCGGCCGAGCTGTCGCTGTCGACGTCGACCGTGCATCGGCTCCTCAGCACCCTGGCCGACGAGGGGGTGCTCGACCAGGACGAAGGCAGCGGTCGGTACCGACTCGGTCTGTCGGTGTTCGACCTGGCGGCGGCGATGACCCCCCAGCGGTCGCTGCACGAGGCGGTGCTGGTGTCGATGACCGAACTGCGGAGCCGGACGGGCGAGACGGTCCAGGTCGGCGTGCTCGACGAGCGGCAGGTGGTGTACGTCGAGCGACTCGACAGCCCCAACACGTCGCAGCTCTTCACCCGACTCGGGCGGCGCAACCACGCACACTGCACCAGTTCGGGCAAGGTCCTGCTGGCCCACCTGCCCCGGCTCGAGCGCGAGCGCCTGCTCGACGATTGGGAGCTGCCGGCGATGACCGGGCAGACGATCACCGACCCCGAGGCGTTGCGACGGGAGCTCTCGGCCGTGCGGCGCCAGGGGTACGCGGAGAACCGCGAGGAGTCCGAACCCGGGATCGTGTCGGTGGCGGCGCCGATCCACGACGATCGTCGACGGGTCGTCGCCTCGCTGAGCATCGCCGGACCGAGCGAACGCATGGACCCGAACCGCCGGGCCTACGCCCATGCCGTGATGGCGCTTGCGGTGACCGTGTCGCGCCAGATGGGCTGGGAACCGGACGGGTCGGCGGGGTCGCGTTCGGCGTCGCTCTCGGTGTCGGCGAGTGTGATCCCGCAGCGCGGGAAGACAGACGACCGGACCACGACGGCGTCGTAGGCTCCGCTCCGTGGGTGAGGTTGATCGACCGTTCGACGTCCTGCTGCTCGACTTCGGCGGCGTGTGCCTGCTCAACCCGGTCGAGCTGCACGATCACGCCGAGCGCACACTCGGCCTGCCGAGCGGGAGCTTTGGCTGGCTCGGCCCGATCGACCCGTCGACCGATGAGCTGTGGCGTGAGATGGTTGCCGGCGAGGGGCTGACCGAGCGTGACTACTGGGCCACCCGGGCGGTCGAGGTCGGTCGTCTGGCCGGTCTGGCCTTCGAGACCCGGGACTACATGGAGCTCCTGTACGTGCCACCCCGCTCGGAGCTGATCCGACCGGGAGCGGTGCGGGCGGTCGAGGCGGCCAGGGCGGCCGGCATGGGGGTGTCGGTCCTGACCAACGACCTGGCCGCCTTCCACGGTCCGAGCTGGCAGCACGGCATCGATTTCTTCGCCTTGCTCGACGAGGTGGTCGATTGCTCCGACACCGGTGTGCTCAAGCCCGATCCCCGGGCCTACGCCCGAGCGTGTGAGGTGGTCGGGGCCGACCCCGGCCGGATCCTGTTCATCGACGACCTGCCCCGCAACGTCGAGGGGGCCGAGGCCGCCGGTCTGGTCGGGCACTGGTTCGACATCTCGCGGGCCGAGGCGGCGTGGGCCGACGTCGTCGAGCGCCTGACGCCGAGTTCGCACTAGCCCGCCGACCCGAGCCCGGGCGCGCCCCCGGCCGGGCGGTCAGGCGCCCGGCCGGAAGCAACGGTCTGAGCCGGGGCCCGTTTGCCGTGGCCCTCGACGGCGGTCCTCCCTCCTCCGCGACCACCGCCGGCGCCGGGCGAGCTTTGCGCTGACTCGCCGGGCGCCTCGCCCTGTCCGCCAAGGGAAGCGGCAGGGCGTCGGCCACCACCGTGCCGGTGGCGACCACGTGGCTCAGACCGTCGACGGGGCCGATGTCCAGGCTGCGCCGCCGCAGCGGGCGAGTCGTCTCGACAACTCGTGGAGATCGGCCTGGACGATCGGCTCAGGCCGTCGACGGGAGGGCGAGGCCGCCGACCTCACGTCCCGGTCGATCCGCCGCCGCCTGCTCGGCGGCCGGTTCCTGCGGACGGCCGAGCCCGAGCATCCGGGCCACCCGGGGGCAGGCGGCGATGAGGCTCCTGACCTCGGTCGGGGTCATCGTGGCCACCCACTGGTCGGTGTCGGTGACGATCGTGGTCGGTTGGGTGGCCAGCGGGCTGCCGGGCGAGGCGAGCACGCCGGCCCTGCCGAAGTCGTCACCGGGCCGGAGGGTGCCGACGGTGTGGCCGCCGACGTGGACGGTGGCGGTGCCGTCGAGCAACATCCCCCACTCCCGGCGGTCGGTGCCCTCGATGGTGAGGCGGGTGCCGGCGGGCACGGGGAAGCAGGCGGAGAGTCGATCGAGGTGGGCCTTCTCCCGGCTGGTGGCGCTGGCGACGGCGGGGCTGGCGGTGAGGCTGTGGGGCCGAGTGGCGTCGTTGCCGGTGCGGATGGTGGTGCGGTTGGTGATGGTGGCGAGCCAGTTGCGCATGATCGGTGTCCCTTGTGTCCTGCCCGACCTCGTCGTCGGGCTCACCTCAACCATCTCCCGGATCGGCTCGGCCCTCAGCGGCCGGGTGCCCAGGTCGACTGCGTACGTGTACCCAGTTCTGGTGGACCGCCGGGCGAGCGGGATCCGGCGTCGACCCCGGGCGGTGATGACGGTCCGCCCGCTAGACCCCGGCTCGCTCCCGGAGCTTGTCGAGCTCGAGCAGGGCCAGCCGGCGACCCCGGTTCTCGATCCAGCCGAGGTCACGCAGTACCCGCAGTGACTTGACCACGGCCTCCCGGGACAGACCCGACCACGAGGCCAGGTCCGACTGGTTGAGGGGCGAGAGCACCTCGACGATGGACTCGGCGCCGGGCTCGCCGTAGTGGTCGGCCAGCTCGACCAGCCGAGCACAGAGTCGCTGGAGGGAGTCACCGGTGCCGAACTCCAGCTGGTGGCGGTCGCCGATCCGGAGCCGGGCGGCCAGCACCCTGGCCAGGTCGTGCAGCACCGTCGGGTGGTCGAGCAGGAACTGGTTGAAGGCGCCGATCTCGACCACCAGCACCTCGACCTCCGTCAGCGACACGATGGTGGCCGACCGCCGGCCGCCGTCGAGCGCCGTCACCTCGCCGATGAGGGCGCCGGGGCCGAGCACGTTGAGGATGATCTCCCGGCCGGTGGCGGCGGGGATCGTGGCCTTGACCAACCCGTCGAGGATGACCAGCGCCTCGTGGGCGTGGTCGCCCTGGAAGAACAGCGTCGTGCCCTTGGCGAACCGGCGCCGGTGTCCGGCGTCGAACAGGGCGGTGCGGATGTCGTCGCTCAGCAGCTCGAGGAAGTTGCGCGACGGGTCGGTCGGGTCGACGGGTTCGCTCCGGTCGGTCATCGTCGGTGAGCCCGCCCGGCTCAGGCGAACGAGACGGCGACGGAGCCGAGTCCGGCGAACTCGGCGGTGATGGATTGGCCGGCCTCGCCCTCGAACACGTCCGTGACGACGCCGGTGGTGACCAGGTCGCCGGCCCGCAGTTGACGACCGAAGCGGGGGAGCTCGTCGGCCAGCCAGGCCAACACGTTGAGCGGGTGGCCGAGCACGTTGACCCCGGATCCGGTGGTCGTCACCTCGCCGTCGGTCCGAACCGTGACCTCACTGGCGACCAGGTCGAGACCTCGCCAGTCGGTCACCGGCTCGCCCTGGATCCACCAGCCGTGGATGGCGTTGTCGGCCGCGGTCGGGAGGGCACCGATCGACCAGTCGACGAAGCGGTAGTCGACGATCTCGATCGACGGGATCACGGCGTCGACGTGTTCGGCGATCGATTCGGCGGTGTGACCGCCGGGCCGCTCGGGCACGTCGCTGCCGACTCTGATGCCGTATTCGGCCTCGATCACCCGATGGGTGAAGGTGTCGGCCGCCAACTCGACGTCGGAGTCCGATGTGGTGTGCGACAGCAGCCGACCGAACACCGGCCGGTCGATCCGGAGAGCCCGCTGGGCGATCTCGCTGGTGCAGGCGCACTTGTAGCCGATGGTGTTCCCGGCGTCGGCGGTCAGCCGATCGACCAGCTCCTCCTGGATCGCATAGGCCGAGGCGAGGTCACCCGGCCGGAGGTCGGGTGGCAGATCGGGCTCGATACGCCCGGTGCGGCGCATGTCGAACAACACATCTGCGGCCTTGGCGTGATCCATCGGCACATCGTAGGTCGGTATGGTCGGGTCGCTCATCGGCGGCCGGCCAGACCGGTGGCCATGACGCTGCTCGACCTCGCCGCCCTCCAGGACCACCTGCGGACCTTCACCGGTCGACGGGACTGGGATCGCTTCCATACGCCGAAGAACCTGACGATGGCCCCCGTCGGCGAGGCCGGTAGCCCCGACGGCACGCCGCCGCTGCGGGATCAGCTGGCGGAACCGGCGTCGGCGACGTCGGCGACCGTCGGCCAGGGGTGGGCGGCCTCCAGCTCGAACGCGAGTCCGAGCAACAGCGCCTCCTGTCCGAGGTTGGCGGCGAACTGCATGCCGACCGGCAGGCCGTTGCCGTCGATCGTCAGGGGCAGGCTGATCGCCGGTCCGCCGCCGGCGTTGTGGATCCACGTGGTCGGCACCTGGGCCCGGACCCGGGCGAACATGGTCTCGCCGTCGACGTCGGGGGAGATGTAGCCGAGCCGGTGGACGGGCCCGCCGAGGGTCGGGCTCAGCAGCACGTCGTGGCGATCCCAGGCCGATGGGTAGGTGGCGACGAACCGCCGCAGCCGCCGGAACGCCAGGGGCGCCTTGACCGCCTGCCGCCGGAACGAGCGGGCAAGCCAGGTGGCGAACGGGTCGAGCTGGTCCCGGTCGAAGCCATCGAAGAGCTTCCCGCCGCTCTGCCACAGCAGGAACGGGAACATCGACCACAGCAGCAGGAAGTCGTCGCCGAGGTCGGACGGGAAGGGGCTCTCGATCGTCTCGACCTCGTGGCCGAGCTCCTCCATCCAGCCGGCCACCTGCAACAGCTCGGCGGTGGTCGAGCTGTCGAAGTCGACCCCGTCATCTCGGGCCGTGATCACACCGATCCGGAGTCGACGCTCGGACGGGCCGGTGACGTGGCCGATCGGGGGCAGGCCGGGCCCCGGCTCGAACTGCTCGGCGCCGTAGAGATAGGTCGCGGTGTCTCGGACCGTGCGGGACAGGACGCCGTTGACCCCCGGGTTGAGGGGGAACAGCTTTGGCAGTGGCTCCATGGCCAGCCGGTCGCGGGTCGGCTTCAGGCCGACCAGGCCACAGCACGAGGCGGGGATGCGGATCGAGCCCCCGCCGTCGTTGCCGTGGGCGATCGGGACGGCACCGGCGGCCACCAGCGCCGCCGCCCCGCCCGAGGAGCCACCACTCGAGTGGTCGAGGCTCCACGGATTGCGGGTGGCGCCGGTCAGACCGCCCTCGGTGGTGGCGACCAGGCCGAACTCCGGGGTGGTGGTGAGCCCGAGGTTGACCAGGCCGGTCGACAGGAACTGGACGACCTCGGGGGCCGACTCGGTGGCCGGCGTCTCCGGGACGGCGCGGGACCCCCAACGGTTTGGGAGTCCCTCGACCGCCGAGATGCCCTTGACAAACGACGGGACCCCGCCGAACACACCGGGGTGCTCGGCGTCGTCGGCCTGCTCCCTGGCCCGCTCGAAGTCCCGGACGGCAACGGCGTTGAGTGCCGGATCGACCGCCTCGGTCCTGGCGATGGCGGCGTCGACCAGCTCCCGGCTGGACACGTCGCCGGCGGCGACCCGCTCGGCCAGCTCGACGGCGTCACTGCGGCCGATGGCGTCATCGACGAAGGCACTCACCGGGGTCGTCGGAGGCTCGTTCTTGGTCGTGGTGTCGGTCATCACATGCTCCCGGTCGGTTCGGTCGTCGGCTGATGCGGATGTGATCGGGGGTCGGTCCCGAGGTCGTGGCCGCCGGATCCATGGTCGGCGAACAGAGCCTCGACAATCGTGCGCAGCGTCGTGGTCTGGCGATCGTCCGGCCACAGGTCGGGGGCAACGGTGGCGCAGAGGCCGATCCCGTCGACGGCAGCGACGATGGCGCCGGCCAGGTCGACCGGGTCGGCGGTGCCACGCTCCCGCAGGTGGTCGGCGATCTGGGTCTCGATCGCCTCGTAGAAGCGGCGATAGGCGGTGAGTAGCGCTGGCGATGACGGGGCGGCCCCGCAGTAGGCGAGCCATACCCGCCAGAAGGTGCGGGCTCGCTCGGTCGTCGGGAGGAAGAGGCCGAGGTCGCCGTGGAAGAACGTCATGGCCTCGGCCCCACCGTCGACCAGGACCTGGCGCCACAGGTGCTCCAGCGTGGCCACGAGGAGTTCGTCCTTGTCCCGGAAGTAGTAGCCGATGGCGCCGGTCGTGACCCCGGCCTCGGCCGCGATGTCCATCAGCTTGACGCCGTCGAGCCCGCGCTTGGCGATGGCGTCGACGGCGCCGTCGAGCAGCTCCGCCCGCTTCTGCTCCCGATCGACGACTTTTGGCATGCACCCCTCCAGCAGCGGGCCAGTTGTTACATCATAGTGATGATGTAACGCCGGGGTACCATTCGTCGATGGTGCGCTGGTCGACGTTGGTCCCGTGGCGGCGCCGTCGCCCGAGCCGGGGCGAGCTGATCGACCGCAAGCACGCGCTGGAGCACGAGATCCGGTCGCTGGCCGCTGACGTCCGGCGGCGACGATCGCGCAACGAGCCGGTCGCTGACGCCGAGGCCCGGCTGGCCGGGCTCCGGTCCCGCCAGTATCAGATCCGCCTGGCCATCGATCGAGCCGAACCGGAAATCGACAGCTGAGCCGGGAACCGGCGGGTCGGGAACCCGTTCGGCCTCCGACGCCTCTTGACGCCGGCTTCAGCCCGA
>JBCCVL010000087.1:0-24680 GCA_039195375.1 Actinomycetota bacterium
CCTTCGAGGCCGTCGCGACCGTCGGGTCGGACAACCCGGCGACCAGGGTGTCACACGCAGCCATGGCCGCCCGTGCCGACGCCTCGGCCGAACCCGCCGTCGACGACACCCCGTCGCAGACCACCAGGACGGCGGTGCCCGCATCGACCGATCCGTCGGCCAGCTCGGGTCCCGGCACGACGCCGACCGCGACGGCGTCCTCGTTGTCGTGATGACGCCTCCCGCGGTTGCTGACCGCCACCACCGACCCCTCGTCGACGACGAGGTGATCGCGCGCCTTGGGCTGGCGATACCCACACGACAGGCAGTACCCCTCGACCGGGTCGACCTCGCGCTCGCCACAGGCGACACACGCCGGCTTCGGCGGTGCGCCAAGCTCGTGTCCGCAGGCCTCGCACCAGGTCGTGCCGAGCGGTGCCTCCTCGCCACAGCTGGCACACACCAGCGTGTCGATCGCCACCGCGCCATCGCCCGGGGGAACGACGGCCGGCGTCGTCCCGGTTGATCCGATCGGCGTCGACGACGGACCCGCACCCTCGTCGCCCGCTGCCATCAGAACAGACTCCTCGGCCGTACCGAGTTGGCCAGGTCGACCAGACGGACCCGCTCGTCCGGCGAGGTCGCCAGCCGGGCCTGGGTCCGGTAGGTCTGCTCCAGCCCCTCCCGCAACGACTTCTCGGTCAGCTCCCGACCGAGGATCGACTGGGAGCCGCCCTGGATCCGTCCCGCCTCGACCCCGACGAGCGCCCGCTCGAAGATGTCGGCCGCCAGCGCCGCCCGCTCGGCTGCGTCGAGCTGGAGCCGCTCGATCGTGGCCGAGGCGGCCTGGAGGTCGTCGAGGTCGGGGGTGCCGTCGGTCCCGCCGGCCACCAGGGTCCTGGCCGCTGCGACCTGGGCGTTCCCGTGGGCGGCCGAGCTGGTCGGGACGCGGTTGAAGGCGGCGACGGCACCCGCATGGTCCCGGAGCCGCCAATTGCAGCGGGCCATCCCGAACGCGGCCGAGACGAACGTCGAGTCGGCGCTGATCACCAGGTCGTACAGCTCCAGCGCCCGCTGGTCCTCGCCGGCGAGCTCGGCTGCGAGGGCGACCGCGATCTTCGGTGCCGTCTCCCCCGGCAGCTCGGTCCACACCCGACTGAACCCCTCGGCCGCCACCGCAGGCGAGGCGAGCTGCAGCTGGTGGATCGCCCGGTACCAGTGGACCCGCCATTCCCACGGGTTCGACGCCTCGACCTCTCGCAGCACCCGCTCCGGGTCGTCGGCGGCGCCGCCCGGCGGGGCCGCTCCCGGCGGCAGACCGTTGTTCGGGCGCCGCCCGTTCAGCTGGATCAGCTCCCAGGCAAGGCGGAGCGACACCTCGTTCGACCTCGACACCTCGCCCCGGTCGAGGCCACGTCGGATGGCGTCGACCGTACGGACGGGGTCGCCGTCCGGCAGGCCGAGCAGGAACGGCGCCGCCGGGTCGTCCTCGTCGACCCGGGCCGCCGGCAACACCCGCCAATCGGCGGTCGTCGCCTCGTACGAGCCGGTGCCGGCCACCAACAGGTCGGCCAGACGATCCCCCTCGAACAGCTGCGAGGCGGTCGGCCTGGCCCGGCCCGCGGTGAGGGCAACGATCTCCCGAAGCACGCCGGTGAGCTGCTCGGCCATCTCGGGTGCGGTCTGGAACCGATCGTCCGGATGGAACGCGGTTGCCCGCAACAGGAATCGGTACAACGACTCCCACTGCGCCAGCAGCGGTGCCTCCGACGGCGGCGGCAGGGCGTAGAGGTACGGCCCGTCGTGGAACACGAAGCGGATGATGAGCACGGCGAGGGTCCGCCCGACCGTGTACAGGTCGGAGGCGACCGACGGCCCGGTGGTGGCGACCTCGGGGGCCTGGAAGCCCGGCGTCCCGAAGATGGCGGCCTGGCGGTCGTCGATCCGCATCACCGCACCGACGTCGATCAGCTTGACCCCCTCGCCGACCGCCATCACGTTGGCCGGCTTGAGGTCGTTGTAGACGAGGCCACGTTCGTGCAGGTAGCGCAGGGCGGGCAACACGCCGAGCACGTAGGCGATGGCGTCGGTGACCGGGAGCGGGTTCGGCACCCCACCGTTGGCCTTGCGGCGGGCCTTGAGTTTCGCGTTGAGCGACTCGCCGCCGACCATCTCCATGACGATGTAGCCCGAGCCGCGGTGGGTGACGAAGTTGTAGATGTTGACGATGTTGGCGTGGTCGATCTGGGCCAGGAACCGGCGCTCGGCCACCGCAGCGGCGACGGCGTCGGGGTCGTCGTCGTTGAGCAGACCCTTGAGCACCACCCAGCGGTTGGACACCGCCCGGTCACGGCCGAGGTAGATCCAGCCCATGCCGCCGTGGGCCAGGGCGCCGGCGATCTCGTACTGGCCCGCCACCAGCTCACCCCGCCGGAGCGACGGCTCGTTCGTCACGAAGTCGAACTCGGCCCGGCAGCTCCCACAGAAGCCCTTGACGCGGCCATCCCGATCGCCGTACGCCCGCCCGACGGGGTCACCGCAGGCCGAGCAGAACCGCTCCTCCTCTGGCACGATCCCGAGCTCGGCCTGGATCTCGGCGTCGGACATGACGGCGGCGCCGGGATCGCCGACGGTCGTCGGGGCGACGGACACCAGCCCGGCTCCGATCCCCGTCCTGACCGAGGCGGTGCGACGGGAGGCCGAGGTGCTCCGGCTCCTGGCGGTGGCCGTACCGGCACCGGGCAGTCGCGACGACGTGTCGGGGGCCGACGGGATGGCGATGGCCGGCAGGCTGCCGAGATCCGCGCCGTCGCCGGCGTCGTTGAGCGCCGGTGCAACCACGGGGCCACCGCTGCTGGTGGCGGCCAGGCCGCAGATGTCGCAGTAGCCGTCCGGGGCGATCGTGCCGATGCACCCGTCGCGGCCACAGGCCGAACCGGCCGGGCGGACGGCTCCTCCCGCGATCGGCGACGGCGCCAGCGAGGGAGTCGCCTGCGGGACGGGGCCGGCCGATGCCGGCACGACCGGCTGGTTCGACGGTCCGCCGGCCGGCGTCGAGGACCCGCCGGACGAGGCCGACCCGGAACCGGTCGCAGGGGCACCGACCGCCTGGCCCGCAGTCGCCGGGCCAGGCGTCGACGTCGACCCGCTGCGGGCGTCCGGGACGGTGCTGGCGCCACCGACCGCAGCCGCGGCGCCGGTCGAGGCGGCCGGCGCCGCCCGGTTCGGATCGTGGCGGACCCCACACGTGTCGCAGTACCCGTCCGACAGGATCGTGCCGCCACACCCGGGTTCGGTACAGGCGATCATTGGCGCAGTCTCGCCGCCAGATCGACGATTGCCGCCTCGGCCGCGGCCAGGTCGGTCGGCCCGGTGTAGAGCAACTGCCTGGCCCGGTCGGCCACCTCGACCAGCGCCAGGTCCTCGGCCCGGCCGGTGGCCGCCATCTTGGCCGCATAGGCCTGCAGGCGGCCCCGCAGCTCGTTGCGGGCCTCGACCGGCGCCCGATTGGCTTCACCGGCCCGCACGAGCTGGGCCTCGAGCTTCCTGGCGGAGCTCAGCCAGCCGTCGAGCAGCACGCGCTTGCGTGACCAGTCGGCCCCGGCGGCGTTGGCGAACAGGCGGTCGAGTTGGGGGCCGAGTCCGTCCGGCCCGTCGAGCACCGCCGGCGACGGGACCCGAACGAGACCATCCGGACCCTCGATCTTGGCCAGCGCCTCGACCCTCGACGCCTCGGCCCTGGCCCGCAGGACCCGAAGCGACGCCAGCAACTCCTCGGTCGAGCCGAGGTCACCGTCGAGGTCGTCACGCTTGGTCCGCAGCGTCGCCACCTGCTTGGCCGCCGCCGCCACCTGCCGGTCGAGGTTGGCGCCGTCCTGGGGGTTCACGCTGGCGGGGTCGGCGACGAGGCGATCGGCGAGATCGTCGGCGAGGGCCCGGGCCCGCCCGACGAGCGGTTCGGGCACGCCGAGGTCGTCGACCTCGGCCTGGAGCCGCTCGAGGGTCGTCCTGGCCGCGTCGACCCGGGGCAGGATCGTGACCCACAGGTGGTCGATGTCGGCGACGGCCGAGCGGACCGCGTCGTAGCGCTGGCGGATCTCACCGAGCAGCCCGGACGCCGAGTACGACTGCGACGCGCCGCGCCGATCCGTGACCGTGTACCAGCGCTCGTCGAGCAGGCGGCGCAGCTCCCGCACCTCCGTCTGACCACGGCCCCTGGCCACCTGCGACCGGACCGAGCCGAGCAACGAGTTGGCGGCCTCGACCAGCGGCCACAGGTCCTTGGCGTCGGCCGCAGCCCGCCCGTAGCGCCGCGCCGTCTCCGACCCGAGCTCGGCGTCGGTCAGCATCAGGTACGACGGCGACGACTCGAGCTCGGCCAGTGCCGCCTGGAGCGACGAGAGCGACGCCTCGTAGTGTTCGAGCGCGCCGACGGCATCGAGACCCTTCGGCGCCCGACCCATCCCGGCCGCACCAGCGGCGCTGCGGTACGCGCTGCGAGGCCCCCGAGGATGCGTTGGTCCAGACACGGTGGATCGAGTCTACCGTCGGGCCAGACCCGGCGGGAGGCTCCTCCGACCGGTGAGGGAGACGATGGGCGGGGCCCGGCCGCGGCCGCCTCGTCGACGACCGGCAGGGCCCCGGGCGGGCGCGAGAACCCTGGGGCCGGCGTCGAACGGGTAGCGTTGATGCCGGTATGAGCGCTGCCATGCGAGGTGCGGATCCGGATCGGTGGGCCCGTCGTTGACGGCGGCGTCGAGTGCGGCGGTCCGCCCGACCCCCGCCGGTCCCTCAACCCCGTCCGCCGGTGCGGCGCCGGCGCCGGCGGATCCGGCCCGCCGGCCACTGCTGGCCGGCCCGGTCGGGAGCACACCGAGCTTCCTGCGACGCTGGAACGTGATCCTGCTGGTGCTCGTCGGCTCGTTCGCCGTCGTCGGGTCGATCGCCAGCCTGTTCGTCCGCTCGGCGTCCCTCGACACGGCCGAGGCGACGGCCCCGGCCCTGGTCGGCATCCAGGACGTGTTCGCCAGCGTCGCCGAGGCCAACACGGCGGCGACGGCGGCCTTCCTGGCCACCGACGCGACCGGCGTCGAGGACCGGATCAACCGCAACCTCTACCAGGACGCCATCCGCCGGGCCGCAGCGCAGTCCGAGGACGTGTCGGCCACCATCGGCGACGACCCCGATGCCCACGAGGCGCTCAAGGACATCGCCGTCAGCCTGAACGCCTACAGCGGGCGGGTCGAGGCCTCCCGGGTCGAGAGCATCAACCAACTCCCCGGCGCCGACGACCAGCTCCGCCAGGCCCTGCAGCTGGTCAGCGGTGACATCGCCGACTCCGTTTCCACCGTCACCGAGCGGGGTCAGGCGCAGCTCGACGATGAGCGGACCACCGGCCGCTGGCTGACCTGGGCTGCGATCGCCCTCGGGGTGGTCACCCTCGGCGCCCTGGTCCGGGTCCAGGCGGGCCTGCTGCAGCGGACCAACCGCATCCTCAACCCACTGCTGGTCCTGGCCACGGTGCTGATCGGGGCCGTCGTCGGCTACCTCGTCGTCGGCCCGACGGCGAGGACCCAGGCCCTCGATCGGGCCTCGACCGGCGGCTACGACACCATCGCGACGACCTCGGCCATCCAGACCGCTGCCTTCGACCTCCAGTCGCAGCTCAGCCTCAAGATCCTCGACGGCCAGGGCGGCAGCCTCGACGAGGCCTACGCCGGCGTCGAGGCCCAGATCGCCGCCGTCTCGACCGGGTTCGATTCCGAGCGGGAACGGGCGGCGGCCGACACCCTCGAGATCCGCTGGGCCCGGTACGCCGAGGTGGCCAGGGCGATCGAGATCGAGGTCGATGCCGGACGTCGGGACGCGGCGGTTGCGCTGTTCCAGGGCGAGGGCCTGTCGACCTTCAACGGACTCAACACGGCGGTCGAGAGCGTGCTGTCGGACAACCGCCAGCAGTTCCTCGACGGGGTCGACCGGGCCCGCAGCGCCGTCGCCTTCACCCCGTTCCTGACGATCGTCCTGCCGGTGCTGGCTGCACTGGCCATCCTGCTGGCCATCCAGCGCCGCCTCGGGGAGTACCGATGACCCGTGCGCCGACACGCCGACGTGGTCAGCCCCGCCGCGGCGCCCCGCTCGCCGACGGCCCGATCTCGTCGGTCACCCGGGCCGGTCGTCGCTCGGCCATGAGCCGGCGCCGGTTCCTCGCCCTCGCCGGCGCGGCCGGCCTCACCGCCTGCGTCGACGCCGGCGACGACCGCACCATCGACCTGGGCGGGCGGGACCGGCTCCGCATCCTCAACTGGCCCGACTACATCGACGCCGACGTCGACGACGACACCCAGTACCCCGGGGGCACACTCGACGAGCTGGCCAGGGCGACGGGGATGATCGTCGACTACGAGCCCGGCTACACCGACAACATCGACGGCTTCGAGCTGGTGCTCGAACGGGCGGTGAACGCCGAGGTCCCGGCGTACGACATCGTCGTCCCGACCAATTGGCGGGCGGCCCAGATGATCAACAACGGCTGGGTCGAACCGGTGCCGATCGAGGTCGTCCCGAACCACGCCAACATCGATCCGGCCTTCCTCACCAACAGCTGGGATCGGGGTTGCCGGTACCAGATGCCGTGGCAGGCGGGCATCACCGGGATCGCCTACGACCCGGCCCAGATCGAGCCCGTTCTCGGTGGGCCCATCACCTCGATCACCCAACTCTTCGATCCGGCGCTCGCCGGTCGGGTCGGGTTCATCGGCGAGATGCGGGAGGCCGTCGGGCTGGTGATGTTGGCCAACGGTGACGACCCGAGCCGCCCGACCGATGCGGCGGCGGCCGCCGCCATCGACCAGATCGTGGAGCTCGACGGTCGCGGCCAGATCGGCGCCTTCACCTTCGAGGACTTCGCCCCCCGGCTGGCCAGCGGCGAGCTGGCGGCGGCGATGGCCTGGTCTGGCGACACCGCGCTGCTGCAGGCCGACCGGCCCGACGTCGAGTTCGTCGTGCCAGACGAGGGTGCCATCCAGTGGTTCGACACGATGGTGATCCCAGGGGGCGCGGCCAACGTCGCCGCTGCCGGGCGGTTCATGGACTTCGTGTACGACCCGGCCAATGCGGCCAGGGTCACCCGGTGGGTCGGCTACATCTCCCCGGTGCTCGGGGTGCAGGAGTTCCTGGCCGACCAGGGTGGTGACGACGCCGACCTCGCCGCCAACCCCCTGCTGTTCCCCGATCTGGCCACCAGGGCCCGACTGTTCACCTGGGGTGGCCTCGACCAGGACACCGAGGATCTGCTGGACGAGCAGTACGCGGCCCTCCTCCCCGACGCCTGATTCGATCGCCGGAGGAACGCGGCCATGATGCACGACTACACCGACGACACCGAGACCCTCGCCGACGAGATCGTCGAGTTCGCCCGGTGGCGGACCCGGCTCGACCCGATCCCGCTCGGCGAGGCCCGCTCGGCCGACGAGCTGACGGGTCTGGTCGGGCCGACGGTGACCGCCGATGGCATCGGTGGCCACCGGGCGCTCGAGCTGTTCCGCGACGTGCTGGCCCCCTCGTGCCTCTCGGTCGACTTCACCCGCTACCTCTCGTTCGTCCCCGCGGCGCCGACCGAGGCGGCCGTGCTGTTCGACCTCGTCGTCGGTGCGTTCTCGATCTATGGCGGCTCGTGGATCGAGGGCTCGGGTGCGGCCCACGCCGAGAACGAGGCGCTTCGCTGGCTGTCGGACCTGTGCGGCCTGCCGGCCGAGGCCGGCGGGGTGTTCGTGCCCGGCGGCACGATGGGCAACCTGTCGGCCATGGTCGGCTCGCGGGGTGCGGCCGAGGCCCGCCTGGCGGCCGACGGACGGACCCGGCCCGACCGCTGGGCGTTCGTGGTCGCGGCCTCGGCCCACTCGTCGATCCCCTCCGCGGCCCGGGTGATGGACGCCGACCTGATCCCGGTTCCGGTCGACGACGACGGCCGGCTCACCGGTGACGGCGTTGCCGCCGCCCTCGACGCCAACGGCGATCGGGTTGCTGGCGTGGTCGCCACCGCCGGCACGACCAACGCCGGCGTCATCGACGACCTCCGTGGCATCGGGGAGGCCTGCCGGAGCCGGGGCGTGTTCTTCCACGTCGACGCCGCCTACGGCGGCGGGGCGCTGGCGGCCCTGACCTCCCGACCCTGGTTCGACGGGATCGAGCTGGCCGATTCGGTGATCATCGACCCGCACAAGTGGCTGTTCGCCCCCTATGACTGCTGCGCCCTGCTGTGGCGAGACCCCGATCAGGGCCGGGCCGCCCACGCCCAGCACGCCGACTACCTCACCTTCCTCGACGCCAAGGGCGACTGGAACCCGAGCGACTTCGCCATCCACCTGACCAGGCGCTCCCGTGGCCTGCCCTTCTGGTTCTCGCTCGCCACCTACGGCACCGACGCCTACGCCGAGGCCATCGAGACGACGCTCGATCTGGCCGAGCGGTCGGCCGAGCTGATCGAGTCGCTCCCCCACGTCGAGCTCAGCCGCCCGCCTGGACTGAGCATCGTCGTGTTCGAGCGGACGGGATGGGACGCGGCGAGGTACCAGGCCTGGACCGAGCGGGCGCTCGCCGACGGGACCGCCTTCGTCGTCCCGAGCCGCTACCGGGATCGCCCGGTGTTCCGGTTCTGCTTCGTCAACCCCCGCACGACGCTCGACGAGATCCGCCTGATACTCGACTCGATGGCCGACTAGCGCAGTACCAGGTCGACGACGGCCGTCACCGGGAGCTGTCGTCGGTCCCGGACGGGCGACTAGCGTGACCCGACATGACGGCGCCCCCACGGCCAACGGAGGAGTCAAGCCGGCGGGCCGAGGCCCTGCTCGACGACAACGGGCTCGATCGTTCGTGGCTGGAGCGGGTGCTCGACGAGGCCGGCATCGGCGGCAGCCTGGCCGGGCTGGACGTCGGCGTGGTCGGCACCGGCCAGGTCGGCGACAACGTGCGTTGCCACCTCACCTGGGACGCGGCGACCGACGGTGCCCCGGCATCGGTGATCCTCAAGCTGCCGTCGGCCGACGAGACCAGCCGGGCCACCGGCGGCGCCACCCGGTCCTACGTCCGGGAGGTCGGTTTCTATCGTGACGTCGCCCCGTCGGTCGGGATCCGGGTCCCGGCCGTCCACCACCTGTGGGAGGACCAGGCAACCAACCGGTTCGTGCTGGTGATGGAGGACATCACGCCGGCCGAGACCGGCGATCAGCTCCGAGGCTGCTCGCTCGAGCGGGCCGAGCTGGCGGTCGATGCGGCCGCCGCGCTGCACGGCTCGACGTGGGGCCGGGCCGACGAGCTGGCCGGGCTCGACTGGGTCGACGGGCCGACGGTCGAGCGCCGAACCCAGCACCGGGAGCTGCTGGCGATGGTGTTCCCCGGCTTCGTCGACCGCTACGGCGACCGCCTCAGCTCACACGAGCTGGCCGTCGGCCACTGGCTGGTCGAGCACTACGACCGGTGGCAGACGACCAGGGGCGACGCCGAGTGCCTGGTCCACGGCGATTTCCGCCTCGACAACGTCCTGTTCGGCCTCGACCGGCCGGCGCCGCCGATCACCACCGTCGACTGGCAGACGGCGGCGCTCGGCTCGGCCCTCAACGACGTGGCCTACTTCCTCAGCGGGAGCCTGGCCGCCGACGAGTTGGCATCCGTCGAGGACGACCTGCTCGACCGCTACCGCCGGGGCCTGGCCGAGTGTGGCGTCGAGCTCGACGCCGAGCGCACGGCTCGCGACTACGCGTTGGGGGCGCCGACCGGGTACGCGATGGCGGTCATCGCCTCCCAGATCGTCGGCCAGACCGAGCGGGGCGACGAGATGTTCATCGTCATGGCCCGCGGCTCGGCCGCCCTGACCAGCCGACTCGGCACCGCCGGCCTGGTCGGTTGACGGCCAGCGGCACGGAGGCGGTTCCTCGGCGATGCACGAACCGACCGGCGGGACCGAGAACGGATCGGAGGACCTGACCGGGTCCCAGGAGCTGACCGGATCGGAGGACCTGACAAGCGCCGTCGAGGCGATCCTGCCGCTCGTGGCCGAGCACGCCGACTGGGCAAACGAGCACCGCCGACCCCACCCGGAGGTCTTCGCTGCGCTGGCCGGCGCCGGGCTGCTCCGCCTGATCGCCCCGGTCGCCTACGGCGGGAAGGGGATCGGACCCGGGCCCTTCCTGGCCATGATCGAGACCCTGGCCCGGGTCGACGGATCGACCGCCTGGACCGCCATGACGCTCAACGAGGAGGTGGGGATCGCCTCGTCGTACCTGCCACCCGACACGATGACGGAGCTCCTGGGCGACCGGCCCGACACGATCGTCGCCGGTGCCGGGCTGCCGATCGGACGGGCCACCCGGGTCGACGGCGGCTGGAGGATCGAGGGCCGCTGGTCGTTCGTGTCCGGGGTGCCGGTTGCCGACCGGGTGATCGTCGGCTCCTGGATCGACCGGGAGCACTCGCCGGCGAGCCGGCGGGCCTGCTTCACGCTGATCCCCGCCGATGACGTCACGATCGTCGACACGTGGCACACGGCCGGTCTGCGTGGCACGGGCAGCAACGACGTGATCGTCGATGGCGTCGTGGTCCCCGACCGCTGGGCCGGTGTCACCGACTTCCGTGGCCCGACCGGACCGAATGCGCCCTACTACCGGCTGCCGAGCGGGCTGCGGTTCCCCTGGCCGAAGGTCGGGGTCGCCACCGGCATCGCCGAAGCGGCGCTCGACGAGTTCCGCCGGTTGGCCGGCGCCAAGCGCTCGTCGTACCCGCCCCGCTTGCTGGCCGAACGACCGGACGCCCAGGCGGCGATGGCCAGGGCCGAGGCGCTGGTCGGCGCCGGTCGAGCGTGGGCCGCTTCCCTGGCGGACGAGATCTGGGCCGATGCCGAGCGGAGCGAGCCCATCGGACCCGAGCTGCACGCCAGGGCCCGTCTCGCCGCAGCGACGGCGGTCGACGGTGCGATCGGGGCGGTGGAGACGCTGGCCTCGGCCGCCGGGACCACCGCCAGTCGGCTCGACGGACCATGGCCACGCCTGCTGGCCGACGTCCGCTCGGTCGGTCAGCACTTCATGGTCGGGCCGCAGCAGATCCAGACCGCCGGACGGGTCCTGCTCGGGCTCCGACCGGACGATCCGGCGTTCTGACCGGGCGCCCGTCCCGGGGCGACCTGTCCGCCAGGACGCCGACGGTCACGGCGGCGCTAGTGCGACGACCGGGAGACGTGGCGCTGCGCCACCTCGACCAGCTCACCGGACCGGATCTCGTAGGAGACCACGCGGTCGACCGAGTGCTGGCCCTGGCGGGCCTTGCCGCTGACCACGTCGACCTCCATCCCCTCGAGGAGGGGCAGCAGGGCGACCGCCCGGAACCCGTCCCGGGTGCCAGTGGTCGAGCGCTTGTCCTCACGGATCAGGTCGTGGCTGTCCCAGACCCAGGTGTCGTCGATGCTGACGAATCGGCACGTGTGGCTGCTCCGGCTCGACCGCACCAGGCCGCCGGGGCAGACGAGCACCGTGCCCTCGACCCAGGGCAGGTGGGCAAGGCCGTCGCTGCCGAAGCCGGTCTCGAACGCCTGGGCGATGATCTCGTCGAGGTCGCCACGGGCCACCGCCCTGGTCGCCTGCTCCTGTCGGGCGGCCGCAGCCAGGTTGACCAGCTCGTCGTCGTCGAGTCGGCCGAGGACCCGGAGCACCTCATCCGGTTGGGCCAGGAGCTTGGCCGCCGCCCCGAGCCGTCTCGTCGAAGCCGGTCCGTCGGTCATCACCGATCGAGACTACTGGTGGCCCACTCCTTCCAGGCGTCCGACAACTCGGGGATCTCCAGGAGCCGCTCGACCTGACCCCGGTCCCGGTTGCGGTCGGCGTACAGTCCGGCGACGTGCCCGACGGTCACGCCGTGGTCTGGCACGTCGTCGACGACGATCTCGTCGCCGGCCTGCAACGACCCCTCGCCGACGATCCGGAGATAGGCGCCGGGGCGACCGGCGGCGGTGAACCGCTGGATGAACCGGTTGTCGTCCATGCGGAGGTTCAACTTCCAGCACGGTACGCGGGGCTCGCTGACCTCGAAGGAGGCGGTGCCGATCCGCCACCTGGTCCCGATCACCACCCAGGTCAGGTCGACGCCGTCGGTGCTGAGGTTCTCGCCGAAGCCGCCGGGATCGAGCTGGCGGCCGAGCTCGCCCTCCCACCAGCGGCGGTCCTCGACCGCATAGGTGTAGACCACCTTGTCGATCCCGCCGTGAACCCGGCGGTCGGCCTGGTCGTCGCCGACGAGGTTCACGCCCCTCGCCTCGACCGGCCCGTCGACCGGCGCCTTCCAGATGGCGGTCGTCGCCGGTTGGCCGTTGCGGTCGACGGTGCGTGGCACCCCGACGCTGATCGTGGCCACCCGAGCCGGTGAGGTGCTCACGAGGACTCCGAGGAACGATCGAGCGGCGGGTCCGGCCGCGTCGCGGGCGCCGGGTCGAGCCGTGGGTCCGGCCGCGTCTCGGGCGCCGGGTCGAGCCGTGGGTCGAGCAGGGCGTCGAGGAGTTTGGCCGATGCGCCCGTCGGCGAGAGGGCGCCGTCGGTGACGTGATCGACGAGCTCCCGGCCCATGTCGGAGTTCATCGCCTCGTCGATCCGGTTGGCCAGGGCCTGGGTCATGCGGGCCCGGACCTCGGTCCTGATCCGGTGATGGCGTCGGCGGAGCCGCTGGTTGCGCTCGTCGAGGCTGACCAGGTGGTCCTCGACCGCGGCCCACACGTCGGCCTCGCCCGTGCCCTCGAGGGCCGAGCACATCACGATCGGCGGACGGTAGCCGTCGCCGCCGTCGGTCGTGTCCTGGCCGGTCAGGTGGCTGAGGTCGAGCATGAGGTCGAGGTCCCGACGGACGTCGTTCGCCCCGGGCCGATCGGCCTTGTTGACCACGAACACGTCGGCCACCTCGAGCAGGCCGGCCTTGTTGGCCTGCACGGCGTCGCCCATCCCCGGCGTCATGACGACAACCGCCGTATCGGCGGCGGCGACCACGTCGACCTCGACCTGGCCGACGCCGACGGTTTCGATGATCACCGGGTCGTAGCCCATGGCGTCGAACAGGCGGACGGCAAGCGGAACGGCGAGGGCCAGCCCGCCCGAGTGACCTCGGGTGGCCATCGAGCGGATGAACGTCCGGTCGCCGACCTCGGGGGCGACGGTCAGGTCCTCGGTGGTGTCGGACATGCGGATGCGGTCACCGAGGATGGCACCGCCGGTCAACGGTGACGACGGGTCGACGGCCAGCACCGCCGGGCGCCGTCCGGCGCCGGCGAGGTGCACGACGAGTCGACCGGTCAGGGTCGACTTCCCGGCCCCCGGGGCGCCGGTGATGCCGACGATGTGGGCGGATCCGGCGTCGGGGTTGGCGAGCTCGCCGATGGTCTCGGCATCTGGCCCGCCCCGCTCGACCAGGGTCAGGAGCCGCCCGATGGCGCGGCGGTTGCCGGCTCGGGCCGCAGCGTAGAGCTCATCGACGGAGGCGTTGCGGGGCAGCGGGCGCTTGACGGAGGGGGTGGCCATGCGGGCGTCGCCGGCCTAGACCGCGGCCGAGACGGCGTCCCGGACGGTCTGGGCCACCTCCTCGGCCGAGGCGCCCGGGCCGAGGACGGCGGCGATGCCGGCGTCGAGCAGGGGCTGCACGTCGTCGTCCGGCACGATCCCGCCGATGATCACCGGGATCTCCAGCTCGGCGTCGCGCAGTGCCTTGACCATGTTGGGCCCGAGGGTCATGTGGCCGGCGTTGTGCATCGACAGCCCGATGGCATCGGCATCCTCCTGCTCGGCCGCGGCCACGATCGAGTCGGTGGTCTGGCGGAGCCCGAGGTAGATGACCTCCATCCCGGCGTCTCGCAGGATGCGGGCAACGACCTTGATCCCGCGATCGTGGCCGTCGAGCCCGAGCTTGGCCAACACCACCCGGAGCGGCAGATCCGTCCCAGCCATCAGATGATCGCTCCGTCCTCTGACGCGATCATCTAGATGATCGCTTTCTTCTCTGACGCGATCATCTAGATGATCGCTTTCTCGACGTAGGTGCCGAAGACCTGTTCCATGGCCTTCACCACCTCCTCCAATGTGGCGTAGGCCTTCACGGCGTCGAGGATCGGTGGCATCACGTTCACCGTCGGATCGTCGGCCGCCGCCGTGACCGCGGCCAGCGCGGCGGCGACGGCCTGGCCGTCGCGGCGGTTCTTGGTGTCCTCCAGCCGCTTGAGCTGGTAGTCCTCGACCGCCTGGTCGATGCGGAGGATCTCCTGGTCACCGTCGTCGCCGTCGGTGAAGTCGTTGACCCCGACGACGATCCGGCGGCCGCTGTTGACCTCCCGCTCGAACCGGTAGGCGGCATCGGCGATCTCGCCGACGAAGTAGCCGTTCTCGATGCCGGCGTAGACGCCCTCGAGGATCGAGCCGTTGCCGAGGTCGTCGAGGTGGGCGAAGACCGCCTCGGCCTGGCGCTCCATCTCGTCGGTCATCCACTCGACGTACGGGGCGCCGCCGAGCGGGTCGATCACCGAACCGGCCCCGGTCTCGTTGGCCACGATCTGCTGGGTCCGCAGGGCGATCCTGGCCGCATCGTCGGTCGGCAGGGCCAGCGCCTCGTCGTAGGAGTCGGTGTGCAGACTCTGCGTGCCGCCGAGCGCCCCGGCGAGCGCCTGGATGGCGACCCTGGCGATGTTGATCTCCGGCTGCTGGGCGGTGAGCGACACCCCGGCGGTCTGGGTGTGGAACCGGCACAGCAGCGACCGCTCCACCTTCGCCCCGTAGCGCTCCTTCATCCACCGGGCCCAGATCCGTCTGGCCGCCCGGAACTTGCCGATCTCCTCGAAGAAGTCGGAGTGGGAGTTGAAGAAGAAACTGAGCCGGCCGGCGAAGTCGTCGACATCGACCCCGGCGGCCATCGCCGCCTCCACGTAGGCGAAGCCGTTGGCCAGTGTGAAGGCCAGTTCCTGGGCGGCCGTGCTGCCGGCCTCGCGGATGTGGTAGCCCGAGATCGAGATCGGGTGCCAGCGGGGCATCTCGGCCGAGGTGAACCGGATCATGTCGGTGATGATCCTGACCGACGGCCGTGGCGGATAGATGTACTCCTTCTGGGCCTGGTACTCCTTGAAGATGTCGGTCTGGATCGTGCCGGCCAGCTTGGACCGCTCGACGCCGTTCTTCTCGGCGACCCCGATGTACATCGCCAGCACGATGGCCGCGGGACCGCTCACGGTCATGGACGTCGACACGCCGCCGAGGTCGATGCCGGCGTACAGGTCCTCCATGTCGGCCATCGTGTCGACGGCGACCCCGGCCCGGCCGACCTCGCCCGTCGACCACGGGCTGTCGGAATCGCGGCCCATCAGCGTCGGCATGTCAAACGCCGTCGACAGGCCGGTGCCACCGGCCCGGAGCAGGTCGTGGAACCGGGCGTTGGTGTCCTCGGCCGTGCCGAACCCGGCGAACATCCGCATCGTCCACAGCCGTGACCGGTACATCGAGGGGTAGACGCCCCTGGTGTAGGGGTACTGGCCCGGGTAGGGACCGTCGCCGTAGACCGGCTCGACCGGTACGCCGGACATCGTCTCCCACGGCACGTCCCGGAGACTGGCCGCCTCGTAGGCTTCCCTCCAGGCTTGGTACTGCGGGTCGTCGGGGTCGGGCAGGTGGCGGGGCGCGCCCGTCGTCGCGTCGTCCATCGGGCAAGTGTCGCACACTCCCGTGACGGCTCTCGACTCGCCGGTCGCCGGCCGCCGCCGATCGGCACCGGTCACCCTTGACGACCGACCGACCACCGACCATCGTCTGACGGCATGGGGCGACCCCGCCGCACCACCGTTGCGCTCACGACGGCGCTCGCCGTTGCCGGGCTCGGAACGGTCGGGTGCACCGGAGCCGGCCCCGAGCCCCCGCCCTTCCTGAACGGCGACGCAACGGCGATCGAGGCCGGCGCCGCCGATCAACCGACGGTCTCGGCCGCCGGGTTCACCGACCTGCGGGGCCGGGCCGACGTGGCCTGGTACGGGATCGACGATCCGGCGTTCGCCGCCACCCAGTGGCGTCCACCCGGCGGCGGCCTCTGCGTCCGGCTCGTCGACCGACGCTCGGCCGACGGGCGGGCCTCGGAGGTGTGCGCCGATGACCCACCGCCCGACCTGACGCTGGTTGTTCGACTCGACGACGTCGTCGCCGTCGGCAACCTCGACGGATCGGGGGCAACGTGGGCCGCCGCCCCGAGCGGCGACCGGTACCAGGAGCTCGTCCGACCGGTTGCGATCCTGCCGGTCGGCGACGGCGTCGACGGTCGACTCCGGTTCTACGACGCCGACGGTGTCGAGGTGCGCCCGCCGATGACGGGAAACGTGTCGATGTCGTCCTAGCCCCTCGCCACGGGGCGGGGCGAGCCCCCACTAGGCTCGCCGGCTATGGGCAACAGCGGAACGGAACCGGCGGCGGTCCCGCCTGGAACCGCCGAGATCACGGGTTGGACGCTCGACGACCGGCCGCACCTGGTACTCGACGAGTTCGGCGAGAAGCTCGACGCCTTCAACGCCTTCCGCAAGAGCGACGCCGCCGCCGCCGACACGATCCTCGACCAGGTCGGGGCCAGCGACGAGGTCGATCGCCGGATCATCCTGCAGCTGGCGGCCAAGCGCCCGCTCGGTCACCCCGACCGCTTCGAGGAGGCCCACTCGGGGGCGATGCGGGCCCTCGAGGTACTCGACCGCAACGCAGCCAGCGGAATCCGGATCGCCCGGGTCGGGCCACTGGCACCCCTGGCCCAGTACGTGGTGCAGCAGGTCGTGCACTTCCTCGTCAAGTCGCACATCCGCAACCTGGTCAACAACATCCAGAACCTGTACCACCGGCGGGAGGCGGCGGCGCTCGATGGTGACCCGTCGAGACGGCTGCTGACCCGGGCCCGGGTCCACACCGATCGGGTCGCCAAGGGCTACCGGGGCAACCCGCTCGGCGTGCCGACGTTCCTGCTCGGCGGCGCCTTCCTGTCGACGATCATCGGCAGCCTGCAGGGCTTCGTGCTGTCGGCCGTCGGGTCGACCATCGGACAGGTGATCCTGGTCGCCGTGCTGTTCGGGGTGATGGTGGCGGCCTCCTGGGCCCTGCTGCGCGGCGCCGCCATCGCCAGGCGCCGCATCCGGCTGACCACGGTTGCCCCGATGGAGGCGCTCTACCAGACGATCGGGCGCTGCGGGAACCCGCCTCGCGACCAGGCCCGGGTGTTCGCCCTCATCGCCCTCGTCCTGATGGCCATCGCCTGGCTGACCATCCCGGTTGCCCTCGGCGTCTCCATCCTCACCGACTGATCGACCCTGCTGACCGAAAGGAGCCCCGATCGATGGACGGCGCCCTCCTCTCCATCGTCGCCTCGCTGGTGGTGGCCGGCGTGGCCTGGTATGTGGCCTGGGCCGGACGGCGCCGGGCGCTGCCCAAGAACGCTCTGCTCGGCATCCGGACCCGTTCGACCACCAGGACCGACGCCGGCTGGTACGCCGCCCACCAGGCGGCCGCCCCCTACAACGTGTTGGCCGGGATCTGGTTCCTGGTCGGCGGCCTGCTTGCCGGCCTGGTCGGCGACCGTGGCGGGGAGCGGGCGACCATCCTCGCGTCGGCCTGGGCGATCGCCCTGGTCCAGGTGGCGGCGGCCGTCGTCGTCGCCGGGCGGGCGGCACGAGCCGTCGACGGCGAGTAGGAGCGCCACGATGCGGAACGAACCGCAGTTGATCACCTACGTCGACCGACTCGGTGGTGACCTCGCCGGCTTGCGGCGGGTGCTCGACGGGCCGCTCGCCGACGCATTCGGGGGCGTGCACCTGCTGCCCTTCTTCCACCGGATCGACGGGGCCGACGCCGGGTTCGACCCGATCGACCACACGATGATCGACGAGCGGCTCGGCACCTGGAACGAGCTCGCCACCACGATCGGCGGCGACTTCGACCTGATGGCCGATCTGATCGTCAACCACGTGTCGGACCGGTCGCCGCCGTACCTCGACTGGGCGGCTACCGGCGCCGACTCGTCCTACGACGGCATGTTCCTCACCTTCGACTCGGTGTTCCCCGACGGTGCCACCGAGGCCGACCTCCAGGCCATCTACCGGCCACGGCCCGGGCTGTGCTTCACCGTGAAGGGCGTCGCCGGCGGCCAGCGGCTCGTCTGGACGACGTTCACCGCCAACCAGGTCGACATCGACGTCGACCACCCGGCGTCGCTGAGCTACCTCGACACGATCCTCGACCGGTTCGAGGCCGCCGGCGTGAACCTGGTCAGGCTCGACGCCGTCGGCTACGCCATCAAACGGCCGGGCACGTCGTGTTTCATGCTGCCCGAGACGTTCGATTTCATCGCCCGCCTCGGCGACGCCTGCCGACATCGGGGGATGACGATGCTGGTCGAGATCCACAGCTACTACCGGACCCAGATCGAGATCGCCGAGCGGGTCGACCTGGTCTACGACTTCGCCATGCCACCCCTGGTCCTCGACGCCATCTTCACCGGCGACGGCACCGTGCTGACCGAGTGGCTGGCGATCCGGCCGACGAACGCGGTGACCGTGCTCGACACCCACGACGGGATCGGGGTCATCGACGTCGGCCGTGACCAGACCGACCCGAGCCGCCCCGGCCTCCTCGCTCCCGAACGGTTGGATGCGCTGGTCGAGGAGATCCACCGCCGCAGCGACGGGGCCTCGCGCAAGGCGACCGGGGCGGCGGCGAACAACCTCGACCTCTACCAGGTCAACTGCACGTTCGCCGACGCCATCGCCGACGACGACCGCTACCTGCTTGCCCGCCTCATCCAGGTGCTGGTGCCCGGGGTGCCGCAGGTCTACTACGTCGGCGCGTTGGCCGGCGGCAACGACCTCGAGCTGCTGGAGCGGACCGGGGTCGGACGTGACATCAACCGCCACCACTACACGCCGGCCGAGGTCGCGGCCGACGTCGAGCGGCCGGTCGTCAGACGGCTCCTGGCCCTCCTGCGGTGGCGGCGGACGGCGGCGACGCTGTTCGACGGTGACTTCTCGTTCGGCGGGAGTGGCGCCGAGCTGCTCCTGACCTGGCGCCGGGGTGACGACACCGTCGAGGCCAGGATCGACCTCGCCGCGGGCGCATTCGAGCTGGAGCTGACCGATGCAAGCGGGACCAGGGTGGTCAGGGACCTCCTGGAGCTGGAGCCGGCCAGATCCTGAGCACGGACTCGTCGGTTCCGACGGCCACCGAGAGCGGCGACGGGGGTCCGGCCTCGCCTGGTTGGGTCCCGCCGGGGCCGGGACCGACCGCCAGGTTGGTCGTCATCCGGCCCGGCAGCGGCACCTCGGCCACGATCAGGACACCGTCATAGCCGGCACCGGTCTCGTCGGTCCGCCGGGCCATCACGCCGAGCGCCTCCCGACGATCGGTCGGTACCACGACGTCGAGGGCGCCGTCGCCGTCGGCGTCGAACACGGCCCCGAGGTCCAGGTTGCGGCTGCCGAACCGGTGGCTCGTGAACCCGCTCTGCGACGCCACCCGGACCAGCTCCTCACCATCGATCCGGAAGAACTGGACCGTGCCACCGATGTGGGGGGTGCGGACGTCGATGATCTCGACCTCGCCGTCGGGACCGACCGGGGCGATGGCGAGCTGGTTGCGCCATCGGTTGCCGAGCCCGATGCCGACCGAGCGGGCCAGCAGCTCGCCATCGATGGTCCACAGGGCCAGCGACGCCCCCTGATCGGCGTCGGCCTCGGTCACCAACACCTCGGGGACGCCGTCGCCGGTTGCGTCGGCCACGATCGCCGAGAGACCCTCGATGACGGCCGGCGGTTCGGGGCCGAACAACCGGCGCTGGCCCGGCTCCGGTCCGAGGACCTCGACCGCAGCGGCTTCGATCCGGTCGCCGAGCGCCCCGTGGGGGTAGCGGTCGGTCGGCTGGGTCAGGGCGACGGCCACGCCGCTTGCCTCGACCACCACGGCATCGGGCAGCGGGTCGTCGAAGCCGTCGACGGTCGGGGCCGGCACAGCCCGCACGCCGTCGACGACCGCCCCGGTCTCGTCGACCGCCACCGTGGTGCCGTCGTCGAGCGTGACGAGCCAGGCCGGCTCCGGCCCGGAGACGTCGAGCGGTGACCCGTCCTCGCCGAGCCAGCCGGAGGTCGCAGGCAGCACGAGGACGGGGATGCCGGGCAGCGGCACGTCGACGGGCTCGACGGCGCCGAGGCCCGCCCGTCCGGCGAGGACCCGGTTGCCGCCCGGCCCGATCGACGGCGAACCGACGGCCACCAGCCGCGTCGCCGCCGTCGCCGCCGTGCCGGCCTCCGTTTCCGCCTCCGACCCCGCCGCGGTCCCGGACGCGGTTCCGGCGCCACGTTCGGACACGGACCCGACCGGGCTCGTGCTCGTCGTCCCGGCCGGCTCGGACGACGGGTCGTCGGCGCCGCACCCGGCGAGCACGATCCCGAGCGAGACGGCGAGCCCCACCCGGAGCGCCGCGGTCGCTACAGCTCGGTGCGGATGGCCCACAGGTCGGGGAACGCCGGGCGGAACAGGGTGCTGCGCAGGTACTCGACGCCGGCCGAGCCACCGGTGCCCATCTTGGCCCCGATGGTCCGCTGCACCATCATCACGTGGCGGTAGCGCCACTCCTGCAGCCCCTCGTCGAGGTCGGTCAGCGACTCACACAGCGCAGCGAGTGGCGGATCGGTCCGGTAGGCGGTGATCAGTGCCTGCTGGACACCGGGCCACTCCCCCGCCGGGCCGGTCAGGTCCCGCTCGAGGAACCCCGGCGGGATGTCATAGCCCCGCCTGGCCAGGTACCGGACGAACGTGTCCCAGAGCGATGGCTCACCGAACCGCTTGCTCAACCGAGGATGGGCCCTGGCGTCGTCGGCGAACCGGTCGAGGTGGTGGCGGTCCTTGAGGCCGAGGAGGAACTCGAGCTCGCGGAACTGGGCCGACTCGAAGCCACTCGACGAGGCCAGGAAGCTGCGGAACGACGTGAACTCGAGCGGCGTCATCGTCTCCAGCACGTCGAGCTGCGACACCAGCGTCTTGAAGATCTTCAACACCCGCTTCAGCTGGTGACCGCCGAGGCTCGGGCGGTCGTCGTCGAGGTGCTCGACCAGCTCGTCGAGCTCGTGCAGCACCTCCTTGAACCACAGCTCGTAGACCTGGTGGATGATGATGAAGAGCATCTCGTCGTGCTCGGGCGGGTCCGAACGGCGCTGCTGCAGGTCGAGTAACTCGTCGATCTTCAGGTAGTCGCCGTAGGTCATCTCGGTCATGCCACGCTCCTCGTCTCCGTGCCCATCCGCGTCGACGGTCAGGTCCAGGCCGGCAGCGGAGCCAATCGGTCCACCAGGGCCGCCGCCCGGTCGAGGTCGACCTCGTCGACCGACGTGGCCCCGCCGACCAGCTCGTCGATGAGTGCCTGCTGGCGATGATGGCGTTTGATCACCTCGGCGTAGCGCATGGTGGTGAACATCACCATGCCGTAGCGGGCGGCGATCTTGTCGGGGAAGCGCCGCTCCAGCTCGAGGGCGAGCTCCCGCTTCAGCAGGTACTGCGGGTCGACCACCCCGGCCCGCATCTCGACGTAGTTGTCGATCGCCATCTGGGCGATGGCCTTGGCATCGGGGATCCGGTCCATCGCGAACCGGGCGAAGCCGACGCCGAGGTCGTCCGGGTATTCGCCGAGGTAGCGGTCGAGGACCCGAACCGACTCCATGCCCTGGTTCATGCCCTGACCGTGGAACGGCACGATGGCATAGGCGGCGTCGCCGACCAGGAGCACCTCGTCGCCGAGGTGCCAGTTCTCGGTGCCGATCGTGGCCAGCTCGCCGGTCGGGCCGTCGAAGAAGTCGTCGGCCAGGTTCGGGATCAGCTCGACGATCTCGGGGAACTCCCGGCTGAAGAACGCCTCGACCGCCTCGGTGGTGGTGAGCGCCTCGAAGCTGTGCTCGGAGCCCTTCATCGGCAGGAATAGGGTGACCGTGAAGTCGCCATCGGGGTTGGCCAGGGCGATGACCATGAACTCGCCCCGTGGCCAGATGTGGAGGGCGTTCGGGTCGATCCGGAAGCCGCCGTCCTGGGCCGGGGGGATGGTCAGTTCCTTGTAGCCGTGGTCGAGCGGTTCGTTGCGGTGGTGCCCACCGGACTGGTTGCGGAGCGCCTCGGCGACGGCCGAGTTGGCCCCGTCGCAGCCGAACAGCGTGCCGTAGTCGACGGTGACGATCGCATCGTCGGCCCCGGCGTCGGTGAAGGTCAGGGCCTTGGCCCCGACGTCGACGCTCCGGCACCGGAGGTCGAAGCGGATCTCCACGTTGCCGGTCGCCTCGGCTGCGTCGAGCAGGATGGCGTTGAGGTCGGTGCGGGACACGGAGTGGATCACGTCGTCGGCGCCGAGGCCGTAGGGCTGGAGGGTCGGCTCCTCCCCCGGTTGGTGGACCATGCGGCCGGCCATCGGGACCAGGATCGGTTCGACCGTCTCGAACAGTCCGAGGTCCTGGAGCGGCACGATGCCCCGGGTGGCCAGCGCGAGATTGATCGACCGCCCGGCTGCGATGTCGGTGCGGCGCAGGTCGGGTCGGCTCTCGAACAGCCGGACGTGGTGACCCCGCCTCGCCAGGTAGAGGGCGAGCAACGACCCGACCGGGCCGGCTCCGAGGACCACGATCGGGCCGTCGTCGCCGAGCGACTTCATCGGCGCCGGTCGTGCGGTGTCGGCGCTCACAGCACGCCCTCCAGGATGTTGACGAAGCGGTGCAGGTCCTCGAACGTGGTGTACAGCGGCACCGGGGCCACCCGGATCACGTCGGGGTAGCGCCAGTCGCAGGCAACGCCGGCGCCTTCAAGGGCGGCGTGCACGGCCTTGCCGTCTGCGGTGCGGTCGCCGTCCCGGAGTCGCAACGCGAACTGGCAGCCGCGGCGATGCAGCTCGCTTGCGTTGACCTGCTCGATGCGGTCGCCGACCCGATCGGCCAGCAGCCGGTCGAGGTAGGTGATTTGGCGCTCGGTCTTGGCCCGCAGCGGGGCCATGCCCCCGGCCTCGGTGAACACCTCGAGCGAGGCGAGCAGCGCGGCCAGCATCAGGATCGGCGGGTTCGAGAGCTGCCACGATTCGACCGTCGGAATCGGGTCGAAGGTGGTGGCCATCTCGAACCGAGTGTCCTTGGCCGTACCCCACCAGCCGGCGAACTTCGGGAGACTCGGGTCGGCGACGTGCCGCTGGTGCACGAAGGCGCCGGCGATACCACCCGGGCCGGCGTTGAGGTACTTGTAGGTGCACCAGGCGGCGAAGTCGACGTCCCAGTCGTGCAGGTGCACCGGCACGTTGCCGGCGGCGTGGGCCAGGTCGAACCCGACGGTCGCCCCGACGGCGTGACCGGCGGCGGTGATCTCCGCCATCGGCAGGACCTGGCCGGTGTAGTACTGCACCCCGGGGAGCAGGACGAGGGCGAGGGCGTCGCCGGCATCGGCGATGGCACCCAGGATGTCGGACTCGTCGAGCAGCTCCTCCCCCGGCCGCGGGGCGATCGTGATCAGTGACGTGGCCGGGTCGAAGCCCCGCTGCCGGATCTGGGACTCGACGGCGAAGTGGTCGGAGGGGAAGGCGCCGGCCTCGATGATGACCCGGTGGCGGGCCGGGGTCGGCCGGTAGAAGCTGATCATCAGCAGGTGGAGGTTGACCGTGAGGCTGTTCATCATCACCACCTCGTCCGCCCGGCCGCCGACGAGGGCGGCCATCGGCTCCGTCGCCTGCTCGTGGTATGGGGCCCAGGCCAGGTCGCCGGTGAAGTGACCGGCCACGCCGAGGGTGGCCCACCGGTCGAGCTCGCGGTCGACCCACGTCCTCGTGGCTGTCGGGGCGAGCCCGAGCGAGTTGCCGACGAGGTAGACCTGCTCGGTTCCGTCGCTGTGGCGGGGAACGTGGAATCGGTTGCGGAACCCGGCGAGCGGGTCGGCGGCGTCGAGCGATCGGGCACCGGCGAGGTCGAGGGTCGCCGTCGACGCCCGGTCATCCGGGCTCCCCGCCGCGTCGGCGGGCCGACCGGGCGATCCGTCAGCCGACATGGGCCCCGGGGTGGTAGGCGCCGCAGTAGCTGCAGGTCCTGGCCTGGTCGTCGGCGTAGAACGCCTCGAACAGCGGGGGCAGGTCGTCCTCGATCGACTCGAGCTGCACCTCGACCCGGTGGACGAGGTTGTGGCACTCCTCGCAGTACCACTCGAACCCGTCGACCGCCCCGGGGGGCCGGTTGTACTCGACGACCAGGCCGACCGAGTCGGGGTCGGGTCGCTGGGGCGAGTGGCGGACGTGGCCGGGCAGCAGGAAGATCTCACCCTCCCCGATCACGATGTCCCGGGCCGGTTCGCCCTCCCGCTCGATGACCTTGAGGATCATCGAGCCCTCGATCTGGTAGAAGAACTCGTCGAGCGGGTCGTCGTGGTAGTCGGTCCGCTGGTTGCCACCGCCGACGATCATCACGATCATCTCGCCGTCGGCCCAGACCTGTTTGTTGGCCACCGGCGGCTTGAGCTCGTGGCGGTGCTCGTCGATCCAGCCCTGCAGGTTGAAAGGCGGGACCAGGGGGCGGGTCGGTTGGCCGGCCGGCGGTCGGGTCGGTGCCGGCTGCTCGGCTCCGGTCGTGGTGGACATCGGGCTGCTCCTCTCGGGGCCGTTGCGATGGACGGGCC
>JBCCVL010000088.1:0-24638 GCA_039195375.1 Actinomycetota bacterium
ACCCGGCGGACCTCGGCCCGACCGAACGGATCGAGGGCCGTGCCCCGGACCCGCTTGCCCCGAGCCAGGTTCCGCAGCACCGGGGTGAACCACGGGCCGAGCTCGATCTTCGAGTCCATCCCCAGGGCCCGCAGCATCGGCGGGTGCAGGTTGTAACGCACGGTCACGTCCTCGCCGACGGCGTTGGCCACCGTGAGGTCCGCCGCCTGGTCGACGAGCAGCCGGGCCACCTCGTACTCGTCCTTGTAGGCCATCAGCTTGTAGGCGTAGCGAGCCACCGCCTCGGTCAGCGCCGGCTGGTCGGCCCCCGCCGCCCGGCGAACCGTGTCGAGATAGCGACGGGCGTAGGCGTGGTTCTGGTACTCGACCAGGTCGGCCGCCCGGAGCCGGACCAGCCGGCCGATCTCGCCGTCACCGAGCCCGGCGGCCACGATCGCCTTCTCCAGCTTCGGTGACGGCCTGGCCAGGTGGTCCTCCGGCAGCTGCGAGGCCCGGCGGACGAGCTCGGTGTCGATGGCCCACGCCCGGCCCCAGTCGAACGCCGCCTTGTTGGCGGCGACCGCTGCGCCGTTAAGCTCGATCGCCTGCTCGATGGCCTCGGCCGAGATCGGCAGGGCGCCGATCTGGTAGGCCACGCCGAGCTGGAAGGTGTTGGCCGTTGTCGACTCGCCGAACAGGCCCTCGGTGATGGCGACGGCGTCGAGGTAGCGGTTGTGCTCCGCCCGGGTGTTGGCGTCGAGCTCGGCCTGGAGCGGGGCCAGGTCGGGGAACGAGGCGTTGACGTCGCGGACCATCTGCCCGGTCGGCGTCTTGGTCAGCGACGCCACCGTCACCGTGCGGTCGGGGGAGACGCCGGCCAGGTTGGCCGGGTTGAGCCCGACGAGCAGGTCGAACACCAGGTACACGTCGGCCGACCCGGCGGTCGCCTTGTTGGTCCCCTCGACCGGCTCGGTCGTGATCCGCAGGTCCGACACCACGGGTCCGGCCTTCTGGGACAGGCCGGTCTGATCGAGACCGCCGACGTAGCGCCCGTCGAGCGTCGCCGCCGTGCCCAGGATCTGGGAAACGGTGACCACGCCGGTCCCACCGACGCCGGGCATGCGGATCGTGGCGTCGTCCATCGGGATGATCGGCGTCGGGTCGACCAGCAGGCTTCGGTCGACGGTCGGCAGTCGGCTGGCGCCGCCCTTGTCCCGGCTCGCCGTGCCGCTACCGCCGCCTCCGGCCCGCTTCCCTGGGGACTTGGGGACAACCGACAGGAACGACGGGCAGTCGCCGTCGATGCACGTGTAGTCCTTGTTGCACGATGACTGATGGATCTGCGTCTTGCGGCCGAACTCGGTCTCGATCGGCTGGACCGACAGGCAGTTCGACTTGGCCCCGCAGTCGCCGCAGCCCTCGCAGACCCGCTCGTTGATGACGATCCGGAGGGCCGGATCGGCGACCTTGCCCCGCTTGCGGTCTCGACGCTTCTCGGCCGCACACTGCTGGTCGTGGACCAGCACGGTCACCCCGGGCTCGGCCTTCAGGTGCTCCTGGGCCTCGACGATGCGTGACCGGTCCAACACGTCGACCCCGGACGGCATCGACACGCCCTTGTAGCGGTCGGTCTCGTCCGTGGTCACGATGACCCGGCTCACGCCCTCGGCCAGCAGCCATGACGCCAGCTTCGGCACCGGCATCGCCCCGGCCGCGTCCTGGCCGCCGGTCATGGCCACCGCACCGTTGTAGAGGATCTTGAACGTGATGTGGCTGCCGGCGGCCACCGCAGCCCGGATCGACAGCGAGCCCGAGTGGGCGAACGTGCCGTCGCCGAGGTTCTGGGTGAAGTGGTCGACGCCGATGAACGGCTCGATCCCGATCCAGTGCACGCCCTCGCCGCCCATCTGGGTGTTGCCCATGACCGTGCCGACCCGCTCGGGGTCCATCAGTCCGACCAGGCCGTGGCAACCGATGCCGCCACCGACCAGCGAGCCCTCGGGCACCTTCGTGCCCGTCGAGTGGGGGCAGCCGGAACAGAAATAGGGGGTGCGGGACGGGAGCAGCTCGATGAGCTTGCGACCACCGACCAGACGTTCCGGTGGCGCCGGTTCGGCTGACGGGGGAGGGGCGAGGCGGGACGGGTCGAGCTTGGTCAACAGCCGAGACCGCAGCGGCTCGACCAGGGCGTCGGCGTCGATCGCGCCGTGGACCGGGATGAGCGCACGGTCCTCGTCGTCGCGCTTGCCGACGATCCGGGGGGCGCCGGTCGTACCGTACAGTGCCTCCCGGAGCTGGCCCTCGATGAAGGGCCGCTTCTCCTCGACGACGAGGATCTCCTCCAGTCCGCGGGCGAAGGTCCTGGCGATCTCGCGGTCGAACGGGTAGGGCATCGACAGCTGGAGGACACGGATCCCGTTTGCGGCCAGGTCGTGCTCACCCAGGCCGAGCGACGCCGCCGCGGCCAGCACCTCGTGGTAGCAGCGGCCGGAGGCGACGATGCCGAGCCAGGCGTCGCTCGAGTCGTTGGTGATCCGGTTGAGGCGGTTCTCGATGCCGTAGTGGCGGGCCAGCTCCATCCTCGCCTCGTGGATCTCCCGCTCGACCGCGTTGGCCACGTTGCCGCCGAGACGGCCGGTGACCCGGGGACGGTACGGTCTGCCGTTCCACTCGATCGTCGGGATCACCGGCGCGATCCGCTCCGGGCCGACCTCGGCGGTGCCCGACCCGTCGGCCACCGCGGTGACGATCTTGATGGCCGCCCACAACCCGGCGGTCCGGGACAGGTGGACCCCGTGGCGTCCGAGGTCGAGGACCTCCTGCACGTTGCCAGGATGCAGGATCGGCAGGTGCAGGTCAGCCAGCGTGTACTCCGACGCCGACGGCAGGGTCGACGACTTGTTCGACGGGTCGTCGCCGGTCAGGGCCAGCACGCCGCCGTTGGCGTGGGTGCCGGCGTACTGGGCGTGGCGAATGGCGTCGCCGGCCCGATCGAGCCCGGGCGCCTTGCCGTACCAGATCCCGAGCACACCGTCGTAGTGCTGCTCCGGGAAGGTGGTCGCCACCTGGCTGCCCATGACCGCGGTGGCGCCGAGTTCCTCGTTCAGCCCGGCCTTGTGGACCACGTTCTCGGCGTCCATCAACGACTGGTTGGCCAGGATCTCCCGGTCGAAGCCGCCGAGGGGCGACCCCTGGTAGCCGGAGACGAAGGTGGCGGTGTGCAGCCCGGCCAGGCGGTCGGCCCGCATCTGGTCGAGCGGGACGCGGACCAGGGCGTGGATGCCGGTGAAGAAGAAGCTGCCGGACTCCGCCCGGTACCTGTCGGCGAGCTCCGGTCCCGCCGACGCGCTCGATGCGTCGGTCGGCAACGTGTCGGTCATGGCGTTCCCCTCGCTTGTCTGCCGGGTGGCCGGTCCTGGGGACCGGGTCGGTGCCCACCGGGCAGCTCCCAGTCTCGACGATCCGTCGCCGTCCGGGCCAGTTCCCTCCCCGGTCGCCCCCCGGCCCTCCTCGCCAGAGCGGACCGGGCCGGTCGCCGAGCTGGCACCGGCGGCCTCCGCTCGGTCCATCGGGTTCGAGGGCCAGGCCTGGGACGGCGCCGACCCCGGGGCGACCCCGGCACCGGTCCTCGCTCGGCCCGCTCGGCGCCGGGACCGGCGACGGGCGGGTGGCGGCCGTCGCCGCCGGCTGACAGGCTGGCCCGATGCGGTTGTTCTCCAATCGGGCGCGGCCGGCGGCCGCCGGGCCGCTCGGGACCGAGCGGCTGCCCCGCCAACCCGGTCGACGGTTCGCGTCCAGGCTGCCGCCACGGGCGGGCACCAGGACCGCGCCGGGTCGCCGGAGCTACGCCCCGGTGACCGACGCCATCGTCGAGGTCTTCGCCGGCTGCCGGGTCGCCGACGTCGCACCCGCAACGGCCCCCATGCCGTCCGACGACGCCGCCCGCGCCAACCTGCTCGGCTACTGCTTCTTCCTCGACGCCGACGTCGTCGGCGTGACCGAGGCGGTCGACGAGCTGTGGCTGGCCGAGCCGATCGACGGCCACACCAACGCCGTCGCCATCGTCGTCGCCGACCGTCGCCCGGCCGCGGCGAACGAGCCCGGCCACGAGTGGGTGGCGGGGGCGGAGCGGTTGGCGGCCGAGATCCGGGCAATGGAGATCGCCACCGTCGTCACCCGCTACCTGGGCGCGCTCGGCCACGCCGCGACGGCCCACACCAACGCCGTCAGCGACGTCGACCTCGACCGGGTGGCCCTGCACGCCGGCGCAGCCGAGATCAGCCGGGGTCGGGTGTCGCACCCGCTGCTCCCCGGCCATGGCGGCTTCGGACTGGCGGTCATCACCACCGACCTGCGGGTTCCGACCGACGAGCCGTTGGCCGACCGCACGGCGTTGGCGTCGGCATCGATCGGGCTGCGCCATGCCGTCGGCGTCGGCGGTACCCGACCGGGTCTGGCCCGCCTCGACGGCCGCCATCGTCCCTGGCACCTCGGTCGCTACCCGATGGAGAAGATCAGCCGGGTCGATCGGCCGACCACCCTGATCGTCGACGAGGAGGTGAAGCGGGTGCCCGCCCGCCACAACTTCTTCGTTCGGGCCCGAGCGGGTGATCTGGGACCCCGGCCGAAGAAGGAGGTCGCCCGATTCATCCCGAAGGCCCCGCACGGCATGGCCTCGAGCGAGATGTTGAACCGGCTGGTCGCGCTGCAGCACGGCCCGGTGGCCGAGACCGTGGCTGCCGGAGTCGACGATCCCGACGCCAACGCCGATGCGGTCAAGGCACTCGGGCACTTCCTCGGGGCCGACATGACCGGCGTCTGTCGCGTCCCGACCCACGCCTGGTACTCCCACCACCCCGACGGCACCGAGATCGAGCCCCGCCACGACAACGGGATCGTGTTCGTGCTCGATCAAGGCTACGAGACGATGGAGGGGGCCTCGGGCGACGACTGGGTCAGCGGGGCCCAGTCGATGCGGGCCTATTTACGGGCGTCGATGATCGCCTGCACGCTCGCCGCCCACATCCGTTCGCTCGGCTACGACGCCACCGCCCACACCGCCCGGCTCGACGAGGTCAACCACATCCCGCTGCTCCTGGAGGCCGGGATCGGGGAGCTGTCACGGATCGGCGAGCTGGTGCTCAACCCGTTCGTCGGTCCCCGCTTCAAATCGGGGGTCGTCACCACCGATCTGCCGCTGACCGGCGATCGCCCGATCGACTTCGGGCTCCAGGACTTCTGTCAGCAGTGCATGAAGTGCGCCAGGGAGTGTCCGTGTGGCGCCATCCGGTTCGGCGACAAGGTGATGTTCAACGGCTACGAGATGTGGAAGCCGGACGTCGACCGGTGCGCCCGCTATCGCATCACCAACATGCGTGGCTCGGCCTGCGGGCGGTGCATGAAGACCTGCCCCTACAACGTCGAGGGGGTGTTGTCGGAGCGGCCGTTCCAGTGGGCGGCGATCAAGCTGCCGTTCGCCCGACCGTGGATCGCCCGGCTCGACGATCGGATCGGTCGTGGCTCGATCAACCCGGTCAAGAAGTGGTGGGTCGACATCGAGATGGTCGACGGCACCCCGGTCGAGCCGCCGAAGGGGGCCAACGCCCGCCAGCTCAACCTGGAGCGAACGGCCCGTGACGAGTCCGGCTACGCCATGTTCCCACCCGAGCTTGCCCCACCCGGCCAGGACGGCATGGCCCCGCACCCGATCGATCGGGCGGCGGGGGTTGCCGCAGCGGCCGGCGCCGAGCGTCCGGACGAGGCCCGCCGCCGGCTGGCCCGCGGTCGCTGAGTCTGGCGCCGGCGGCGGTGGTCGGTCGGCGTCAGGACGTCGGGCCGGTCATGCTCCCGCCGGGTCGGCACCGCCGGCTCGGTCGGTGACGAGCAACCGGTAGCCGTTGGCTCGCACGACCCGCAGCCCGGACCAGCCGAGGTAGGCCGCCCCGAGGATCTCGAGCGAGGCCGCAGCGGCGGCGAAGCGGTCGGCCACGGGCTCGATCAGCAACGGTTCGCTGAGCCAGCCCCACTCGGGCAGCAGGTGCGACGCGGCGACGCCGACGGCGATCGCCGGGAACACGAGCGCGGCGGCCATCGGCGCGATCGGATGACCGACGGCGATCAACGTCAGCGCCACCGCGGCCAGCACCGCAACCAGCGTCCCGCCCCAGATGACCCCGTCCGGGGTGGTCGCGGTGCCTCGACGCACGTGGTCGGCCGTGTGGATCAGCCAGGTGACGGCGAAGACGATCGCCGGTCGTCCCAGCGCCGCCCTGACCGCCGATTCCGACTCCTGCATCGACGCAACCCTCCTGCGCTCCCCGTTCGGTTCTCGAACGATCACGCTAGTAGAGCGATCGTTCTAGACTCAAGGGTGATGACCGATGACACCAGGCAGCGCATCGTGACGGCGACCAACGAGCTGTTCCGGCGGCGGGGTTATCACGGGACGTCGCTGTCGGCCATCGGCCAGGCCGCCAACGCCACCACCGGCTCGATCTACCACTTCTTCCCCGGCGGCAAGGAGGAGCTCGGCGAGGCGGTGGTCCGCGAGACCGGGGCCGCCTACCGTGAGCTGTTCGAGGTCACCGCCGGCGACGGCGGCCCCGACCCGGCCGAGGTCGTGGCCCGGTTCTTCGCCGCAGCAGCCGAGACCCTCGCCGCCGTCGACTTCGTCGACATCTGCCCGATCGGTACTGTCGCCCGGGAGGTGGCCAGCGAGCACGAGCGGCTGCGGGTCGCGGCCGATGCGGTCTTCGAGAGCTGGGTCGACGCGGTCGCCGGCGTCCTCGTCGGCGACGCGTTCGACGGGGCCGATGGCACCGATGGCGGCCGTGGCGACGAAACCAACCGAGTGGCCCGATCGACCGCGGCATCGGTGATCGCCCTGCTCGAAGGCTCGTTCCTGTTGGCCAGGACCCGACGTGACGCCGAGGTGCTGGTCGACGCGGGCCGGCATGCCGCGGCCATCGTCGAGACGGCCCGCCATTCGGCTGCCCGGAGGTGATCACCGTCCACCGATCGCTCGTGCCGTGACCGGCGTCACGGTCGACCCGCGCGGGAGGTCTCGGGGCGCCGCACCCGCACGCCGGCAGTTCCCGTTCTCCGCCGGTACCGGCTATCTTCGGGCCTCTCGGGGCTGTGGGGACAGCCCGCCCGGGCCCGCACCGCACTGGCCCGGACGTTCGGAAGGAGACGCGGTGGAGTATCTGTCACCGACGACGGTGGAGGAGGCCAGCGAGCTGCTGGCGGCGAGACCGGATGCCGAAGTGTTCGCCGGCGCCACCGACGTGATCCCACAACTCCGGGCCGGTCGGGCCGAGCCCGGCGCCCTGGTCGACCTGAAGGGCATCGACCGTCTGGTCTCGGTCAGGGCCGACGACGACGGCTGGACGATCGGGGCGGCGACCCCGACGGCCGACCTGACCGGCAACGCCGACCTGTCGGCCGAGTTCCCCGGTCTCGTCGAGGCGGCCGGGCTGATCGGCTCCGATCAGATCCAGAACCGCTCGAGCCTCGGCGGCAACCTGTGCAACGCCTCACCGGCGGCCGACTCGGTCCCGGCGATGGTCGTGAACGACATGCGGGCCGTCGTGGCCGGGCCGGGCGGCACCCGCACGATCCCGGTCGTCGACGTGACCACCGGGCCCGGGTCGACCTCGCTCGGTCCGGGGGAGTTCGTTGTCGAGTTCCAGCTCGACCACCGCCCCGCCAACACCGGCGACGCCTACCTCCGCCTGATCCCTCGAACCGAGATGGACATCGCCGTCGTCGGGGCCGGGGCCCGCCTCAGCTTCGACAACGCCGGGGTCTGCACCTCGGCCGCCGTCGCTCTCGGCGCCGTTGCGCCGACCGTGGTCCGGGTCCCCGACGCCGAGTCGGCGCTCCTCGGAACGACGGCCGGGGACATCCTCGACAACGGCGACGCCATGGCTGTCGTCGCCGCCGCAGCCACCGCCGCCTGCAACCCGATCGACGACAAGCGGGGCACCGTGGCCTACCGCCGACAGGTCGCCGGCGTCCTGGCCCGCCGGGCGGTCACCGCCGCGACCGAGCGGGCCATCGCCACGAACGGCACGGGCACGAACGGCACGGGCACGAACGGGACGAACGGAGACAGCTGAGATGGCCAGGACCCACGTGACCTGCACGATCAACGGCGACGACACCGAGTTCCTGTGCGACCAGGACGAGACGCTGCTCAACGCCCTGCGTGACGACGTCGGCCTCACCGGCGTGAAGGAGGGCTGCGGCACCGGCGACTGCGGGGCCTGCTCGGTCCTGATGAACGACCGTCTGACCTGTGCCTGCCTGATCTTCGCCCCCGAGGCCAACGGGTCGACGATCGTGACCGTGGAGGGCCTGGCGTCGGCCGAGTCGCTCCACCCGGTCCAGCAGACGTTCCTCGAGGGCGCCGCCCTCCAATGCGGCGTGTGCACCCCCGGCTTCCTGGTTGCGGCCAAGGCCCTCCTCGACCACAACCCCGATCCGACCGAGACCGAGGTCCGCTACGCCCTGGCCGGCAACCTCTGTCGCTGCACCGGCTACGACAAGATCGTCCGGGCCGTGCTCGAGGCGGCGGCCGAGATGCGAGCCGACGGCGCGCTCGCCGCCGACTGACACGACCGACGCCACGACAACCGGCTCCACGCAACCGACCGCACGACGACCGACACCGAACCGCACCACCCTCCGCACCGCACCAAACGAGGCAGCTCATGACCCTCACCGACGAACCGCAGGCCAACCCCGGCTACAAGCAGGTCGGGACCCGTCCCATTCGCCCGGACGGACTCGAGAAGGTCACCGGCAAGGCCCGCTTCGGGGCCGACCTGGTCCTTCCCGGCATGTTGGAGGGGGCGGTCCTGCGATCGCCCCACCCACACGCGACGATCGTGGCCATCGACACCAGTGCCGCCGAGGCCATGCCCGGCGTGCATGCGGTGATCACCGGCGCCGACTTCCCCGACCTGGCCGCCAACGGGGCCCGCCCGGACGACGTGCTGATGTCGAAGAACGTCATGGCCAGGGACAAGGTGCTCTACGAGGGCCACCCGGTTGCGGCCGTCGCCGCCATGAACCGCAAGCAGGCCAAGGCGGCGGCCGCCGCCATCGAGGTCACCTACGAGCTGCTGCCCCACGTGCTCACCGTCGACCAGGCGATGGCCGACGGCGCCCCGATCCTGCACGAGGGCATGCGGACCCGGGGGATGGACCCGGCCCCCGAGACCGACTCCAACATCGCCTCCCGCATCAACCACGAGCGGGGCGAGCTCGACAAGGGCTTCGCCGAGGCCGACCTCGTCGTCGAGCGCAGCTTCACCACCAAGCCCGTCCACCAGGGCTACATCGAGCCCCACGCTGCGGTGGCCGACGCCAGCCAGGACGGTCGGGCCAACCTCTGGTGCTCGTCCCAGGGTCACTTCTCGATGCGGACCTCGACCGCCAAGGTGCTCGGCTGGGAGCCGACCAGGATCAAGGTCACCCCGGCCGAGATCGGCGGGGGGTTCGGCGGCAAGACCGTGATCTACCTCGAACCGTTGGCCACGTTGCTGTCGGTCCGATCGGGTCGACCTGTCCGGATCGTCATGGACCGTGACGAGGTGTTCAAGGCGTCTGGCCCGGCGTCTGGCACCAGCATCCGGGTCAAGATGGGCGTCACCGACGACGGGCAGCTCACCGCGGCCGACGTCTGGATGGCGTTCGAGGCCGGAGCCAACCCCGGCTCACCCGTCGGGGCCGCCGGCATGACCGTGCTCGCCCCCTACGACATCCCCAACTTCTTCGTCGAGGGCTTCGACGTCGTCGTCAACAAGCCCCGCGTCGCCGCCTACCGGGCCCCCGGCGCCCCCATGGCCGCCTTCGCGGTCGAGAGCGTGGTCGACGAGCTGGCCGCCGGCATCGGGATCGACCCGGTGGAGCTGCGGCTCCGCAACGCGGTGACCGAGGGCAGTCAGGCCGCCTACGGTCCGAAGTTCCCGGTCATCGGCTTCGTCGAGACGCTCGAGGCGATCCGCGACCACGCCCACTACCAGACCGAGCTCGGACCGAACCAGGGCCGGGGCGTGGCCGCCGGGTTCTGGTTCAACGCCGGCATGAACTCGACGGCGACCGTCAACGTCAACGAGGACGGCAACCTCACCGTCGTCGTCGGCTCGCCCGACATCGGCGGCAGCCGGTCGTCGATGTGTCTCATGGCGGCCGAGGAGCTCGGGATCGACGTGGCCAGGATCAACGCCATCGTCGCCGACACCGAGACCGTCGGGTTCAACGACGTCACCGGGGGCAGCCGGGTGACCCTGGCCACCGGCGCCGCCGTCGTCGACGCCTGCCGACAGATCAAGGATGACCTCCGGGCCAGGGCGGCCAAGACCTGGGACGTCGAGATCGACGAGGTCGAGTGGGTCGACGGGCAGGCCCAGCACGTCGAGGGCTCCGAGACCCCGCTGACCCTCGCCGACCTGGCGGCCAAGTGGGGCCGCACCGGGGGGCCGATCTCGGCCACGGCGGCGCTGAACGCCCGCGGCGTCGGCCCCGCCTTCTCCACCCAGGTGTGCGACGTCGAGGTCGATCCCGAGACCGGTGAGGTCACCGTCCTCCGGTACACCACCGCCCAGGATGCGGGCACGGCGATCCACCCGAGCTACGTCGAGGGGCAGATGCAGGGCGGGGTCGTGCAGGGCATCGGCTGGGCCCTCAACGAGGAGTACATCTACTCCGATGACGGTCACCTCGAGAATCCCGGCTTCCTCGACTATCGGGTGCCGGTCGCTTCCGACCTGCCGATGATCGACACCGTGGTGGTCGAGGTCCCCAACCCGGCCCACCCCTACGGGGTCCGGGGCGTCGGTGAGGTCGGGATCGTGCCGCCCCTCGCCGCGGTCGGCAACGCGATCGCCGCCGCCACCGGCGTCCGCCTGACCGATCTGCCGATGTCACCGCCCCGGGTGCTCGACGGGATCAACCGGGCCGGCGAGGCGAGCGGGGAGCGCTGAGCCCGGCGTGGCCACCGTCCACTTCCCGTCGTCGTTGCGTGACCTGACCGGCGGGGCGGCCGACGTCGAGGTCGACGCCCCGACGGTCCGCCGGCTCATCGCCGCCCTCGACGACCGCTACCCGGGCATGGGGGAGCGGCTGGCCGAGGGGGTGTCGGTCTCGATCAACGGCGAGATCCTCCCCGACGCGCTGTACGAGGACATCCCCGACGGGGCCGAGATCCACTTCCTCCCGACCCTGTCCGGGGGGTAGCACCCCGCCGAGGCCCTGGCGATCGGGTAGTGTGGCCGGCCGTGGACGAACGGCATGCGGTCGAGCGCTGGTTCCTCCGGCAGGGGCTGCCGCACCTGATCCACGAGTACCGGGCCTCGACCGACGTCTTCACCCGGGCCGTGCCCTTCCTGGTCCTGGTGTTCCTGTTCAACGTCTTCGGCGCCTTCGGCGACCGGTTCACCGGCTGGTCGCAGGCGGGGGTCGCGGTCCTGAGCGCCCTGCTGATCCTCGGGATCGCAGTCGCGATCAACCTGCTGCGCGGCCGACAGGCGTTCCAGCTGCCAGACGACGTCGGCCCGATCGAACTGGCGACCTTCGTCATCGCCCCGACCGTCCCCGCGCTGCTGTTCGGCGGGGAGCCGCTGGTCGGTGCGGCCGGGATCGTCGTCCTCAACCTGGTCGTGCTTGGGCTCGTGTACGTGATCGTCGGCTACGGCCTGGTCCCGACGACGGTCTGGGCGCTGCGCCAGACCTATCGGCACCTCAGCCAGGTCCTGACCCTGATGGGCCGGGCCCTGCCGTTTGTCCTCGTCTTCTCGGCGTTCCTGTTCCTCAACGCCGAGCTGTGGCAGGTCGCCCGCGACTTCACCGGGCTGTCGTTCGCGGTCACCGTCGGGCTGCTGCTCGCCGTCGCCGCCGCGTTCATCGCTCTCCGCATCCCCCGGGAGATCGCGGAGATCGCCCGCTTCGAGTCGTGGGACCGGGTCTGCGCCCTGGCCGGCACCGCCGGCTCGCCGCTGTCGCCACCGCAGCCGGAGACGATGACCGGCCGCTGCGATCCACCGCTGACCCGGGCCGACCGGTTCAACGTCGGGCTGGTCGTGTTGTTCAACATGGGACTGCAGATCGTGCTCGTCTCGGTGGCCATCGGGCTCTTCTACGTCGCCTTCGGACTGTTCGCCGTGCGGAGCGACACGATCGTGCTGTGGACCTCGTTGAGCGAGCTGGGGCCGGACGACGTCGTGGCCAGGGGGACACTGTGGGGAACCGAGCTGGTGCTGACCGACGAGCTGTTGCAAGTCGTCGGGTTCCTGTCGGCGTTCTCGGCCCTCCAGTTCGCCGTCGCCGCCGTGACCGACGGTGCCTATCGTCAGGAGTTCTTCGACGAGGTGACGGCCGAGGTCCGCCAGGCGCTCGCCGTCCGCTCGGTCTACCTCGAACGCCTCACCGCCGATGCGCCTGGCGAGACCATCGGTGGCACGACCGCGGACGGCGCCATGCCCTAACCTCCGGGCCATGGACGCCATCGACGCCATCCGCTCGAAGCGGGACACCCGCAGCTACACCGACGAACCCGTCGCCGACGACGTGCTGCACCGGGTCATCGACGCCGCCCGGATGGCCGGCTCGGCCAAGAACGTCCAACCGGTTCGGGTGGTGGTCGTCACCGATCCTGCCGACCGGGAGGCGCTCAAGGCCGGCGGCGACTACGCCACCTGGATCGACGGTCCACCCATCCTGGTCGTGTTCACCGTCACCGCCGACGCCGGGCCCCGCCGGATGTTCGACATCGGCCGCCACGCCCAGAACCTGATGGTGGCGGCCAACGCCGAGGGCCTGGCCTCGTGCCCGGTGACCCTCCACCACCAGGACGAGGTCCGCACCGTACTCGGCATCCCGGCCGAGGTCGAGGCCCCGATGCTCGTGTCGCTCGGCTGGCCCGATTCGACCGAACCGCCGGCCGGTATCGCCGGGCCCCGCGTCCCCCTGGGCGAGTACGCCATGGGCGACCGCTGGTCCGGGGCCTGACCCGAGGTTCGCCGTTCGTCGCACAGGCCCGGAACCAGGCGCCGAGCGACTACCGTTTGGTCCCATGTGTGGACGGTTCGTCTCCGCCTCGCCTCCCGATGAGTTGGCGAACTACTTCGGCGCCGATCGTGACGACGCCGAGCTCGAACCGAGCTTCAACGTCGCTCCGACGAACGAGGTGTACGTCGTTCGAGCCCGAGACGAGCAGCGGCGCCTCAGCGCCCTGCGTTGGGGGCTGGTGCCGTTCTGGGCGAAGGACCTGAAGATCGGGTCCCGGATGATCAACGCCAGGGCCGAGACCGTCGCCGAGAAGCCGGCCTTCCGCAAGGCCTACGAGCGTCACCGGTGCCTGATCCCGGCCGACGGGTTCTTCGAGTGGGCCAAGCTTCCCGACCAGAAGAACAAACAGCCGTACCTGATCCAGCGGTCCGACGGCGAGCCGGTGGTGTTCGCCGGTCTCTGGGAGCGTTGGCGCCCACGCCTGGAGGACGGCAAGACGATCGACGACGAGGCGGAGCCGATCGAGACCTGCACGATCCTGACGACGACGCCCAACGCCGAGATGTCCACGATCCACGATCGGATGCCGGTGCTGTTGCCGCCGTCGGTCTGGGACGACTGGCTGTCGAGCGAGACCGATCTCGACTACATCGGGACGTTGCTCCGCCCCGCGCCGGACGATCTGCTGACACTCGTCCCGATCTCCACGATGGTCAACAACGTCCGCAACAAGGGCGAGGAGCTGCTGACCCCGCTGCCACCGGAGGCATGGCCCGAGCTGCCGGCTCCCGGATCCGCCGGCGGCGACGGGTGACGGATCCCGTCCCGGGTGTCGGAGCCACCCTCGGGCCGACGACAACGGGTCGCCGCCATGAGTGAGGTCCCGTTCCAGCGGCGGGTCGACCGCGCCATCGTCCGGTACCAGGCCAGGTTGGCCGGTGGTCCCGGCGATCGCTGGATCCCGACGATCGTCGCCGTCGCCCTGGCTGCGTTCCTCGCCCGGGTCGGCCTCGACCGCCTGGCCGGGCTCGGGACCGGCGTCGACCTGGCCAGCTACAGCCAGGCGCTGTGGCTGATCACCGAGCTGACCGAACCGAGGGCGTCGCTGTTCGGGACCGACGTGCACGTGCTCGAGGTCCGATGGTCGTTCATCCTCTACCCGCTGGCGCTCCCGGCGATCGTCGCCCCGCCGGCCCAGGTCCTGATCGTCGCCCAGGCCGTCGCCCTCGGTCTGGCGGTCCTGCCCCTGTGGCGACTGGCTCGGGAGGTGGCGCGGTTGCGGATCGGGGCGGCGACGGCGCTCGTCGCCGCCTACGCCCTCCACCCGGCGACCCACCGGATCGCGGTCGACGACTTCCACCCGGTCACCCTGGCCGTACCGGCGCTGATCGGTCTCGCCTACTTTGGCGCGACCAAGCGGTGGGTGCCCTACTGGCTGTGCGTCGCGTTCGCCCTGGCCTGCCAGGCCGACCTCGGCCTGGCCATCGCCCTGTGGGGGTTCGTCCTGCTCGGCGACGGCGAGCGCCGGGGCGGGCTGTGGACGCTCGGTATCGGTTGGATCTACTCGCTCGGTCTGCTCCTCGTCGGCCAGCCGCTGCTCGGTCAGACCGGCACAACCGGGCGCAACACGGCCTACAACGGTCAGTCGCTGGCCGATCTCGTCCTCACCTCGCTCCGCAACCCGATCGACTCGCTCCAGACGGTCCTGGCCCAGGACAACCTGTCGTTGCTGGTGGCCCTGCTGGCCCCCGTGATCTTCCTGCCGTTGCTGTCGCTGCGCCACCTGTGGCCGGCGCTTCCCCTGGCCGGGCTGTACCTGCTGGCGGGGACGGCCCAGACGTCACCGTTCGCCGAGCGGGCGGCGATGCTGCTTGCCTTCGTGATGATCGCCGCCACGTTCGCCCTCAACCGGCTGGGCAACATGGGTGTCGACCGGGTCTTCCTCGACGTCCGCCTGCTGACGACGCTGGTGGCGGCGTCGGTGCTGTTGTACATGGCGACCGCAGCGACGTCGCCGTACGAACGGCCGTGGGAGTGGGACGAGCGCGACGCCACCGATGTGGCCATCGCCCAGGCCATCGAGACCCTCGACCCCGACGTCCCGGTCCGGGCCTCGCCGTCGGCCCTGGCGGAGCTGTCGGAACGGCCGTGGCTGTTCGCCCTCTCGACCGAGACCGCCCCGGCTGCGGTCAACATGGGCTTCCCGCCCTTCACCAGGGCGGTGCTCGTGGTGGAGCGCGAGCTGCCCGAGCGGGCGCCGGCCGAGCGGCAGGAGTTCGATCGGACGATGTCCCTCCAGGGCTTCGAGCGGACCTTCGACTCGGCCGGCGTGGTGATCTATGCCCGCTGAGCCGGAGCCAACTCCCGGCGAGGGCGATCCCTCCGGCGAGGGCGATGCCGCCGGCGGGGGCAATGTCGCCGGCGGGGGCAATGTCGCCGGCGAGGGCAATGTCGCTGGCGAGGGCAATGCCGCACCGTCCGGGCCGCTTGCCGGCATCCGGCTCGCCGACGTCTGGACGTGGCCGAACCTCTTCACGTTCCTTCGGTTGCTGTGCATCCCCCTGTTCCTCTGGTTGCTGTTCGGGCGCGAGAACCGGGCCGCGGCGGCATGGCTCCTCGGGGGACTCGGGGCGACCGACTGGGTCGACGGCTGGCTCGCCCGCCGGTTCGACCAGGCCACTGAGCTCGGCGCTCTGTTCGATCCGACCGTGGACCGGTTGCTGTTCCTCGTCGCCGTTCCCGCCATCCTCGTCGACGGGTCGATCCCGCTGGTCGTCGCCGTGCTGGCCGTCGGGCGGGAGGTGCTGGTCGCCGTCGCCGCCATCGGTCTCGGCGCACGTGGTGTGGCCCCGTTCCCCGTTACCTGGGAGGGCAAGACCGGCACCTTCCTGCTGATGTTCGCCGTTCCGCTCTTCCTCGGGGCCGAGAGCACCCTGTCGTACGCCCCGGTCCTGATCTGGCTCGCCTGGCTCTTCGTCGTGCCCGGCCTCGGCTACAGCTGGTATTCGGCGCTGTTCCAGTACCTGCCGTCTGCCCGCCGCAGCCTGGCCGAACGTGGGGGCACCGAGCCGTCGATTCCCTGAACGGGGGTTGGTCCACCCAGTGGGTTTTTGCGGCCGTGTCTCGGTTCGAGCGGGTCGAGACACTAGATTGCTGGTCGATGCTCACTCCTGACAACCTTCGCTATTCCTCGGACCACGAGTGGATCAAGGTCGAGGACGACAACCGGGTTCGGATCGGGATCACCGACTACGCCCAGGACGCGCTTGGTGACGTCGTCTACGTCGAACTGCCCGAGGTCGGGGCCACGGTGACCTCCGGTCAGTCGATCAGCGAGGTCGAGTCGACCAAGTCGGTGTCGGACATCTACGCCCCGGTCGCCGGTGTGGTGGTCGAGGTCAATGGCGAGCTCGGCGACGAGCCGGAGCGCCTCAACAGCGACCCCTACGGCGACGGGTGGATCTGCGTGATCGAGCTGGCCGATGGCGCCGGTCTCGACGAGCTCCTCGATGCCGAGGCCTATGTCGGCCTCACCGCGGGATAGATCCGGTGACCGAGCCCTGTCCGAGCTGCGGGTACATGAACCCGCTCGGCGCCCGCTTCTGCAGCTCGTGCGGTGACCAACTGAGGCCGGCCTCGGTCGACGAGGCCACGATGGCCCACGACCCGATGACCGAGGAGATGGCGGAGCTGGCCGAGGCCGAGCTGGCCGAGATGCCCGAGGGCACCATCGGCATGTTCGTCGTCCGTCAGGGTCCGAAGCGGGGAAGCCGAATCGCCCTCGACAACGACGAGGTGTCGATCGGCCGCCACCCGGAGAGCGACATCTTCCTCGACGATGTCACGGTCTCCCGCCGCCACGCCCTCGTCAGGCGGGTCGGCGCCGGTCACCAGGTCGAGGATGCCGGCAGCCTGAACGGCACCTACGTCAACCAGTCTCGGGTCGACGAGGCGGCCCTGAACGACGGCGACGAGGTGCAGGTGGGCAAGTTCAAGCTCGTCTACATCGACCTCGCGGCCCGGGCCTGAGGCTCGTCGACCGGGGTGGGTTTGCGCCTGTCCTGAACCTGTCGTGACCCTCGCTCCGCTGAGACTCGACCGGGCGAAGTCGGCTAGCGTGTCACCATGACGATCGAGATGGAGCTCGTGGGCGTGCGGGTCCAGCTGCCCACCAACACGCCGATCCTCCTCCTCCGTGAGACGGTCGGTCAGCGCCGAGTCGTTCCGATCTACATCGGCGGTCCCGAGGCCCACGCCATCGATCTGGCGATGTCCGGCACGCCGATGGCCCGGCCGATGACCCACGACCTGTTCACCGAGGTCCTCGACAGCCTCGGCTCGGTGCTCGAGCGGGTGGTCGTGACCGAGTTGCGGGGCGGCACGTTCTACGCCGAGTTGTACCTGCGTGACGCCAGCGGTGGGGTCCAGACGATCTCGGCCCGCCCGTCGGACGCCGTCGCCCTCGCCGTGCGCACCGGCAGCCCGATCTTCGCCGAGGAGTCGCTGATCGACGAGGCCGGAGTGGAGGAGGACGACGACGAGTCCCCCGATCCGGGTGAGGAGGAGGAGATGGTCGAGGAGCTCCGCAAGTTCCTCGACGAGGTCAACCCGGAGGACTTCCTTCCCTGACCAGGGGGCCAGGCCAGGTGGCCTTCGGCTCGAGCACCTCGGTCAACGATCCGAGGTCGGTGCTGCCGATCGGCGAGCGGGCGATGAACCACTCGGTACCGAACCGTCGTCGCCAGCCGTCGATGCCACGACGGCGGCGCCGCTTGCTGGCCTCGGTCCTGGGCGCCTGGGAGCCGTGGCACTTGACCGCCTCCATCTTGGCCTTGAACCAGTCCTCGCCCTGGACGAAGTGGGTCAGATCGGCCTCGGCGGCGGCGAAGCCGGGGTCGAGCGTCCCGTCGCTGTCGGCCAGGGTGGCCAGGTCCTCCCGGTTGTAGGTGGCGTCGAGCAGCCACGGCACACCGAGCCGATCGGCCAGGGCGGCGGCGACGTGGTGGACCTGGACGTGGTCGGGGTGGCCGTAGGTGCCGTTGGCGTCGTAGCCGACGACGGCCAGCAGCTCCTCGTCGGCCAGCAGGCCGGCCAGTGTCTCGGCCACCTCCGCCGGGTCGGCGTTGGAGAACGCCGCCGGATCGGCGTTGGTGTCGGTGCCGGCCATGCCCGAGTCGACGTGGTCGAGGAACTCGACCCGGTCGACGCCGAGCTGCTCACAGGCGGCCAGAGCCTCCCTGGCCCGACGCTGGCCGAGCGTCTCGTCGCCGAGGTCGTGTTCGGTCTCGCCCGCCTCGCCCCTGGTCCCGTAGACGACGACGGTACGGAGCCCGCTGGCGTCGGCCTTGGCCAGCAGCTCGCCGGTGAGCATGGCCTCGTCGTCCGGGTGGGCATGCAGGCACAGCACCGTCTGCGGGCCCGATCGGTCGCTTGGCTGGCCGCTCATGGCGACAACGTAGCGGGCTCGCCTGCAGTGCCGCCCACCGGCCCGGGCTCAGCGACCCCGGCGCAGCGACACCGAACTCCCCGACCCGGACTCAGCGGCCGAGCGCCGCCGTGTCGTTGTCGGCCACGGCGGTGGCGATCCGCTGCAGGCTGACGGCGACGAAGCGACGAGCCCGATCCGACGGCAGCTCGCGCTGGGCCAGCAACAACACGGCGAGGCCGGGGAGGGCGAGGCCGAGCCGGTACCGCTCGTGGCTCCCGTGTCCGGCGGCCACCAGGTCTCGCTCGATCCGACGGCGGACCTCGACCGTCAGGCTGGTCGCCGCGAGCCAGGCGAGGTCGGCTTCGCCGAACTGGATCGCCAGCTGCTGCCAGTCGAACAGGATCGGTCGGTTCGTCTCCTCGGCGAACACGAGGTTGTCGGCGCGAGGATCGCCGTGGCACAGCGTCGGCGGCTCACCCTCGAACCGGTCGACGAGGCCGCCGTGGACGGCGGCGAGGTCGTTCAGGGCTCGTCGCTGCTCGGGGTCGAGCTGGTCGGCCCATCGTTCGTCGAGTGCGGTGAGGCCGGCGGCGATCGCCCCGGGGGCCAGTGCGGCGAGGGTGTTGCGTCTGACGGGGAGGGGAGCGAGGCGCTCGGGGTCACGCCACGCCCGGTGGAGGTCGGCCAGCGACCCGGCCACCGCCACGGCGTCGTCGCTGGTCAGCCCGTCGAGCTGGTCGGCGACGCGATGCCGGCCGAGGTCGTCGAGGAGGAACGACGCGCCGCCGTCGTCGTCGGTCATCAGCGCAAGGCACGTCGGGTGGGCGACCGGCGATCGGGGCAGCAGGTCGCGGTAGGCGACGGCCTCCCGTTCGTACGCACCCGACCGGCGGGCGACGTCACCGTTGCTCCCGGGTTCAGGCAGCTTGGCCACGACGGTGGCCGGCGCCGGATCGGCGCCGGTTGCAGCGGCACGGCTCAACTCGACCCGGACGACGACGCTGAACGCCCCTCGGCCACGGTTGACGTCGGTGAGGTCCATGACCTCGGGCCCGTTCGGCCCGAACGCAACGGTGCACAGCTCCTCGACCTGGGCCCTCGTCGTGTCGCTCGTGGCTGCCGGGTCGTGATCCATGGCCTCGTTTCGTCGGTTCGGGTGCTCCAGGAGCCGCCAGCCCGCTGATCCAGGGGTGATTCGGACCTCGGCGACGTATCGGGCCGCAGCGCGAACCATGGAGCTGCGAGCGCGCTACGCGCGAATCGTTGACGGTACGCGCGCAGCTTACTACGATCAGCACCAGGTGAATCCCGCTCACGTAATTACGCGCTGGTGATACTGGTTCGTGGTGCTGGTGCCGTCGGGGACGCCTGGTCTTTCGGTCAGACCACACCACCAGAGGAGCGCGGCATGACGTCGGGTGCGGACACATCGGGTATCGGGGCCTCGGGCCTCCAGGGGGGACGGGCGTCGGAGGACACCACCGTCGCCGCCAGCTACAGCGGGAAACGGACGGCGGAGATCGTCGGCATCACGTACCGCCAGCTCGACTACTGGGCCCGAACCGACCTCGTCCGTCCGTCACTCGCCGATGCCAACGGCTCCGGCACCCGCCGCCGGTACTCCTACAAGGACCTGCTCGAGCTGAAGGTGATCAAGACCCTGCTCGACGCCGGGATCCGCCTCGAGTCGGTTCGCGAGGTGTTCGACTACATGCGCGACCAGCTCGGTGAGGACGTCGCCTCCGCCAACCTGGTCATTCACGGGTCCACCTCGGTGCTGACCCGAAGCGGCGAGGAGCTGATCGACCTGGTCCGCAAGGGTCAGGGCGTGCTCAACGTCCTCCCGCTCGCCGGGATCAAGGACGAGGTCGACGCCAAGATCGTCGAGCTGCAGCCCGCCCGCCCGGAGCAGGCGGCCGGTGGCGCCGAGGCCGCGGCCGGCGGCTGACCCCTTCGTCGTTCGGGCGAATCGAGCCCGCCCAGACCGTCCGCTCGCTGAGCTCGCCGATCCCGGGCGACCCTGGCCGCATCGGCCAGCGATCGGACCAGGACTCAGTGGGCCGGCTTCTCGCCGTTTGCCGAGTGGCCGTTCAGCGACGGCCCGGCGTCGGGATGAACCCACATCTGGGCCCGATTCTTGCCTGCGGCCTTGGCCCGGTACAGCGCCTGGTCGGCCCGGTCGAACGTCTCGTCGACCGCCACCGTGCCGTCGTGCAGCGCGACACCGGCGCTGAGCGTGGTCGAGCGACTGGACGTCGCCCAACCCCGCAGGATCCGCTGGGCAACCGCGACGGGGTCGCTGAAGGCCCGCCTGGCCACGACCAGGAACTCGTCGCCGCCGAGCCGGGCCGAGGTGTCGGAGTCCCGCAGGCAGTCGCGTAGGTGCTGGCTCAGGTCCTGGAGGACCTGATCGCCGGCGGCGTGGCCGAGCGTGTCGTTGACCGCCTTGAAGCCGTCGAGGTCGAGCAGGATCAGCGCGTCGCCGTCTTCGAGGGAGTTGAGGAGCGTGTCGGCGTGGCGGCGGTTGCCGATGCCGGTCAGCTCGTCCCTGGTGGTGGCCCGCTCGAGCTTGTCGATCTCGAACAGGTGCTCGATGGCGATGCCGACCTGGGTGCCGAACAGCCGGGCCAGGTCGAGGGTGAACGCCGGGTCCTCGGGGCTGACCGGATGGACCACGACCGCGCCGGCCGGCACGTCGGTGGCCGGCAGCGGCAGCACGAGCAGGGTCTCGGTCAGGTTTGGCACCAGCCGGGGCTCGTCGCCGCCGATCGTGTCGACGACCAGTTCCGCGGTGCGGGGGTCGGGCTCCTCGGTGCTCGATGGCCCCAGCGTGACGGGGATCAACCCGCCGACGGTGTCCCGCAGCACCACGGTGGCCCGCTCGACGTCGAAGATCTCGAGTGCGGCGAGTGCCACCTCCTCGGCCGCCTCTTCGAGGGAGGCGGGGCGGCGGAAGCGTCGGAGCACGTCCTCGAGGCGGGTCAGCCGGTCCGACCGGGAGGAGAAGCGGTCCTGGGTGCGGGTGCTGCGATCGACGAGGGCCGAGACCAGCTCACCGAGTCCGGCCGCCACCGGCACCCCGATGAGCGGCAGCGCCAGGTTGATCCTGAACGGCTCCAGCCGGTTGGCCAGCAGCAGCACGCCGATGACCAGCGGACTGAACAGCAGCGCGGTGCCAGGGGGCATCACGAACCCGACGTAGGCCAACACCATGACCGCGGCCGCGGCCAGCCCGATCGTGGCGTGGGACGTGGCTGCGCTGTTGGCCCACACCAGGGCGGCGGCGATCGCACCGAGGGCCACGACCGGTGGGAGGAGCCGCCATGGGGCGCCGACCCGGTCGAGCGGGGAGAAGGCGGCGTAGGCCCCGGCGAGCCCGAGGGCGAGGGCGAGGTACAGGATCGACGGGCCTCGCTCCGCGTCGCTGCGGGCGACGAAGTCGAGCAGGGCGAGCGCGGCGACGCCGAGGAGGAGGGCGGTGGCCGCCATCCGGTATCGATGTCGCCAGTACACGTCTCGTTCGATCCTCGGTTCGTGGCCCGGCCACCGTCACCTGGTGACCACCGGCTGTGCAGCTAACAATACCCTACGTGAGACCCGTGACTGGTTGCCGAGGACGCATTGCCCAGGCGGAACGGAACGGCAGACCGGTTCATGGTGGGTGCTTCACCCCGGCGGCTGGTGGTCTCCGGTCAACGTCCCGGCATGGGCGCCATCGTTGAACAGCCGTACGGTCCAGTGTGCCGGATCGTCGGCCGGTTGTTCGATCACCAGGTGGGAAATCGACGTATGGCGGGCCCCGGTGAGCCCGGTCGCACCGATACCGATGGCATAGCCGACCACGGCGGCGATGACCCCGCCGTGGCAGAAGGCGGCCACCAGTCCACCATCGGCGTGGCGCCCGGCGATGGCGCGAACGGCGCCGACGGTGCGGTCGGTCAGCTGCCGGTTGGTCTCGGCCCCGGGGATGTCACCCCACTCGCCCGAGTTCCGGAGCGCCATCGCCGCCGGGTGCTCCCTGGCCATCATCTCCCGCATCAGCCCGCCCTCCCAGTCGCCGAGGAACACCTCTCGCAGGTCGGGTTCGACCGTCGGGGTCAGGCCGAGCCGTTCGGCCAGCGGAGCCGCGGTCTGGTGGGTCCTGGTCAGGCTCGACACGTAGATCGCCTCGACGGGCTCGTCGCCGAGGCGCTCGCCGACCAACCGGGCCTGGTAGTGGCCCAGCTCGGTCAGCTTCGGGTCGCCGTGGCCGTCGACCAGGGGGAAGGGATTGCCAGGCGTGTAGGGCTCGGACTGTCCGTGGCGGATCAGCAGGACCTGGGCCGAGCCGGTCGGTGGCTCGTAGAAGTGCTGGCCGTAGGTCGCCGCCATCGTCTCGGGGCGGCCCGCCGCGTCCTGGCCGGGACCGTCGGATCCCGCCGTTGCCGCTCCCGGTCCGCCGGGGCCCTGCTGGTCGTCGGCGCTCGCCACCATGGGGCCGACCCTATCCGCCGATCCCATCGTGGGGAAGCGGGGTGATCGCCACCGTCGGTCGAGCGACACGGCGCCGTGGCGGGGCTTGAGTGTCCCCGGGCCGGCCTAGCCTTGCCTCCATGTCGACACCACCCGAAGCACCACCGGACGCGAGGCCGTCGCCGCCCGTCGCCCGGGTCGAACCGGTCGAGTCCACCGTCTGGGGCCGGACGAGGGTCGACCCCTACCGCTGGCTCCAGGACAAGGAGTCGCCCGAGGTGCGGGCCCACCTCGAGGCGGAGAACGCCTACACCGAGGCGGTGCTCGCCCCGGTCGCCGAGCTGCGGGAGCGGCTGTACGCCGAGATCAAGGGTCGCATCAAGGAGACCGACCTGTCGGTCCCGGTGCCGGATGGGCCGTGGGCCTACTACGGCCGCACGGTCGAGGGTCAGCAGTACGGGATCCACTGCCGGCGCCCGGTGCCGGCCGACGGCTCCTACCCGACCGCACCCGAGGCCGGGCCGGACGGCCCGGACGACGAGCAGGTCCTGCTCGACGAGAACGTCGAGGCCGGCGAGTCCGACTTCTTCGACATCGGGATCTACGAGATCTCCCCCGATCACCGCTGGCTGCTGTGGGGGTCCGACCGCTCGGGCGACGAGCGGTTCCGGGCGGTCGTCCGCGATCTCGTGACCGGCGATGACCACGACGACGGGCTCGACGACCTGTCGTACGGTGCCGCCTGGGCGCTCGACAACCGCACGTTCTTCTACGTCAGGCCCGACGCTGCGAACCGCCCCCACGAGGTCTGGCGCCATGTCGTCGGCCGCCCGGCCAGCGAGGACGTGCTGATCTACCGCGAGGATGACGAGCGGTTCTTCGTCGGCGTCGGGATCGACAAGGACGACTCGTTCATCCACATCGGGGTCGGGTCGAAGATCACCGACGAGATCCGGGTGATCCCGGCCGACCGGCCCGAGGCGGAGCCCCGCCTGATCGCCGCCCGGCGCCAGGGCGTGGAGTACGCCGTGGCCCACCACGGCGACCGGTTCGTGATCCTCACCAACGACGAGGCCGAGAACTTCCGCGTCGTGACGGCGCCGGACGACGCCCCCGGCCCGGAGAACTGGACCGAGCTGATCGCCGGCTCGGCGTCGGTGACGATCTCGGGGTTCGACGTGTCGGCCGAGAACCTCGTGCTGTTCGAGCGCACCGAGGGCTCCACCCGGATCCGGCTGCGGCGGTGGGCCGACGGCAGCTACCAGACCGTCGACCAGCCCGAGGACCCGTCGACCACCTGGGCCGGCGCCAACCCCGACCCGACGGCGACGACGCTCCGCTACGGCTACTCGTCGATGGTGACCCCACCGAGCCTGTTCCTCCTCGACACCACCACCGGCGAGCGAACGCTGCTCAAGCAGCAGGAGGTGCTCGGCGGGTTCGACGCCGGGCGCTATCGCACCGCCAGGCGCTGGGCCACGTCGCCGGACGGGGCCAGGGTCCCGGTCAGCCTGGTCTGGCGGGCGTCGGACGATGACGGTGCCGCCGACGCCGCCGACGCCGCCGACGCCGCCGACGCCGCCGACGCCGCCGACGCCGCCGAGGTCGCCGTCGACGGTCCGTACTCGTCGGGGCCCTGCCTGCTGTACGCCTACGGCGCCTACGAGGCCTCGATCGATCCGGTGTTCTCCTCGGCCCGCCTGTCGCTGCTCGACCGCGGCTTCACCTTCGCCATCGCCCACGTCCGCGGCGGCGGGGAGATGGG
>JBCCVL010000089.1:0-24568 GCA_039195375.1 Actinomycetota bacterium
CACAAGGACGCCAGGGCGCCCCAGAACCTCTACCCGATCGCCGGGCTGGAGCGAGAGCTGCGGCGCCGGCTCGGCGACATGCGGCTGCTCGACCGGGCGCTGCGCCAGCGGGCGGCGGCATCGGCCCGCCCCGGCCAGGTCGACCCAGCAACGGCGCCCGCAGGCTGACGGGCAGCCACCGATCGGTCATCCACTGCCATCCGTTGGGAGGAACGGTCGGGCTGGCTGGTCCGGTCAGGGGAGTCGGAAGCCCCGTCGCAGGGGCTGCAGGATCCGCTCCTCGGTGAAGCCGATCGATCGGTAGAGCGCCCTGGCCCCGTCGTTGGCGGTCCGGACGGTGAGCGCCGCTCGCCGGCAGCCGAGGCGACGGCCGACGGCCGCCCCGGCCTCCACCAGCTCGCGGCCGATGCCACGTCGCCGCCACCGCTCGTCGACGCCGAGGTAGTCGATGTAGGCCTCGTCGTCAGCGGTGTGCTCGAGTGCCACATAGCCGACCGTCTCGCCGTCGACCTCGGCAACGAGCCGCACGAGGCGCTCGCTGCCGTCGAGCAGCCGATGCCCGGGCAGGTGGGTGTCGGGGAACAGCCGGTCGTGCAGGGGCCCGACGACGGCGGCGTCGTCTGGCGTGGTCGCCCGGATCACGAGCCCGCCGTCACGGCCGTCGGCGTCCCGCTCTGCGTCCTTCTGCTCGTCCCCCCTGTCGGCCCGTGGCGACACGGGCTCGAGCGGGCGGGTGAGGATGGCCGAGGCCGGGTCGACCGCGAACCCGTGGTCTGGCGCCCACCCGATCAGGTCGACGAACCGGTCGTCGACGGCCAACTCCTCTTGGTCGACGGCGGCCGGGAGCTGCCGGCCGCCGGGTTCGAGCAGCGCGGTGGCGGCCCGGGCCCAGCCGTCGCCGCTCCCGGCCGCGCCGGCCTCGGCCGTCTGCGTCACGAACGGCCCGAGCCACCACACCCGACCAATCTCCTCGTCGACCTCGCCGACCAGGAAGCCGACGGGCTCGGCTCCGTGCAGCGCGACCGACGACACCATCGACCAGTCACCGAGGTCGGTCAGCTCCGCCGCGATCGCCTTCCGCTCGGCGGACAGGTAGGCCACGTGGCGCTCGGGTCGGGACTGCAGCGCCTCGGCCAGCTCGGCCAGCCGGTCGAGGTCGTCGGTGGTGGCCCGGCGCAGGTCCATGGCCCCAGCTTGGCACGGTCCTCCCGGCGGTGGCGCAGTCCCCGCCGCAGCCGTGGCTCCCGACCGCGAGTCGGGCCATCGATGGGACGGCTCAACGGCTCGTAGGCTCGGAAGGGTGAGCGCAGCCCGACCGTCGACCTCCGGCCGTAAGCGCCGCCTGGATGCGGCGGCGATCTGCGCGCCCGGCCTCGAGGAACTGTGCGCGGCCGAGCTGACGGCCCTCGGGTGCAAGCCGAAGCCGAGCGGGCCAGGCGTGGTCGACTTCGGTGCGAACGCCCGCCAGCTGTACGGCGCCAACGTCTGGCTCCGCACGGCGTCGCGGGTCGTGGTCCGGGTGGCCACGTTCCGGGCAACCGACTTCGCCCACCTGCAGGAGCATGCGTCGGCGATCGACTGGTCGAGTTGGGTGCCGACCGGTCACGCTCCCCGGTTCCGGGTGTCGACCAACGCATCGAAGCTCTATCACACCAAGGCGGTGGCTCAGCGCCTGCACCAGGTCTCGCTGCCACCATCGATCGGCGAGCCGGAGCAGTTGTTCGTCGTCCGCATCGAGCGAAACACGGTCACGATCTCGGCCGATGCCTCGGGTGAGGCCCTTCATCGGCGACCGTGGCGGGCCGACACCGGGCCGGCGCCGCTTCGACCGAACCTGGCCGCAGCCATGATCCTGGCCGCGGGGTGGGATCCGACCTCCGACCTCGTCGACCCGTTCTGCGGGGCCGGCACGATCGGGATCGAGGCCGCACTGCTGGCGGCCGGGTTGCCGCCCGGAGGGGAGCGGCCGTTCGCCTTCCATGACTGGCCGACGTTCGAGCCGGGCTCCTGGGCCAGCGTGGTGGCGTCGATCGAGGCATCGGTCGACCGGGCGGCCCGGGACGGTCGGGGCACGATCCTGCTGGCCGACCGCGACCAGGCCGCCGTCGACGCGACCGAGGCCAACGCCGGGCGGGCCGGGGTGGCCGACCGGGTCGAGGTCGTCCGCCAGGTCGTCTCCCACCTGGGTGCGAGGTCGGGACCAGGTTTGGCGATCACCAACCCGCCCTACGGCAAGCGGCTCGGCCGCGACGAGCTCGGCCGGCTCTACGCCCGCCTCGGAGCCGTTGCCAGGGAGCGGTTGCCCGACCACGACCTGGCGGTGTTGACCACCGACGCCGGCCTGGCCCGCACCGCCGATGGACGCCTCCGTGGTCGGCTCCGATTCCGCAACGGTGGCCTCGGCGTGCAGCTGTTCCACCGGCCCGCCTCCGGGCCCGTCCGCGCCGACCCCGGCGAGCCGGTCGCCGACGTCCCCGTCGGGTCAGACGGCCCCGGCACCGCCGCCGGCGTCGCCGTCGAGCGCTCGGCCGATGCCGGCTAGCGTCGGCCCGATGATCGACTACGTGGCCGCCGTCGCCACCGAATCCGACCGCTTCACCCGGGCGATGACCCGCGGCCGGGCCGAGGCCCCGACCAGCACGATCCCCGCCTGCCCGGACTGGGAGCTCGACGACCTGCTGTGGCACCTCACCGAGGTCCAGGGCTTCTGGGCCGAGGTGGTAGGGGAGCGGCTCCCCGACCTGTCGACGTTCGAGCGGGCGGTCCGGCCAGAGTCGGCCGGCCTCGCCGCCGGCTTCGACGAGGCCAGCCGTCGCCTGGTCGCCGTCCTCGGCGATGCCGACCCGGACGACGCCTGCTGGAGCTGGCATCCGGCCGGCCAGTCGGTCGGTTGGGTGCGTCGTCGCCAGGCCCACGAAGCCTTGATCCATCGGGTCGACGCCGAGCAGGCCGTCATCACCGCCCTCGGTGGCGAGCTGAGCCCCATCGACGCCGAGCTGGCGGCCGACGGGGTCGACGAGCTGCTCCGGATGATGCTCGACGTCCGTCCGGTCCCCGAGTGGGGCACGTGGCACCCGACCGGACCGCTCGTCCGGCTCGAGGCGGTGATCGAGGGCGACGACGGTACCGCCGGGGGCCAGACGGCGAGCTGGGACGTTCGCCTCGGGCGCCTGACCGGCACCGAACCGGTCGACGACGGCGGCGGGATCGAGCGGGATCTCGACGCCATCGCGGTGCTCGACGGATCGCCGCCGGCCGCTCCGGATGCCGTGGTTCGGGCGCCGGCGGTCGAGCTCGATCTGTGGCTGTGGCGCCGGCTCCCCCTCGAGGCGACCGAGGCAACCGTCGACGGTGACCGCAGCGCCGTCGACCTGCTGGTCGAGCTCGCCACCCTCGACTGACGGCGGCCTGGCGACCGACCGGTCAGCCGGCCGGCCCGGCGATACGCACCGTCGCCGCCGAGCCATCGAACCGGAAGCCGTCGCCGTCCTCCGACCAGGCGTCCACCCCGTCGAGGGCGTCGAGGACCGCCAACTCCTGGTCGGCCAGGTCCTCGCAGTCGAACCCGGTCCCACCGGTGATCGTGAACGAGGCTCGACCGTCCTCGTCGAGGGTGAACGAGCCGAGGTAGGTGTTGCAGCCCGGATCGACCTCGAGGCGACCGAACCGGGCGTCGATGGTCAGGCTCGGGCTCTGTCGCAGCGCTGTCCGGCCGTCGGCTCCGTCGAGCTCGACGATCTCGAACCGGCCGTCGAAGCGGGGATGGGCGACGCGGGGACCGTCGAACACGGTGTCGGGACCGTCGTCGAGCTCGTCGGCACCGCAGCCGACCAGCAGCAGCGACACGGCGACGAGACCGATGGCGAACCGCCACGGCCGGTGGCGGTTCGGTGAGGGACCGGGCCGGGCGTGCAGCACATCGGAACCGTAGGGAGACGAGTCGTCGGAGACAACCCGATCGGAGCGGCCGGTCTCGTCCAGGCTGGGGTCACATCCACGTCAGGTTGGTCACCGACCGTTGGAAACGGCCCGGCGCTGCGGCACCATCGATTGATGTCGCTGGCGTCCGCAGTTCATCTCGCCGTGCCGGCATGGGCCTGGACGGTCGACGGCGCCGACAGTCCGCTGGCCACGGCCGATGAGCGGATGGCACTGGTCCTCCGGCTCGTCGAGGCCAACATCGCCGACGGGGGCGGCCCGTTCGGCGCCGCCGTGTTCGACTCCGACGGCTGCCTGGTGGCGCCAGGGGTCAACCGAGTCGTGCCCGATTCGGCGCCGATCGCCCACGCCGAGATCGTCGCCATCGCCGCCGCAGGCCAGCGGCTCGGCACCTGGGACCTGCGGTCCCGTGGCGACTTCGAGCTGGTGACCTCGACCGAACCGTGCGCGATGTGTCTCGGCGCGGTGCCGTGGTCCGGCGTGACCAGTCTGGTCATCGGCGCCCGCGACGTCGACGCCCGAGCGGTCGGCTTCGACGAGGGCCACAAGCCGGACGGCTGGATCGAGCAGCTCCGGGAGCGGGGGATCGAGGTGACGCCGGACGTCGGTCGACGGCGGGTGGTCGACCTGCTGCGCCACTACGCCGCTGGCGGCGGTCCCATCTACAACGGGGCCGAGTCGTGACCCACCACGTGCAGCTGCCGTCGACGATCGTCGGCCGGGTGATCACGCCCGCCAGCCTCGACGACGCTTTGGCGGCGGTCGCCCGGCCGGGGAGCCGGCCGATCGCGGGCGGAACCGACCTGCTGATCGAGCTCGCCCGTGGGGAACACGATGGCCTCGATGCGCTGGTCGACCTCACCCGGGTCCCCGGCCTCGGCGACATCGTCGAGGAGGGCGGCACGGTCTCGATCGGCGCCCTCGTCACCCACAACCGCATCGTCGCCGACCCCATGCTCCGCCAGCTGGCGGCGCCGTTGGTCCAGGCCTGCCGGGAGGTCGGTTCGCCCCAGCTCCGCAACCGGGCCACCGTCGCCGGCAACCTCGTCACCGCCAGCCCGGCCAACGACACGATCAGCGCCCTGCTCGCCCTCGAGGCCACGGTCGAGGTGGCGTCGGTCGACGGGCGCCGCCGCATCCCGCTCGGCGAGTTCCATCCCGGGATCCGCCGCACGGCGCTGCGGCCGGGGGAGCTGGTGACCGCCGTGTCGTTCCCGGCCCTGGTCGACGGGTGGCGGGGCTTGTACCTCAAGCTCGGCCTGCGGCGGGCCCAGGCCATTTCGGTCGTCCACCTGGCCGCGGCCGCCCGCTTCGAGCCAGCGGCCGGGGAGCTCCCGGCGCCGCCGACGGTCGGCGAGATCCGCCTGGCCATCGGCTCGGTCGCTCCGGTCGTCGTCCGCGCCGGCGACGTCGAGGACCTCGTGCAGGGCACGACGCTCGACGACGGCGTGATCCGACGGGCGGCCGAGCTGGCGGCGGCCGGCGTGCAGCCGATCGACGACGTGCGGGCCACCGCCGAGTATCGCCGGCGGCTCGTTGCCGAGATGACGGCCCGCGTCCTGCGGGGGCTGCGAGACGACGCCGGCGTTGTCGACGACGACCCGGTCGTGTTGTGGGGCGGCGGCGACGGTCGCTGGCCGACGGGGGACGGCCACGGTGCCGAGCACGGGGTCGCCACGCCGGTGCGGGCCACGGTCGACGGCGAACCGGTCGCCGAGCCCATGGGTCATGGCACCCTGCTCGACTGGCTCCGTCGGGCCGGGCGAACCGGCACCAAGGAGGGCTGCGCCGAGGGCGAGTGCGGCTCGTGCACGATCTGCCTCGACGGTCAGGCCGTCCTCAGCTGCCTCGTCCCGGCGGCCCGGGCCAACGGCACCGAGATCACCACGGTCGAGGGCCTGGCGGGCCTCGCCGGCAACGGCGGGTCTGCGACCGGCGAGCCCCTGCATCGACTCCAGGAGACCTTCGTCGAGGCCGGCGCCGTCCAGTGCGGCTACTGCATCCCCGGCTTCCTCGTGGCCGGTGCCACGCTGCTCGAGGAGCGACCGAACCCGACCGAGCCCGAGATCGTCGACGGTCTCGCCGGCAACCTGTGCCGGTGCACCGGCTACTACAAGATCGTCGAGGCGATGCTCGCTGCCGGCGGCGGCTCGTCGAGCGGGAACGGGGAGCGGGGATCGTGAGCCTCGGCGTCTCCCGCGACCGCCTCGACGCCGGCGACAAGACGACGGGCCAGGCCCTCTATGCCTGTGACGTGCAGCCGGCCGGCCTGCTGCACGCCAAGGTCGTCTTCACCGATCAGCCCCACGCCCGGCTGCGTGCCCTCGACACGGCCGCCTGCGAGCGGGCGCCTGGTGTGGTTGCGGTGGTGACCGCAGCCGACGTGCCGGTCAACGAGTACGGGCTCACGATGTTCGACCAGCCCGTGCTGATCGGACCGGCGCCAGCGGGCGGCCAGGCCCCGTGGGAGCTCGACCCGGCACGGGTGCCCGGTGACGTGTCGCGGTGGGAGGCCGACCATCTCGCCGTCGTCGTGGCCGAGACCGAGCGGCAGGCGGCCGAGGCGGCCCGGCTGCTGGAGGCGACCTGGGAGCCGCTACCGCTGGTCGCTGACATCGACGCAGCGTTGGACTCCGCTGCCCCGGTGCTGCACCCCGAGGCCAACCCGGCGTGCACCGACCCCGGCCAGAACGCCTACCACCACTACGTGATCCGCAAGGGCGATGCGGCGACGGCGATGGCAACTGCCGACGTGATCGTCGAGGGCACCTATGAGGTGCCCTACCAGGAGCACGCCTACCTCCAGACCGAGGCTGCGCTCGCCTACGTCGACACCGAGGGTCGGGTCACGATCGAGACCGGCGGCCAGTGGACCCATGAGGACCGCGAGCAGGTGGCCCACGCCCTCGGCGTCGACGACGAGCGGATCCGCATCATCTACCGGGCCATCGGCGGTGCGTTCGGGGGCAAGGAGGACATGAGCCTCCAGATCGTGCTCGCCCTCGCCGCCCGCAAGCTGGCCGACGCTGGGATCGACCGGCCCGTACGCTGCCGGTGGAGCCGTGAGGAGTCGATCGTCGGTCATCACAAGCGGCACCGTGGCCGGATCGTCACCCGCTGGGGGGCGACGGCCGACGGTCGGATCGTTGCCGTCGAGGCCACCTGCCATCTCGACGCCGGCGCCTACAACTACACGTCGAACAAGGTGCTGGGGAACCTGCACCTGAACGTGGCCGGGCCCTATGACGTGGCCAACGCGACGGTCGACTCCTACGCCGTCTACACCAATGCCGTGCCCGGCGGTGCGTTCCGGGGCTTCGGCGGCCCGCAGGGCTGTTTCGCCGCCGAGTGCCAGATGAACAAGCTGGCCGAGGCAACCGGGATCGACCCGGTCGAGCTGCGCCGTCGCAACCTGCTGCACGATGGCGACGACGGGCTCACCGGCACCCCGATGCCGCTCGGGGTCAGCATCGACACCGTCGTCGACGCCTGTGCGGAGGCCGCTGGGTGGCCGACCGTGGGCGAGGCCGCTGGGTGGCCGACCGGTGGCGAGGCCGCTGGGTGGCCGACCGGTGGCGAGGCCGCCGAGGGGTCGCCGACCGGGAACGGGGCCGGTGCCGGGTCGGCCGGCGTGAGGGGGGTCCGGTCGTTCGCGTCGCTCAGCGCAGCGACCGAGAGTGTTCGGCGGGGCCGCGGGTTCGCCTGTGCCTACAAGAACGTCGGGTTCTCCTTCGGCTTCCCCGAGCGGTCCGAGGCCAGGATCGTGCTCCGCCCCGACCCCGACGCCGACCCGAGCGACCCGTCCGCCGCCCCCGGCGGGGCCGATCTGTACCTGGCCGGGGCCGAGGTCGGCCAGGGGGCCCACACCGCCTTCGTGCAGATGGCGGCCGAAGCCACCGGGCTCGACCCCGACCGGATCACCGGCCACTTCTCCGATTCCGCCACCTCCGGCGACTCCGGTTCGGCGTCGGCGTCCCGGTTGACCTTCATGACCGGCAACGCCATCCTCGGGGCGGCCGAGGAGGCCGACAAGGCGTGGCGGGAGGGGGCCAGGCCGGCCGAGGGCGCATTCCGCTACGTGCCGCCGCCGACCGAGCCGCTCGACCCCGATGGCCGGCCGACCGTCCCCAACTTCGCCTACGGCTACGTCGCCGAGGCCGTCGACCTCTCGGTCGACGTGACCACCGGACTGATCGTCGTCCACGACGTCGTCTGTGCCGTCGACGTCGGCCGGGCGGTCAACCCACGCCTCATCGAGGGCCAGATCGAGGGGGCGGTGATCCAGGCCCACGGCTATGCGCTGACCGAGGACCTGCAGGTCGACGATGGTCGGATCACCAATCCCCGGTTCAGCGGCTACCTGATCCCCGGGATCGGTGACATCCCCGAGCGGGTCCGCTCGGTCCTGGTCGAGGTCCCCGACCCGATCGGGCCGTTCGGGGCGAGGGGCATGGCCGAGATGCCGATGATCCCGTACGCCCCGGCGGTGGTTGCGGCCCTCAACGACGCCACCGGCGTGTGGTTCGATCGGTTCCCGCTGACCCCGTCCCGGGTTCTCGATGGCCTCGCCGGGACCGGGGGCTGACGTCGGCCGGCCCGGATCGGCCTGAGCCCGTTCAGCCGCCCCGGACCTGGCGGACGAACTCCGTCGAATTCGAGAACCCGAGCATCACCGTTCCCCGGCTGGTGCCCCGGCCGAGGGTGCCGGCCCAGTGCTCCAGCCCGCCGGCGTCCGGCTCTCGGCCGAGCACGTTGCGGTAGGCGGTGGCGACGAAGGCCCGGTCGTCGAGTGCGCCGTAGCGGTTGCGGAACTCGGACGATTCGGCGAACTGCTCGCTGACGGCCTCGACCGGCAGGCCGGTGTTGATCCAGTAGTGCAGACCGGCGGTGTCGGGGGCCCGAAGGAAGTAGGCCCGGTAGAGGCGTCCGATGGGGCCGGTTGCCTCGATGGCTTCCGTGTCGCCGGCGGTGCGGCCCCGGAACTCGATCGACTCCGAGAATCCGAGCATGACGAGGCCACGGGGCGCGCCCCGGTCGAGCGCCGAGGTCCAGTGGTCCCAGCCGTCGGCGTCGGGGTCTCGGCCGAGCACGTTGCGGTACACGAGCCCGACGAAGTCGCGGTTCGACAGGGCGCCGTAGCGCTGGACGAACTCGCCTGAGGTGGCGAAGTCGGTCGAGATCTCGGCAAGCGAGCGGCCGCTGCGGCGCACGCCGACCCAGTACTCGAAGCCGGACTCGTCTGGCCAGCGGAGGAAGTAGGCGAGGTAGAGCCGGGCCACCTCGGCCCGCATGGCGGCAATGGCGCTGATCGTCGGGGTGCTCGGCTGTTGCCCGTTCGAGGTCCCCGGCGACCGCAGGAACCCGAGGTCGCCCCAGTCTCGGCCGAGGACCTGGGCCTGGTCGGCGGCCAGCCACGTGGCCAGCACGTTGCCGTAGACGTTGCGGTAGTCGACGTGCGGGTGCGGGTTGCCGTAGCGGTCGAGGTCGGACAGCGACGACGCCTGGCCGTGGAAGCCGCCGTTGACCCGGGTCCCGATGGCGAACAGGGCGTTGGCCGTCCCGTGGTCTGTGCCGTTCGAGTTGGCCCGGACCCGACGCCCGAACTCCGACGTGCCGAGGATCAGGGTGCGGTCGGCGAAGGCGGGGGCCAGGGTGTCGTTGAAGGCCTCGAGTGCGGCGTCGAGCTCGGCCATCCGCTCGCCGTGCATCCACGCCTGGTTGGCGTGGGTGTCGAAGTCGCCGAACATGATCGAGATGACCCGGATGCCGAGGTCGGCGTTGATCAGGCGCGCTGCGAGGCGCATCTCGGTCACCACCTCGGGCTCGTCGGCGTCCTCGGGGATGAGTGGGCGGAGCCGATCGGCCAGGTCGATGGCCTCGCCGAACGAGCCGGCGACCGTGTCGCCGAGCGAGCCGAGCCCGCTCGGACCGTCGGCCAGCGCCCGCACGGCCCGGTACTGCAGGGAGGCAACGGGATCGGCGGTGTCGAGCTGGCGCAGATCGTTGCCCTGGCGGGGGACGGCGCTGGCCCGCTGGCTCCGGCCCTGGACGACGAGGGGGACGGTCGAGCCGATGGCGACCCCGTTGAGGGGCTGGGCCGGCAGCCCGTCGAGGTAGCGGCCGAGCCAGCCGTCGCTGCCGGGTTGACCGTTGCCGTTGCCGGCCATCTTCTGGGCCATCGACACGAAGTGGCTGAGGTTCGCCCCCTCGTGACCGACGCCCTCGATGACCGCCAGCCGGCCCTGGTCCCACAGCGACCTGGTGAAACCGAGGTTGGGGTGCAACGCCCGGTTGCCGGTGATCCGCAGCGCCTGTGACGGCGAGACGGCCAAGCTGCCTCTGGCGTCGTGGTAGACCCCGTCGTCGATCGGGACGAACGTGTTGAGCCCGTCGTTGCCGCCGGCCAGGGTCAGCAGCACGAGCACCCCGTCGCCGGAGCCGAGCGGCGTTGCGCTGGCCGCGGCCTCGGCCAGCCAGGCCGGCAGGAGGCTGGCTGCCCCGGCGACGCCCGCCGCCTGGAGGAAGCGCCGGCGGCTCAGGTCGGGGGCCCGGAGCAGCTCCGGGGCGACCGGGGCTGACAGGGCGGCGACCATGGTGGCGGTCGACGGGTCGTCGGCCAATTGCCGGCGGGTCGGGGGACGCAATCGGGATCGGGACATGTCAGGCCATCTGCAGTTCGGGGAGGAGGAGGGTCAGCAGGAGCGTGCCGTAGCGCTCGCTCCAGCGGTGGTCGCTGGCTCGGACCGAGTTGACGTAGTCGACGATCTTCTGGCGGTTCGTGCCGTCGACCGGGCCGGTCTTGAAGTTCCACAGCGCCTGGTCGACCGACTCGCCGGGGGAGTAGCGGTAGACGATCGGGTTGTAGCTCGTGATCTCACTGGCGGCGGCGATGTCGTTGCGCTTGGCTGCGTGGTAGCGGAGGCGGCTGGCGTGGTTGAGCTTGGCCCACGCCGCCGTCGAGGTGACCCAGTACTCGTTCTGGCGCCACCCGCTCACGTTCGGCGGCTTGAACGGCACCTGCCCGAGCCCGGAGACCGCCCACTCGGGTCTGGCGATGTCACACGTCGTGCTGGTGTGGCGCATCGTCGCCACCAGCCACTCGACCGGTGATCGGACGAGGGCCCAGCGGGCCCGCTCGGACCGGAACTGGGGGTGCAGGAAGATGGCCCGGATGGTGTCGCGGACGTTGAGGCCGACCCGGTAGGTGGCCATGATGTCGGTGACCTCGGCGTCGTTCAGCCCGACGGGGTAGGCGAAGAACGACCAGAGCTTGCGGCACATGAACCGGGCGTGGGCCTCCCGCCGCTGGCCGAGGATGATGTTGATGATGTCGGGCCCGTCCCAGTTGCCGGTCTGGCCCATGAACGTCTTGGTGCCCCAGTCGTGGTCGTCGGCGTCGAACCGGTAGTTGTCGTCGTCGTCGACGCCGTGCCCCGTCCACGCCCTGGCCGACTCGGTGACGTCGGCCTCCGAGTAGTGCCCGACCCCGGTGGTGAACAGCTCCATGCACTCGCGGGCGAAGTTCTCGTTCGGGCGGCCGACCTTGTTGCGGTCGTTGTCGAGGTACTTGATCATCGCCGGCCCGACCGAGACCGTGTGCAGCAGCGTGTGGTAGCTGCCCATGCCGAGGGTCCGGAAGGCGTGGTTCTGCTCCATGAGGGCCTTGTGGACCGGGACCTTGTCGATCCCGCTGCACAGCACCCCGCTCCAGAACAGCGTCACCTTCTCGACGACGGGAGCCTGGTCGACCGGCCGGCGGGCCAGGTCGAGCCAGTAGTGGATCATGTCGACCCAGCGCTCGTAGTAGCTGCGCCCGTCGGACAGGTCGGGGAACGGCGGTGGCGTCGGGGCCCTGGAGGTGTCGAGCACCAGGTCGACCAGCGACTCCCAGTTCCAGTGCCTGAAGACCTCGACCTCCTCGTGCAGGGCACCGAATCCGGCCCGGCGGAAGAGGTGGGCAGCGTCGTCGTATCCGGCCACCATGTTGCACTCTTTCGACCATGGTGGCCGAAAGATTGAGACCCGTATCCAGGATCGAGATGGCCCTCACATTCGTCGGCTTGCGGCCGACGGGAGGGGTGATTCGGTCCGTCGGTGCGGACCGGTCAGGGCAGGCAGCCGGTGTGGGCCAGGGCCCGCCGAACGACCTTCTCGTGACCGGGCGAGAGCTCGGCTGCCACCGTTGGGCTGACGACCTCGTCTGGGCTCAGCCAGACGAGGTCGAGCGCGTCCTGGGATGGCTCGCAGTCACCCTCGACCGGCACGACGTAGCCGAGACCGACGGCGTGCTGGCGGGGGTCGTAGAACCCGCTGATGTCGGGGTTGGGGAAGTACTCGATCACCGTGAACGGCTGGGGCGAGGCGGGGATGCGGGGCAGCGCCAGGGGCCCGAGGTCCTTCTCGAGGTGACGGAGCAGTGCGTCCCGGACCCGCTCGCCGTACAGGACGCGGCCGGCGACGATCTCCCGGTTGGCCGCCCCGTCCGGCCCGATGCGGAGCAACAGCCCGACGTGGGTGACGACGCCGGCGTCGTCGGTGCGGACCGGCACGGCATTCACGTACACGATCGGGAGCCGGCCCCTGGCCGTCTCCATGTCCTCGGCGGACAGCCAGCTGCTCTGGGTTTCGGTGAAGTCGGTCACGGGCGGTCGATCCGGGAAGGGGAGGGGACGGTGGTGGTCGGCCCGATCAGCCCAGGAACTCGGCGATCCGGCTCTTCGGTCGGCCGATGATGGCCTTCGAGCCCTTGACGATGACCGGTCGCTGCAGCAGCGCCTTCTGCTCGACGAGCAGGTCGATGACCGCTTCGGGGTTGTCGACGTAGTCGTCGGGGTTCAACTCGAGCTTCTTGAACTTCGAGTCCTTGCGGACCAGGTCCTCGACCGGGTCCTCGAGGCCGGCGACGATGGCCTCCAGGGCCTCCCGACCGGGCGGCTCCTTCATGTAGAGGACGGTCTCGTGCTCCACTCCCAGCTCCTCGGCGACCGCCAAGGCGTTCTTGGAGGAGCCTCAATGGGGGTTGTGATAGATCGTGACCGTGTCATCGGTTCCGGTGGCCATGGACACGGAGTATATGCCGCTCCGCCATCCGCTCAGCCAGCCATCTCGGCCAGGCGGGCGGCCAGCTCGTCGAAGTCGTCGACGTCGAGGTTGGCGTAGCTGAATCGGATCCAGCGGTCGTCGCTGGGCGTGAAGGCGGTGCCCGGGATGGCCAGCACGTCGTGATCGAGCACGAGGCGCTTGATCACCTCGGCGGTGGCCAGGTCGGCGAACGGGTGCCTGGCCCAGCCGAAGAAGGCCCCGGCGGTCACCAGCTCGAAGCCGCCAGGACGGGTGGCCATGACCTGCTGGAACCGGTCGAGGGCCCGGTTGATCCGGTCGACCTGCTCGGTCCGCCACGCTCGGGCGTCGCGGAGGCCGGCGATCGCCGCCTCCTGGCCGATCCGGGGGGCGCTGATCTGGACGCAGTCGACCAGCTTCATGATCTCGTAGATGAGCTCGGAGCCGGCCACGATGGCGCCGACCCGGTAGCCGGGGATCGCCAGGTCCTTGGAGAAGCTGTGGAGGCTGACGACCGTGTCGGTCCACGCCGGATCACGGAACAGGTCGTGGGGCGGCTCGTCGGTTGTCCGGAAGTTGCGGTAGGTCTCGTCGACGATCAGGGCCAGGTCGTTCGCCCTGGCCAGCTCGGCGAAGGCGTGGATCGTGTCGGGCGGGATGGTGACCCCGGTCGGGTTGCCGGGGGTGACGAGCACGATGGCCCGGGTCCTCGGCCCGATCAGCTCACCCGCCCGTTCGGGACTCGGCACCAGGTCGGCGGGGCCGGCCGGCTCGGGGTCCGGGGCCAGGTAGCGGGGAGTGACCCCGTCGAGGCGCAGCCACATGTCGTGGTTGAAGTAGTACGGGATTGGCAGGATGATCTCGTCGCCCGGCTCGGCCAGCGCCGAGGTGGCGACGCAGAACGCCTGGTTGCACCCGCCGGTCGGCAGGATCTGTTCGCCTCGGAGGTCGGCCCGGTAGTCGGCGCCGAGCTCGGCGGCGAAGGCGTCGTTCAGCTCGGGCAGGCCGGGCGGTGGGGCGTAGCGCCCGCCGTCGGTCTCACCCGCCACCTCGGCGATCCGGGAGGCGATCTCGGGCGCCGTCGGGTAGCTGGGGGCGGCCTGCGAGAGGTCGAGCAGCGACCGGTCGCTCGTCCGATGGGCCAGCCAGGCGTGGGCCTCGGCGATGGGGGAGGCGGTCAGCTCCAGGGTGCGGTTGGTCAGGCGCATCGCAGCCGACTGTAGTCACGGGTGGTCGGGCCGGACCCGGTCGCTCCGTCGGCGTTCACAGCCGGCCGGCCTCGGAGACCCGTCTGAGGAACTGCTTCGTCCGCTCCTGCGTCGGGTCGCCGAACAGCTTGGCCGGCGGGCCGGCCTCCAGCACCCGGCCCCGGTCGAGGAATGCAACCGTCGTGGCGACGTCTCGGGCGAAGCCCATCTCGTGGGTGGCCAGCACCATCGTGAGCCCCTGGTCGGTCAGCTCACGGATGACCCCGAGGACCTCGCCGACCAGTTCGGGGTCGAGGGCCGAGGTGACCTCGTCGAGCAGCAGGACCTCGGGCTCGACCATCAGCGCCCGCACGATGGCGGCCCGCTGGTTCTGGCCGCCGCTCATCTTGTTCGGGAACTCGGCGGCCTTGTCGGCGAGCCCGAACCGGTCGAGCAGATCGCGGGCCCGGCTCTCGGCCTCACCGCGGTCGACGCCGTGGGCCCGGCGGGGGCCGAGGGTGACGTTGTCGAGCACGTTGAGGTGGGGGAACAGGTTGAACGACTGGAACACGATCCCGATCCGGCGGCGGACCTCGTTCGCCTCGACCCGCCCGGCCGACGGTCCGGCGATCGGGGACCCGTCGAGGGCGATCGAGCCGGCGTCGATGGGGTCGAGCAGGTCGATGCAGCGCAGGATCGTCGACTTGCCACACCCGCTCGGTCCGATCAGGCACACCACCTCGTGCTCGCCGACCCGAAGGTCGAGCCCGTTGAGCACCCGCTTGTCGCCGAACGCCTTCTCGACCCCGTCGAGCTCCAGCTTGGTCGCCGGCTGCTCATCGCCCATCACGTCACCGCCTGGGCTCGCTGCTCGCGGTCTCGGGCCGTGTACCAGTCGACGAGGCGGGTCAGCGGAACGCTGATGGCCAGGAACAGCAGCGTGGCGACGACAAACGGGGTGTAGTTGAAGGAACGGGCGGTGATGATCTCGGCCTCCCGCAGCGCCTCGCGGACACCGAGCACCGAGACGAGGGCCACGTCCTTCTGCAGCGAGACCACCGTGTTCATGAGGGCCGGGACGACGTTGCGGATCGCCTGGGGGAGGATGGCGTAGCGCAGGGCCTGGGTCTGGGTGAGGCCGAGGGCCCGAGCCGACGCCCGCTGGCTCTCGGGGACGGCGTCGATGCCCGATCGGTAGATCTCGGCGGTGTAGGCCGAATAGGACAGCGTCAACGCAACGAGGCCCCAGAACCACGCCGATCGGGGCAGGCCGGCGATGTCGAGCGCCGGCAGGCCGAACCCGAGCAGCAGGATCAACAGGATCAGCGGGATGCCCCGGAAGATGTCGGTGTAGATCACCGCCACCGCCCGGACGGGGAAGAAGCCGGGCCCTCGCAGGCTGCGCATCACCGCGATCGCCAGCGCCACGACGGGGATGGTCACCATCGAGACGGCGAACAACTGGATGTTGACCCAGAACCCGCCGAGCACGTCGGGGAACGCGTCGACGAAGTCGCTCGGCGAGAAGAACTGTTCCTGAACCCTCGGCCAGTTGGGGCTTGACAGGATGAGGTAGGCGGCGACGGCGACGAACGTCACCGTCGATGCGGTTGCGATCGCCGCCGATCGGGCCCCCTCCTCACCGAGGACGCCGGAGCGGGTCCCCGGTCCCGGCCCCTCGGGCACGGGCGTCGTCAGTTGCCCAGGGTCGCGATCGACCCGCCCTGGTTGAGCCACTCGTCCTCGAGCGCCTCGATGGTGCCGGCGTCGCGAAGCGACTGGAGCGCCTCGTCGACGCAGGCAACGAGGGCGCTGCCGTCGGTGAACAGCATGCCGAGCTCCTCGGGGCTGTCGCCGACCCGGGGCAGGACCCCGATGATCGAGGCGTCGGTGATCTCGACGGCCGTGATGAAGTAGGCGGTCGGCAGGTCGAGGACCAGCCCGTCGATCTGGCCGGCGTCGAACGCGGCCTTGGCGTCGACGTTGTCGTCGTACACCGCGGCGTCGTTGTCCGGCTCGATCACGCTCTCGATGTAGTCGAGGCTGGTGGTGCCGATGGCGGCACCGAGGCGGAGACCCTTGAGGTCGGCGACCGTGGCTGCACTCGCCGCCGGCGAGTCGGCCGGACCGATGATCGCCTGCTCGACCTGGTAGTAGCCGGCCGAGAAGTCGACCACCTCGTCACGTTCGGCGGTGATCGAGTACTGCTGGATGTTGAAGTCGTAGTCCTTCTCGCCGGGAGCGATGGCCTCGTCGAAGCCCGTGCGGACCCACTCGACCGACTCGACACCGAGCTCGTCGGCCAGGGCGTACACCAACGCGCTCTCGAAGCCCATCTCGTTGGTCGGGTCGTCGTCTTCCATCCACGGCGAGAACACCGGCTCCCCGGTGGCGACCGTCAGCGTGCCGTCGGCGACCGTCGGCAGCGGATCGCAGCCGCCGGCCGCGCCGTCGGCGGCCTCGGTGGTCGAATCATCGTCGCCGCACGACGCGGCGAGCAGTGCCAGCGCCAGGAGGATGCCTGTCCATGCTCGTCTACCCATGGCGGGCAGCCTACTGGCTCCGGGTGACACCGGCTGGTGGGTTCCCCCGACCAGCCGCCGATCGGCTCTCGCTAGGCGCCGGCGGGCTCGGTGACGAAGATCGGGATCTCCCGGTCGGTCTTCTGCTGGTACTCGGCGTAGTTCGCGAACACGGCGACGCCGCGGTCGAACCACTGGGTGCGCTCGTCGTCCGACACCAGCCGGCACGTGGTGGCGAACGGCTCGGGCCCGTCCTGGATCATCACCTCGTTGTCGGCCACCAGGTTGTGGTACCAGCCCGGATTCTCCGGCGCCCCACCCTTCGAGGCGATCAGGGCGTAGCGGCCCTCATGCTCGACCCGCATCAGCGCGATCTTGCGGACCTTGCCCGACTTGTGGCCCCGCATCGTCACGATGATGATCGGGATGCCGGTGTCGCGCAGGGTGTTGGCCTCGGTGCCACCCGACCGCTCGTAGGTCTCGATCTGCTCGCGGACCCAGTCCCAGGTGCTCGGTTCGTACTCGCCGTCGATCATGCGGCCGACTCTAGCCCTGCCGGCGTCGTCGCTCAGCACGACGGTCGGAACGTCGCTAGAACAGCGTGTCCTGGACGAGCAGTTGGTCCGGCTCGACCTCACCGAGCGACAGCTCCCGTCCCCAGAGCTTGCCGAGGTCGTCGACGAAGACGTCGGTGCCGTCGGCGCGCTCCGTCCCCGGCCGCGACAGCGCGGCAAGCCGACCGCACATCGCCTCGATCCGGACCCGGTGGGCGCCGACGTCGATCGGGCTCGGGTAGCGGAGCACCCGCCGCCACCAGGGCTCGTCCGCACCGGGGTTGGACCACCGGATCCCCGTCGGGTTCGCCGAACCGAGCTGGGACCCCTCGGGTCCGTCGAGCAGCTCGTTGACCGCGGTCGTGGCGTCGTCGATCGCCCGGTCGAGATCGCGGTCCGGCCGGGGCGCGACCATGCCCTTGAGCTTGCGTGAGGTGGCGACCGCCTGGGTCAGGCCGAGTTCCCGGGTGACGAGGTCCTCGAGGCGCCGGACCGCGAACCCGTCGGCCACCTCGGCCACCTCGACCGCCCGCCACGCCCCCTGCTCGGCCAGCCGGACGTCGCGCCGGGTCGCCGTCGACGTGCCGATCTTCAACGAGCCGTCCCGGAAGGCGGCCACGTACAACACGTTCGGCCGTCGCAGGTGTTGCAGGACGGCCGGGTCGAGCTCGTTTCGCGGTCGGGTGTGGGCGTGGTGCAGATCGGCTGCGAACTCGGCGTCGGCCACCGCGCAGCGCACACACGTCGCCTGCCCCTCCTGGGGCGGAGTGTCGCAGTCGAGGTGGTTCCCGTCGTTGCGTTTGGGCGAGCGGTGACCGATGCAGTGACGGGGCTGGCCGTCCGGCACCCGGTAGCGCAGCTCCAGGCCGACGGCCGGCACGAGCATCGACGGTTCGCCAGGGCGCCGCAGCCGGAGACGGCAACCGGACTCACCCCAGACGGCCCCGAGCAGCACCAGCGGCCCATCCGTCGGGACAGCGGGGTCCGGGGCGCCGTTGGTCGTCGGCTCACCGGTGCTCTGGTCATCGGTCCGGTCGCTCGTGGTCACCGCTCGTCCTCGTCGCCGTGCCGGGTCGGGGAGCCGCCGGCTCGACCGCCCGGTGGCCTCGAATCGATCGTAGGTCCCCGCCAACCCATCCACTCGGGCGCCAACGGCCGGATCCCGTGCCCGTCGGCCACCATCGGCCGCCGGCCCAGTCCGACCGCCAGGGGCTCGGCCGGTAGTGTGGGGCGATGTCCGACCAACCATCCGACGCCGACGCTCCAGACCGGCAGGTCGATCGTGATCAGATCGGCGCCAGGATGCGGGCCAACGCCGCTGGCTTCCGGGCGGCACTGCAGCGGGGTGACGTGCGGACCAGGCGGCCACCGGCGACACCGGCCGACCCGGACCCGTGGTCGGCCGTCGAGCGGGCCACCCAGGCGGCCGACGTCTACGAGGCGGCCGACGAGCGGCTCAACCGGATGCTCAAGAAGAAGAACCCGACGTTTGCCGGGTGGAACCGGGATCGGGCCGCCGTCGAGGACCGCTACGCCGCCGGCGAGGTCGACAAGTTGGCCTACCGACTGGCCAGCACGGCCGGGAAGGTGGCCGACCTCGTCGACAAGGTACGGGCCGACCGGTGGGACCGGACCGGGACCAGGACCGACGGGGCGATGTTCACCGTCGAGAGCTACGCCGTCGACGTGCTGGCCGAGGTCACCGACCAGCTCGACCGGGTCGACGCCGGCTACCGGGCCATCGCCGAACAGATCCGCCGGGACGCCAAGCGAGCCGCTTCGGGCGCCGACGAATGACCGTCACCGACGGCATCGAACCGTCCTCGCTCCGCATCGACGGTGACCGGCTGCTCCAGCGGCTGGCCGGACTCGGTGAGATCGGGGCCATCGCCGGCACGGAGGGCTGCTCCCGGCTGGCCTTCACCGACGCCGATCGCGACGGGCGCGACCTGGTCGTCACCTGGATGCGGGATCTCGGCCTGACCGTGACGATCGACGGGATCGGCAACGTGGTCGGCACCTGGGTCCCGGACGGCGTCGACCCCGGTCTCGCCCCGGTCATGACCGGCAGCCACATCGACACCGTCGCCACCGGCGGCCGCTACGACGGCAACCTCGGCGTGCTCGCCGGGCTCGAGGTGATCGAGACCCTGCTCGGCGCCGGCCACGGCCCCGGGCGGCCGCTCGCCGTCACCGTCTTCTCCAACGAGGAGGGGGCCCGCTTCCCGCCCGACATGATGGGGTCGCTCGTCTACGTCGGGGGCATGGCGCTCGAGGAGGCGCTGGCGATCGAGGGCATCGACGGGGCCAGGGTCGGGGCCGAGCTCGACCGCATCGGCTACCGGGGCTCGGCCCCGGTCCCCGGCCTGACGCCGCATGCCTTCGTCGAGCTCCACATCGAGCAGGGTCCGGTGCTGGAGCGGGAGGCGATCCGGATCGGGGCGGTCGAGTCGGTGCAGGGGATCTCGTGGACCGAGGTCACGATCGAGGGCCAGTCGAACCACGCCGGGACCACGCCGATGGCGCTCCGCCACGACGCCGGCTATGCCGCAGCGCTCCTCACCACCCGGATGCGGGACCTGGCCACCGAACTTGGTCCGCCGCAGGTGGCGACGGTCGGGGCGATCGACCTGCACCCGAACCTGGTCAACGTCGTGGCGGCCAGGGCGGTGCTGACCGTCGACCTGCGCCACACCGACGACGCCGTGCTCACCGAGGCCGACCGCCGCCTTGCGGCCGAGCTGGAGGCCATCGCCGTCGACGAGGGGGTCACGATCACCACCAGGCGCCTGGCCCGGTTCGAACCGGTCACGTTCGACCCCGCCGTCGTCGACCTCGTCGAGGGGACCGCAACCGCCCTCGGTCTGTCGACGCGGCGCATGCCGTCGGGGGCCGGGCACGACGCCCAGATGCTGGCCCGGGTCTGCCCGTCGGCCATGATCTTCACCCCGAGCCGCGACGGCATCAGCCACAACCCGGCCGAGCACACCGATCCGGACGACCTCGTCGCCGGGGCGGACGTGCTGCTGCAGGTCATGCTCGGCATGGCCGGGCGCTGAGCCCGCCGACCGACTGCGTCCACCACAACCAGCTCGCCAGCCCGAGCGGGAGGGGCAGGGCGAAGCTGCAGAACCGGAACAGCAGCACGCCGGCGACGACCGAGGCCTCCGCGGCGTCGCCGGCGGCCACGAGCGCCCCGACGAGCCCGACCTCCAGCACGCCGAGCCCTCCCGGGGTCAGCGGGAGGGCGGTCACGAGCCGACCGAAGGCGAACGCGGCCAGGATCGGGGCCAAGCCGAGCACATCCCGCTCGATGCCGACAGCTCGGAGGCACACGACGAGCAGCAGGTAGAGGTTGGCGTGGCCGGCCACGGTCGCCAGGGTGAGGGCCGAGCCCCGCTCGCCGAGCAGCCCGATGGTGTCGCTTCGCATCGCGTCGAGCCGCGCCGGCCAGCCCCGTCCGAGCAGCGGCAGCCGGTCGAGCAGCCGACCGCCCGCCGTTGCCGCACCGGGTCCGGTCAGGACGGCGGCCCCGAGACCGACGGAGACGACGAACAGCACCCCGCCGATGGCGGCGGCCTGGATCAGCACCGGCCCGACGGGGCGCTGCGTGGCCAGCCACAGCACCGCCGGGAGCGGCGTGCCGAGCTTCACCAGGGCGTCCCAGACGCCGGTCACCACCACGGACCGGGCGATCGCCCCGGTGGCCAGCGACAGCGACCGGTACATCGACCAGGTGAGCCCGACGGCGATGGCGCTCCCGCCGGGCACGAGGTTGGTGACCGTGCTCGTGACCCAGTCGACCGCAACCGCATGGCGGAGCCGCAGACCGGGCAACGCGGCGAGCTGCGAGAGCGACGGCGCCACCAGGTTGACGGCGGCGACGAGGACCAGGAGGGGGACGACCCCACGGTCGAGCGAGCGGAGCTGGTCGCCGACCTCCGCGTAGTCGGCGAAGCGGGGGAGGGCCCAGGCGAAGGCCACGGCGACGACGGCCGCACCGACGAGACCCTGGAACCAGGGGCGGCTCGCCACCCGCAGCCATCCCGGACGGTCCGACACCGGGGTGAGGGTACCGCCTCGCCACCGGGCGCTACCGGTGTCCGTCGGCCCCAACCGGAGCGGGGCCGCACCACCGGGGCCGGTGGTGGACCGGCTGTGCCGCGGCGGCATCCTGGGTTCGTGACCGACGAGGCGGTGCTCAGCAGCGAGCGGGTCGAACCCGACCCCGCGCCGGCCCCGACCGGACGCGGGTCGTCTCCGTTCGACGACGGCCAGGCCACCGACGAGGCCCGTGCCGCCGACCTCCGGCGCATGAAGGCGGTCGCCACGTCGCTGCTCGTGCTGGCCGCCATCGTGTTCGTCGTCGCCCGCGTCCAGGAGGGCGAGGAGGCGTGGGCCGGGTGGGGGTATGTCCGGGCCACCGCCGAGGCGGGCATGGTCGGAGCGCTGGCCGACTGGTTCGCCGTCACGGCCCTGTTCCGTCACCCGCTGCGGCTGCCGATCCCCCACACGGCGATCGTCCGCCGGCGCAAGGACCAGATCGGGGCCAGCCTCGGCGGTTTCGTGCAGGACAACTTCCTGACCAGGGCGATCATCACCGAACGGCTGGGTGACGCCGACCTCGGCCGCCGGCTCGGCAACTGGCTCAGCGAGCCGGGCAACGCCAGGACGGTCGGCGACCAGGGCGCAGCCGTGGTCCGTGGTCTCACCGAGGTGTTGTCCGACGACGTCGTCCAGCAGGGTCTCGAGGCCGTCGTGGTCGAGCGGGCCCGTGGGATCCCCGTTTCGCCGCTGATCGGCCGGGCCGTCGACGTCGCCGTCGAGGGCGACCACCACCAGCAACTGTTCGACACGGTCGTTCGCGGCGTCGACCGGTTCCTCGGCGACAACGCCACGAGCCTCCGGAACCGGATGACCCAGGAGTCGCCGTGGTGGGTGCCGGAAGCCGTCGACGACGTCGTGTTCGACAAGATCTACAGCTCCGTCCGCCGGTTCCTGCGCGAGGTGGCCGACGACTCGAACCACGAGCTGCGCCTGTCGGTCGACGAGCGCTCGGCCGCCCTCGCCGAGGACCTCAAGACGTCACCGGCGATGCTGGCCAGGGGCGAGGAGATCAAGGAGGAGATCCTGGCCCACCCCGAGGTCCGGGCCTGGTCGGCCAACCTCTGGGCCTCGCTCAAGGCGGCCCTGCTCGAGGCGACCGAGGATCCCGAGTCGCAGCTGCGGCTCCGGATCGAGGAGGCCCTGGTCGACGCCGGCCGCTCCCTCGAGCGTGACCCCGAACTGCGGGCCAAGGTCGAGCACTGGATCGTCGACGGCATCGGGTACGTGGCCGAGCAGTTCCGCGGTGAGGTGTCGAACCTGATCGCCACCACCGTGCAGCGCTGGGACGCAGACGAGACCGCCGACCGCATCGAGCTCCAGGTCGGCCGGGACCTGCAGTTCATCCGCATCAACGGCACGGTCGTCGGCGGGCTGGCCGGGCTCGTGATCTACACGCTGTCCGAACTGTTCCTGTAGCGACGCCCGGCCGGTTTCTCGGTCGATCCCCTTGACTTGGAGTGCACTCCGGGTTGTTGACTCGTCCTCGTGAGCGTCGACGACACGAACCGCTGGCTGACACCGATGGAGATGGCGGACCGGTGTGGTGTCAGCACCGAGACGTTGCGGTACTACGAGCGTGAGGGCCTGCTCGACCGGGTCGCCCGCGGCGACGGCAACCACCGGCGCTACAGCGCCGACGACGTGGCCTGGGTCGGCGTGCTGCGGTGCCTGCGGGTCACCGCCATGCCGATCCGGGAGATGAAGCGGTTCGCCGAGCTGGTCCGTCTCGGCGACGCCGGGATGGCCGATCGGGTCGAGCTGCTCGAAGCGCACCGGACCGAGGTGCTGGCCCAGCGGTCGGCGCTCGACGATGCGATCGAGATGATCGACCACAAGATCGACGTCTACCGACGGTCGCTGACCGGGCAACCGTCGATCGACACCGGTGGGGTGTCGACCACACCGACCCTCGGCGGTCGGGGCGTCCGCAGCCGGCGCTGACCCGACCAGGCGGAACCCGCCGACACCAGAACACGACGCAGACGATGGCGACGGGGAACCTCCCGGGTCGACGCGGCGCGTCCCGATTCGAGAGGAACCCATGAGCTTCAGCCCATCCGACACCTTCCCCTACGTACAGCTCGGACGCTCCGGGCTGTTCACCCACGCCATCGGCCTCGGCACGATGCAATTCGGCTGGTCCGTCGACGAGGCCGGTGCCTTCGCCGTGCTCGACGCCTACGACGAGGCCGGCGGCAACCTGATCGACACCGCAGATGTCTACTCGGCCTGGTCGGCCGACGAGGGTGGCCCCCCGAACCCGGGCGGTGTGTCCGAGGAGATCATCGGGCGGTGGCTCGCAGCCAGAGGCAACCGCGACCGCATGATCATCGCCACCAAGGTCCGAGCGGCGATGGGGGAGCGGTTCAGCGATCACCGGGGGACCCAACGCCAGCGGGAGGGGCTCGGCCGGCACTGGATCATGCGGGCCTGTGAGGACAGCCTCCGGCGCCTTGGCGTCGACCACATCGACCTCTACCAGGTGCACTGGATCGACCCCCGGGTCCCGATCGCCGAGACGCTCGGTGCGCTCACCGACCTCGTCCGCCAGGGCAAGGTGCGCTACCTCGGATGCTCGAACTTCACGGCCTGGCGCCTGATGGAGGCCCTGTGGGTCTCGGACCGGCGTCAACTCGAGTCGTTCGTGTCGGTCCAGCCCGAATACCACCTGCTCGATCCCGTCCGGTCATTCGTAGAGCTCGAGCTCGGCCCGATGTGCGTCGAGCACGGCATCGGCATGCTCCCGTACAGCCCGCTGGCGGCCGGCGTGCTGACCGGGAAGTACCGTCGTGACGAGCCGCAGCCGGCGAGCGTCCGGGCCGAGCTGAACGCCAGGCGGTTGAGCGATCGGAACTGGGACATCGTCGAGACGTTGGTTGCCGTCGCCGGCGACGAGGGCCTGACCCCGGCCCAGGCGGCGATCAACTGGCTGCGATCCAAGCCGTGGGTCAGCGCCCCGCTCGTCGGCGCCAATCGACCGGACCAGCTGGCCGACTCGCTCGCCGCCATCGATCGTCGGTTGTCACCCGATGCGGTGGCCCGGCTCGACGAGGCGAGCGCCTTCCCGAGGAGCCGCCAGTCGCAGGAGGTGTGACCGGACTCGACCGGCGCCGGCGCTCAGGCGAGCCACTCGTCTGGCAGGGTCAGCGGGTGGCGGGGGAGCGCAGCGACGTCGAAGCCGTCGACGAGCTCCGCCGCG